>NZ_JBRIQO010000004.1:0-415113 GCF_052983175.1 Streptosporangium sp. G12 | reverse complement strand
CCCGACTTCGAGACCAGGCCGATGCGGCCGGCGCTGGTGATGTCGGCCGGGATGATCCCCGCGTTGGAGGCGCCGGGACTGATCAGCCCCGGGCAGTTGGGGCCGATGATCCGGGTCCTGCCGCCCGCCGCCCGGGCGTGCGCCCAGAAGGCCAGCGTGTCGTGGACGGGGATGCCCTCGGTGATGACCACGCAGAGGCCGATCCCCGCGTCGACGGCCTCGATGACCGCGGCCTTGGCGAACCTCGGCGGCACGAAGACCACCGAGACGTCCGCCCCCGTCCGGGTGATCGCCTCGGCGACCGTGCCGAACACCGGCACGTCCCGCTCGGCGAAGTCGACCGTGCCGCCGCCCTTGCCGGGCGTGACACCGGCGACCACGTCGGTGCCCGCCGCGAGCATCCTGGCGGTGTGCCGTCTTCCCTCCGCGCCGGTCATGCCCTGCACGACCACCTTGCTGTGGCCTGTCAAGAAGATCGCCATGCTTGCCACTCCCTCTCCGTGCTCACGTGCCCTCCGTGGGCGGGACCGGCGGGCTCGCCGTGTCCGATGGTCGGCCCGCTCATGCCGCGGCGAGCCTGGCCGCCTCCTCGGCGGCGCCGTCCATGGTGGTGACCTGGCGGATCGCGGGGTGTCCGGCCTCGGTGAGGATCCGGCGGCCCTCCTCGGCGTTGTTGCCGTCGAGCCTCACGACGATGGGGCGGCTCAGGCCGCGGTCGCCGAGCAGCCCGAGCGCGGAGACGATGCCGTCGGCCACCGCGTCGCAGGCGGTGATGCCGCCGAAGACGTTGACGAGGACCGACCTGACGTCGGGGTCGGAGAGGATGATCTCCAGGCTGTTCGCCATGACCTGCGCGGACGCCCCGCCGCCGATGTCGAGGAAGTTGGCCGGGCGGACCCCGCCGAAGCGCTCCCCGGCCTGGGCGACGACGTCGAGGGTGCTCATCACCAGCCCCGCGCCGTTGCCGACGACCCCGACGCGGCCGTCGAGCTTGACGTAGTTGAGGCCCTTGGCCCTGGCCCGCGCCTCGAGGCCGCCGTCGCCGGGCCCGGCGGCCAGGGCCGCGTGCTCGTGGCGGAAGGCCGCGCCCTCGTCGAGGCTGACCTTGCCGTCGAGGGCGAGGATCGCGCTTCCCGCCGTCCACACCAGGGGGTTGACCTCGACCAGCAGGGCGTCCTCCTCCACCATGACCCGCCAGAGGCGGACCAGCACCTCGGCCACCGCGCCCTGGAGATCTGGGGGGAAGCCCGCCCGGGCCACCAGCTCGCGCGCGGCGTCCTCGTCGATCCCGGTCAGTGGGTCGATCGGCATCTTGACCAGTGCCTCGGGCCGGGTCGCGGCCACCTCCTCGATGTCCATGCCGCCGTGGACGGAGGCCATGGCGAGGAAACACCGGTTGGCCCGGTCGACGAGGTAGGCGACGTAGTACTCCTCGACCGGGATCGTGGCCGTCTCCACGAGCACGGTCTCGGCGATGTGGCCCTTGATGTCCATGCCGAGGATCTGCCGGGCCTCCTGCTCGGCGGAGTCGGGGCCCGGGGCGGGCCGCACGCCCCCGGCCTTTCCCCGTCCGCCGGTCTTCACCTGAGCCTTGATGACCACCGGGACCCCGAGGCCGGCCGCGATCGCGCGGGCGCCCTCGGGAGTGGCCACGACCTCGCCGGTGGGGACGGGGACCCCGTGCCGCGCGAAGAGCTTCTTCGCCTCGTATTCGAACAGGTCCACGCGACCTCCCTGGATACGGTTCTTGTAGACGGTATACCGTATGGAAATCTAGCCGTCCAGGCCTCGACAGGGACTCCGGTGACGGATATTCCATACGGTATGGAGAAGACGCAGCTCGTACGAGACTGGCGGGGACGCGATTACCTCGTCGGCGACACCCCGCAGGATCTGATCAACCGTCCCCGGTCGTGGATGTTCTGGCTCCCCTGGGCCGCCATGGCCTCCATCGGCGCAATGCAGTACGGCTACGCGGCGGCGGTGCCCGCCCTGGCGCAGGCGCGCGGCTGGCCGCTCGCCTCGGCCCTGGCGCCACTGGCCGTCTGGATCGTCTGCCAGGCCGCCGTCGCCCTGCCCACCGTCCTGCTGCTGCGGCGCGGCGCGCTCGGGATCCGCGTCGCGCTGTGGGCCGGCGCACCGCTCAGCGCCGCGGCGCTGCTCACGACGGCCTTCGCCCGCGACCTCCCCACGGTCCTCGCCGGCTACGCCCTGCTCGGCGGCGTGGGCGCCGGCCTGGTGTACGGCTCGTGCACCGAGGCCGTCGCCCGCTGGTACCCCGAGCGCCCGGCCGCGAAGGTGGGCTTCACCACCGGCGCCTTCGCCTACGGCACGGCCCCGCTCGCGGTGGCGGCTGGCCTCTACGGGGCCGCGGGGAACACGGGGAACACGGGGAGCGCGCTCCAGCCGCTGTTCGCCGTGGCGGCGGTCGTCGCACTGGTCACGGTGGGCCTGGCGGCGACCTTCGTCCGCCTGCCGCCGCCGCACTGGTGGCCCGCCCACATCGACCCGCGCGCCTGGGCCGACGACCGGACCGCGCTGCGCAGGGAGCCTCGGGCCGTACGCCAGTTCTCCCTGAGCCAGGCGCTGCGGACGGGCTCACTCCCCACCCTGGTGTCGATCCTGGTCTGCGCGGGAGCGGTCTCCATCTTCGACGTGGTCGCGCTGGCGACCTTCGGCGGCCTCTTCCCCTGGGCGGCGGTGGCCCTGCTCCTGGTGCTCAACGGCGTGGGACGCGCCTGTGCCGTGCTCGCCGCCGAGGTGACCGGGCGGGGGCGCACGCTCAGCGCCGTGCTGGCCCTGCTCTGCCTGGGGCAGCTGCTGCTGGCCTGGGGGGCGGTGACCGGATCGGCCGTCATGATCCTGGTGGCGACGGTGCCCGCCGGCCTGGGCGGGGGCGCGTTCTACCCGCTCATCGCCAGCCTGGTCCGCGAATACTTCGGCGAGAGGCACACCGCCTCGATCCACGGCGTGGTCTACAGTGCGAAGGCGGTCGCCGGGCTCGTCGGGGTCGGCCTCACCGCTTGGGCCCTGACCTCTTCCGGCCACGCCGCGGCGTTCTTCCTCGCCGCGGGCCTGGTGCTGGCCGCCGCGGCCCTCAGCGCCACGCTGCGCCAGCCCGGCCATCCGGTCACGCTTCCCGGATGAGCGATGATGTGATCAGGCTCACCACGGACACCCTGTCCGAAACTGTATACTGTAGGCAGTCGACAACAGACAATGGGCTGGCCGGACGAGGGGCCGCCATATTTTCTCATCCTGGAGCTGAAGAGACATGGTGCGGTCGGAACTGGCGAACTCGGGAGCGGCGCCCAAGATCCCGCGCCCGACCACTCTCCGGGAGAGCGTTTTCGAGGCGATCCTGGAACTCATCGTGAACGGGAGCCTCAGTCCCGGCCAGCACCTCGCGGAGAGCGAGCTCGCCGAGCTGCTCGGCGTGTCGCGCCAGCCGGTCCGCGAGGCACTGCAGATGCTCAGCGGCGAGGGCTGGGTCGATCTCCGTCCCGGCCACGGGGCGTTCGTCCACGCGCCGACCGTGCAGGAGGCCGACCAGCTGCTCGCCGTACGCGCCCTGCTGGAGACCGAGTCGGCGCGGCTGGCCGCGCTCAACTCGGACGCCGCGGGCGTGGCCCGGCTGCGCGAGGTGTGCGCGCGCGGGCTCCGGGCCCTGGAGGCGGACGACATCGACACCTCGGTGGCGGCCAACTCCGAGTTGCACGCGCTGGTCACCGAGCTGTCCGGCAACGCGGTGCTGGCCGAGCTGGCCTCGCAGGTCTCCCGCCGCGTGCGGTGGTATCACACGCCGGTGGCCCGCCAGCGCGGCCGGGACTCCTGGGAGGAGCACGACCAGCTGATCAACGCCATCGAGGCACGCGACGAGATCAGGGCCGCGGAGATCATGCGCGACCACACCGAGCACACCCGCTCCTCCTACCTGGAGCAGCGAGCCTCGGAGCCCGTCGAGCCGGAGGAGCCCGCGCCCGCCACCCGCCGCCGGCGCCCGCGCTCACTCAGCGCGAGCTGACCCTCCGTCCTCTCGGCGCGCGCCGACCCTCCCGGGCCGGCACGAGCCGATCACGACTCCTTCCCCTCCTGCTCGCGCCGGTCCGATCCGGCGCGAGCCATCCCCTCCCGTACGGGTTCGGCGCCGGCTCGATCCGGTGCGGGCCGATCGCCGCGACCCCTCTCGTGCCGGTCTGATCCGGCACGAGAGGATCTCGCGCGTCCCGGTCCCGGAGGGCGCGTCCGGGGAGGCACGTCAGAAGCACGTCCGGGAAAGCACGGAGGAACCCGTGCGGACCGGCACCCGAACCTCCGCGGACCGGCGTCGGCGAATCGAACGAACCGGCGGCGGATAATCCGGTGGATCGGCACCCGCCAATCCGTACGGTCCGGTAACACCCAATCAGTACCGGCCGGAAAAGCGCGGACGCCCCGCGCGGACCCGCAAGGAATCAGCCCCTCCCGGGCCTTTCCCGCATGGTTCGAGCAGCTCACGGGCCAGTTGACACAGAATTCACGACTCGCCCGTTTGAGTGAAACACCCAGGGCAGATACTTGAAGAAAGAATTGGTGGTGATGATCGATGAGAGCGTTTCTCAACAGGTTCCGTTTTCTCATCTCCGCACCGGTGGGCCATTCCGCCGACGGCCGGATGATGGGGCTCGGCCTCGCGACGGCCATGCGGAAGTACGGCTCGGCGGAGAACGCCGAGCGCCATCTGCGTCGCTGGGCGACCGAGCAGCGGACCGACGGGATCGACATTCCCAAATGAGCGAGCGGGAGGTCCCCACCGGGGAGACCACCCGCTCGCGACGGCCGGCCGCGCCTCAGCCGTCCGCGTGCGCCTCGCTCCGCCTCGCGGCGGGGTCGGCGGGGTCGAGGGCGTCGGAGGAACCGGGAGGGTCGGCCACCGGGTCCGTGGAACCGGCGGCCGGATTCTCCGCGGAGCCGTTCTGGTCCGCCGGCGTGCGACCGCGGTCGCTTCTCGACTTGAGGAGGCTGGCCACGGTGGTGACGGCCAGCGTGCCGACGATGACCCCGAGGGAGACCAGGATGGGGATCTCCGGGGCCCAGGAGACGCCGTCGTGGTGCAGGGCCTCGAAGATGAGCTTGACGCCGATGAAGGCCAGGACGATCGACAGGCCCTTGCTGAGATAGACCAGGCGGTCGAGCAACCCGCCGATCAGGAAGAACAGCTGCCGCAGCCCCATCAGCGCGAAGGCGTTGGCGGTGAACACCAGGTAGGGCTCCTTGGTCAGCCCGAAGATGGCCGGGATGGAGTCGAGGGCGAACAGCAGGTCCGTGGTCCCGATCGCCACCATCACGATCAGCATCGGGGTGACGGCACGGCGGCCGTCGACCATCACGGAGAGCGACGAGCCGTGGTAGTTCTCCGTGGTGGGAACGACCCGCCTGACCGTGCGCAGCGCGATGTTCTCGGAGAACTCCGCCTCCTCCTCCTCATGACCGATGAGCTTCCACGCGGTGTAGATGAGGAAGGCACCGAAGATGTAGAAGAGCCAGTCGAAGCGGGTCACCGCCTCCGCCCCGGCGGCGATGAAGGCGCCGCGCATGACGAGTGCCAGGACGATGCCGATCAGGAGCACCTTCTGCCGGTAGCGGTCCGGCACCGAGAAGCGGCTCATGATCAGCAGGAAGACGAACAGGTTGTCGACGCTGAGGGAGTACTCGGTGATCCAGCCGGCGAAGAACTCGCCGCCGTACGACGGCCCCGTGACCACCAGCAATCCCACGCCGAAGGCGATGGCGAGCGACACGTAGAAGATCACCCAGAACGTGCACTCGCGGAACGTGGGCTTTCGCGGATTGCGCGCCACGAGGTAGAAGTCGATGGCGAGTACGAGGCCGAAGCCGGCGATCGTGACCAGCCACACCCAGGTGGGAATGTTCAACGCGCTCCTTTCCGTGCGCGGCGGCGTTCCTTGGCGAGCCACAGCGCCTCAGCGTGCTCGACGTAGGCGGCGAGGAGTTCGCGCGCCCGCGGATTGCGCTCTCTCAGGCGCATCAACCAGTGGGGCATGAGCCTCTCGTGCAACCAGAGGAAGCCGATCGCGAAGCCGAGGCTCACCATGGCCTGGTAGGCCAGGAATCCCGCCACCCCGCCGGGCAGGCTGACGTGACCGAAGACGGCCAGGCCGGTGATCGTCTCCTGGAACAGCCGGGCCAGGGGGAAGCCGGCCAGCCAGTACAGACCCGCGGGGGCGAACAGCCCCGGTCTGAACAGGTTCTGGCCGAGCAGAATGGAGTATCCGGCCCCGAGGAGGCCCAGGGGAAGGGCCAGCGTCACCGCGGAGATCGCGGCCCAGCCGGCGGGCTGCCCTGCGAGCAGGGTCAGCCCCCCGGCCATGGCGCCGGCGACGGCTCCGATCAGCGCCCCGGGAAGGGCGAGTTCAGCTTGTCGCATCGGCACGGTCTCAGCCCACGACCACACCGAAGGCGAACAGGCTGTAGAGCAGCATCCCCAGATAGAAGACCGCCCCGAAGCCGATGATCAGGTTGGTCCAGATCTTCGGCCGGATCGGTTTGGGCAACATGCGGTTGTTCACCAGCAGGAGCGTCACGCAGTAGGCGCCCATGGCGAACGTGGACAGGAACGCCAGCGTGTCGAGAATCCCGCTCGGGCCGTCGGCCGGGCCGAACAGCAGGATCAGGATGCCGAACGCGATGACGCCCCACAGGAAGGCGGCGTACAGGCGGGACATCCCGAGCTTCTTCGCGCCGCGCACGAAGTGGAAGCTCATGTCCGCCTGACCCCGGGAGAAGGAGTCGAACAGGCCGAGGGTGGCGTTCAACCCGATCAGCGCGATGAATCCGAGGAAGACCCCGCCCAGCACCGAGCTGCCCGCCGAGGCGAAGGAGTCGGCCATCGCGTTCAGCGCCGCCTCCCGCTCCCCGGACTCGATCACGGCGCGGACGCCGGGGGTGTTCCTCGCCGCCGCCTGCGCGATCACCGTGAAGGAGACGGTGACCAGCATCGTGATGCCCCAGAAGAGCAGGAGCGCGTCGAAGGTGACCCAGCGCCGCCACCCCTTCCACTTGCGCATCTCCTCGGGGTTGTCGGTGTCGAACATGAAGCCGCGCGAGGGCATGGCCTCTTCCTCGCCGGCGTGCCGGAGACCGCGGACGGCGGGGATGTGGGCACCCATGCCGGCGCCGGAGTCACGCAGGTGCAGGGTGTACCACATCTGCTGCATTCCGGACGGTCCGGCGAAGGCGATCGAGCCCACGATCACCGGGAACCAGGCCTCCGAGAGCGCCTGCTGCGGCAGGTAGCCGAAGGCGAACATCCCGGTGACCGTGCTCGTCACGTCGCCCCAGGTGCCGACCATGGCCGCCACCACGGCGGTCCCGACGACGAGCGTGCCGATCAGGATCGACAGCACGTTCTCCAGCAGGTTGTAGATCACCTTCGCCAGGCTGAAGACGACGCCGACGAGTATCAGCCCCGCGACGGCTGTGATCACCCATGGAACGCCGGTGATCTGCTCGAAGGCGGCGGCCCCCGCGGACAGATGCCCCGGCCAGATGTAGACGAGGATCGCGACGACGAAGAAGAACCACATCAGGGGCTTGAAGACCCGGGCGGCGCCGAAGAAGATGCTCTCCCCCGTCGCCATGGCGTATCGGGCCATCTCCAGCATGACCACGGCCTGGAGGGTGACGCCGATGAGGAACAGCCACCGGATCTCCGGTCCGAACAGCAGGACCAGCCGAGGCCACATGTACGACTCGCCCATGCCCACGCCGAGCGCGACGAGGAACACCGTCGGCCCGAGGATGTGGATCGACGGGGGAGCGTCGGGCAGGGTGCGTATGGGCATCGGCTCCAGCCCGCCCGCCCGCCATACTTTTTCTTCCTGGCCGGATGCGGCGGCGGCTTCGCCGGGCTCCGCTGCAGCCGGTGTTCTCGATGTGTCCACCTGCGGACCTCCTGGGGGGTTGGTTGATCCTGCGAGTGCCCCGATTCGCCCCCTCGCTCATGAGGCGCGGCTCAGCCGCGCAGCAACCCTGCGGCCCTCGCCCAGCGATACTTGGCACCGAGCACGGCCACGGGCTTCTCCGTGGTGTACGGGTAGGCGATCACCCCGTTCGCGAAGAGATGGTCACAGGCCTGCTCGACCTCGGTGTCACCGGCCAGCGAGGCGACCACGGGCTTGTCGTTGCCCTTGGCCCGCTCCTCGGCCACGACCCGCGCGACCAGCTCGGCGAAGACCATCGGCGGGGTGACGATCGTGTGCCAGTAGCCGATCACCAGCGCGTGCACGCGGGGGTCGGTCAGGCCCAGCCTGATGGTGTTCTCGTAGGTGCTGGGCGGTTCGCCACCGGTGATGTCGACGGGGTTGCCCGCCGCCCCGAAGGGCGGGATGTAGGCGCGGAAGGCCTCGTCGAGATCCGGCGGGATCTCCATGAGGGTCAGTCCGTTGTCGACGCAGGCGTCGGAGAGCAGCACTCCCGAGCCGCCCGCCCCGGTGATGATGACGACGTTCTCCCCCTTGGGCGCGGGCATCAGCGGCAGCGCTCTGGCGTACTCGAGCATGTCGTTGAGGCCCGGGGCCCGCACGACGCCCGCCTGGCGGAGGATGTCGTCGTAGACCTTGTCGTCGCCGGCCAGCGCTCCGGTGTGCGAGCCCGCGGCCCGCGCGCCCATCGCGGTGCGCCCGGCCTTGAGCACGATCACCGGCTTCTTGGCGACCATCCGCTGGGCGGCCTCGACGAACCCGCGCCCGTCCTTGAGGTCTTCCAGGTGCATGGCCACGCAGTTGGTGTTGTCGTCCTGCTCGAAGAAGGTGAGCAGGTCGTCCTCGTCGACGTCGGCCTTGTTGCCGACCCCGACGATCGCCGAGACGCCCATCCCGGTGGTGCGGCTGAAGCCGAGGATGGCCATGCCGATGCCACCGCTCTGCGAGGTCAGCGCGACCCCGCCCTTCACGTCGTACGGCGTGCAGAACGTGGCGCACAGGTTTTCCGGCGTGTAGTAGTAGCCGTAGATGTTGGGGCCGAGCATCCGCATGCCGTGCTTGCGGGCGATCTCGACGATCTCCTGCTGGCCCTCGACGTTGCCCGTCTCGGCGAACCCGGAGGGGATCATGATGGCTCCCGCCACCCCCTTGCGCCCGGCCTCCTCCAGTGCCGCGGGCACGAACTTGGCCGGGATGGCGAAGACCGCCACGTCGACCTCGCCCGGCACGTCGGCGATGCTGGGGTAGGCGGGCAGCCCGAGGATCTCCGGGGCCTTCGGGTTGATCGGGTAGATGTGGCCCCGGTAGCCGCCGTTGATCAGGTTGCGCATGACCGAGTTGCCGATCTTGCCGGTCTCGCCGGAGGCGCCGATCACCGCGACGGCGCGCGGCTTGAAGATCCGGTTCATCCCGGCGAGGATCTCCTCCCGCGAGAGGCGGGCGGGCGCGGCGACGGGGTCGGCGTCGAGGAGGATGCGCACGTCGGCGGCCGTGGCCCCGTCGGCGGTGGCGAAGACGGGGTTCAGGTCCACCTCCGCGATCTCGGGGAAGTCCCCGACGAGCGCGCCGACCCGCTCGATCATGTTCGCCAGCGCCCCCCTGTCGGCCGCCTCCGCACCACGGACACCACGGAGCACCTCCGCCGCCCTGATGTCGTCCAGCATCCCGAGTGCATCATCACCCGAGAGGGGGGCCAGCCGGAAGGTCACGTCCTTGAGGACTTCGACGAGCACCCCGCCGAGCCCGAAGGCGACGACCTTGCCGAAGGTCTGGTCGGTGACCGCGCCGATGATCACCTCGTGCCCGGCACCGACCATGGCCTGCACCTGGACGCCGTCGATCGACGCCTCCGGGTCGTACGAGCGCGCGGAGGCCAGGATCCGGTCGTAGCCGGCGCGCACCGCGTCGAGGTCGGCCAGGCCGACGAGCACCCCGCCCGCCTCGGTCTTGTGCAGGATGTCGGGGGACACGATCTTGAGCACCACGGGCAGGCCGATCTCCCCGGCGAGCGACACCGCCTCCTCGGCCGAGGTCGCCACCCCCTCACCCGGGGTCGAGATGCCGTACGCCTGGCAGATCCTCCTGCCCTCGGGGGCGGTCAGCGCGGTGCGGCCCTCGGCACGGGCCTTGTCCAGCACCTCGCGTACGGTGGCCTGGTCATGCGCCATCAGATGACTCCGTTCGTCTTCAGCTCGGCCAGCTCGTCGGCGGACAGGCCGAGGCCGGCGTAGATCTCGGTGTTGTGCTCGCCGAGCAGGGGCGGTGCGGTGACGTCCACCGGCGAGTCCGACAGGTGCAGCGGGCTGCCGACCGTCACGAAGGAGCCGCGCTGGGGGTGGTCGACCTCGACCAGCGCGCCCTCCCGCCGCAGGCTCTCGTCCTCCAGCAGCTCCTTGGTGGACAGGATCGGGCCGCAGGGGATGTTGGCGGCGTTGAGCAGGTCGAGGACCTCCCACTTGTCGCGGGTGATGCTCCACTCCTCGATGAGCTGGAACATCTTGTCGAGGTTGGGAAGGCGCGCCTCGGGAGTGGCCCACTCGGGGTCGTCGGCCAGCTCGGGGCGGCCGATGATCCCGGCGAGCGGTGCCCAGCCGACCGGCTGCACGATGACGTAGATGTAGTCGTTGGGCCCGCCGGGGGCGCACCGCACGGCCCAGCCGGGCTGGCCGCCGCCCGAGGCGTTGCCCGAGCGCGGCACCTCGTCGCCGAAGGTCTTGTTGGGGTACTCCGACAGGGGCCCGTGTCCGAGCCGCTGCTGGTCACGGAGCTTCACCCGGCACAGGTTGAGCACCGCGTGCTGCATGGCCACCTGGACGCGCTGGCCGCGCCCGGTCTGCTCGCGCTGGTAGAGGGCGGCCAGGATGCCGGCCACGGCGTGGATGCCGGTGCCCGAGTCGCCGATCTGGGCGCCGGTGGCCAGCGGCGGGCCGTCCTCGAAGCCGGTGGTGCTCATCGAGCCGCCCATCGCCTGGGCGATCACCTCGTACGCCTTGAACTTGGCGTAGCGTCCCGGGCCGAAACCCTTGATCGAGGCGTAGACCAGCCGCGGGTTGAGCTCCTGGATCCGGTCCCAGGAGAACCCCATCCGGTCCACCGCGCCGGGCCCGAAGTTCTCCACCAGGATGTCGGAGTCGCGCAGCAGCTCGGTGAAGAGCTGCTTGCCGCGCTCGCTCTTCATGTTGAGGGTGATGCTGCGCTTGTTGCAGTTCAGCATCGTGAAGTAGAGGCTGTCGACGTCGGGGACGTCGCGCAGCTGCTTGCGGGTGATGTCGCCGGAGGGCGCCTCCAGCTTGATCACATCGGCGCCGAGCCAGGCCAGGAGCTGCGTGCAGGACGGACCCGACTGCACGTGGGTCATGTCGAGGACGCGGACACCTTCCAGTGCCTTCATGGGGTCCCCCTCACTTGTACATGGTCTGGTTCATGGTTCCGGGCGCGTAGACGTCCGGATCGACCCACACGTTGATCAGGGCGGGCTTGCCCGACTCGCGGGCACGCTCCAGCGCGGGCCTGATGTCGGCGGGGTCCCTGACCTCCTCGCCGTGGCCGCCCAGCATCCGGGCGAACTCGTCGTATCTGACGTCGCCGAGGGTGTTGCCGACCCGGCCGCGGTTCTCGCCGTACTTGGCGGCCTGGCCGTAGCGGATCTGGTTCATCGACGAGTTGTTGCCGATGACGCCGATGAACGGCAGGTCGAAGCGGACCATCGTCTCGAAGTCCCAGCCGGTGAGGCTGAACGCCCCGTCTCCGAAGAGGCAGAGCACCTCCTTGTCGGGCCTGGCGTACTTGGCCGCCATGGCGAAGGCGACGCCGACGCCGAGGGTGCCGAGCGGCCCGGGGTCCATCCAGTGCCCGGGCGACTTGGGCTGGACGACCTGACCGGAGAAGGTGACGATGTCGCCGCCGTCGCCGATGTAGATGGTGTCCTCGGTCATGAACTCGTTGATCTCGTGGACCAGGCGGTAGGGGTCGATCGGCTGCGCACCGGAGAGCTGGCGGGGCAGCCGCTTCTCGTAGGCCGCGGTCTCGACCGCGCGCAGCTCCTCCAGCCACTCCTTGCGCCGGGTCGCGCCGTTCTCGACACGGCCCGAGGCGGCCTGGGTGGCCGCGGCCAGGATCAGCCCGGCGTCACCGACGATGCCCAGGTCGACGTCGCGGTTCTTGCCGACGGTGCGGTAGTCGAGGTCGATCTGGACCACCGTCGCCGAGGGCGACAGGCGCTTGCCGTAGCCCATCCGGAAGTCGAACGGGGTGCCGACGATGATGATCAGGTCGGCGTTGGTGAAGGCGTAGCGCCGGGAGAGCTGGAAGTGGTGCGGGTCGCCGGGGGGCAGCGTGCCGCGGGCCGAGCCGTTCATGTAGGCGGGGATGTTGAGGGCGCGGACGAAGTTGATCGCGTCGTCGGTGCCCCGGGTGGTCCAGACCTGGCTGCCCAGCAGGACGCAGGGCTTCTCCGCGTGGGCCAGCAGGTCGGCGAGACGCTCGACGGCCTCGGGGTCTCCGGCCTGGCGTACCGAGGCACGGTAACGGCCCGCCTCGGGAATGCGGGCCTTGGAGAGCGGGACGCTGGCGTCGAGGACGTCGCGCGGGATCTCCAGGAAGGACGGCCCGGGAGCGCCGTGGTAGCACTCCCTGAAGGCCATCGAGACGATGTCGGCCACCCGCTCGGTCGAGGGGACCGTGGCCGCGAACTTGGTGATCGGGGTCATCATGTCGACGTGGGGCAGGTCCTGCAGCGAGCCCATCTTGTGCTGGCTCAGAGCCCCCTGCCCCCCGATGAGCAGCATGGGGCTCTCCGCCCTGAAGGCGTTGGCCACGCCGGTCACCGCGTCGGTGGTGCCCGGCCCCGCCGTCACGACCGCGCAACCCGGCTTGCCGGTGATCCGGGCGTAACCGTCGGCCGCGTGCGCCGCCACCTGCTCGTGGCGGACGTCGATGACCTCGATGCCCTCGTCGACGCAACCGTCGTAGATGTCGATGATGTGGCCGCCGCAGAGCGTGAAGATCACATCGATCCCCTCCGCCTTGAGCGCCTTCGCCACCAGGTGGCCTCCGGAGATGGTTTCCGGCGCCGTGTCCGCTGGCTGGGTCATTCTGGTGGTCCTCTCGATTGTGTTCTCCATACTGCATACCGTATGAGGGCAATGGTTACCCCCGGGGTCCAGGGATGTCTAGACCCTTTGTGCGGGCAGTGGGACGAGCTCGACCGGCTCGCCCCCCCACCCGGGCGGGACGACCGCGAGCGCCTCGGCGAGCGCGGCCCCCCACAGCGATCCCGGTCGGTCGTGCCCGACGGGCACCGCGCCGCGTCCGCCGCGCCGCACCGCGACCATGCGGGTGTCGGTGTGGTGGGGTCGTACGTGACCGGTCAGCGCGGACCGCTCGCGCGGGGCCTCGGGGCCGCCCGCGAGCGCCCGGACCGCCGGGGCGAGCAACGTCAGCGCGGCGACCAGGGCGGCGTAGGGATTGCCCGGCAGCCCCGCCACCAGGCGCCCGCCGGGGAGCCTGGCGAGGAGTTGCGGATGGCCGGGACGCACCGCGACGCCGTCGACGAGGATCTCCGCCCCGAGCCCGGCGAGCACCGCCCTCAGGTGGTCGGCGGGCCCCTTCGACGAGGCGCCGCAGACCACGATCACCTGGCCCGGCGGACCGTCCGGGGTCCCCGCGAGCGCGACGGCCAGCGCCCGCGCCCCGTCGGGCAGCCACCGCGGCGCCTCGGTGCGGCCGCCCGCCCACTCGATGAGCCCCGGCAGCATCGGACCGATCGCGTCGCGCACCCGCCCCGGGCCCGGCAGCCCACGCGTCACCACCTCGTCGCCCGTGACCAGCACGGACACCAGCGGTCTGGGCCGTACGCGGAGCACGTCGTGCCCGAGCCCTGCCGCCAGGCCGAGGACCGCGGGCGTGACGGCCGAACCGGCCGTGAGCACCACGGTCCCCAGCGGGCAGTCCTCACCGCGCCGCCGGATGTGCCTGCCGGGCTCGACCGCCCCCGCCGGGGCCGACACCCACTCGCCGGCCGGCTCGCCCGCCGGCCACGGCTCCCCGCCCCGCGGCGCGAACCGGCCGAGCGGCGGCGCGAACCGGCCCGGCGGCACGGATCGGTCCGGCGGCCCGCCCCCGGGGACCGGTCCGGCCCCCGGCGCCCCGCCGGTCCGTACGGCCAGCTCGTAGGGCAGCACCGCCTCGGCCCCCTCGGGCACCGGGGCACCGGTGGCGATCTCCACCGCCGTGCCGGGCGCGAGCGCGGCCCCGAAGGGCGCGCCCCCGGCCAGCACGAGGCCCGCGATCCGCCAGGGTGGATCACCCGCGACCGCGTAGCCGTCCATCGCGGCCACGTCGGCGCCCGGCACCGGGACGAGGGCGTGCAGCGGCGCGGCCAGGCGGCAGCCGTACGCCAGATGGAGGGGGAGGTCGACCGGGGGGAGCGGCCCCGCGGCGGACGCGGCGACCCGGCGGGCCGACTCCCACGGGAGCGTCTCCGCGGGGGCGCCGCGGTGCGACGCTCCCTCGGTCGGCCCGCCGGGTCGCGGCGGGGGCTGCGAGGGCGTGGTGCCCGGATCGCGGGACGGGGCTTCGTGGACGGTGGATCGGGGGACGGCCATCGGCGGCTCCTTGACCGGATTTTTTCCATACTGTATACCGAATGCACTATGGACGCGAGGACGGAGCCTCTTGTGAAAGTCGCTGTTCTTGGCGCCGGCGCCATCGGCGCCTACGTCGGCGCCGCCCTGTGCAGGGCGGGCGCCGAGGTGCATCTGATCGCCCGCGGAGAGCACCTCGCGGCGATGCGCGAATCGGGAGTGCGCGTGCTGAGCCCGCGCGGAGACTTCACCGCCCACCCCCACACCACCGACGACCCCCGCGAGGTCGGCCCGGTGGACCACGTCTTCCTCGGCCTCAAGGCCAACTCCTACGCGGCGGCCGGGCCCATGATCCGGCCGCTGCTCCACGAGACCACCGGCCTCATCGCGGCCCAGAACGGCATCCCGTGGTGGTATTTCCACCGGCTGCCCGGCCCCTACCAGGGCCACGTGATCGAGAGCGTCGACCCCGGCGGGGCGGTCACCGCCGCCCTGCCGCTGGAGCGCGCCATCGGATGCGTCGTCTACGCGGCGACGGAGATCGAGGCGCCCGGCGTGATCCGCCACCTGGAGGGCACCCGCTTCTCCATCGGCGAGCCCGACGGCTCCCTCTCCTCACGCTGCGTCGACTTCAGCGCCGCCATGATCGAGGGCGGGCTGAAATGTCCCGTCGAGACGGATCTGCGGCGCGACATCTGGATCAAGCTCATGGGCAACATCGCCTTCAACCCGATCAGCGCGCTCACCCGGGCGACCATGGCGGGCATCTGCCGTCACCGCGGGACGCGCGACCTCGTCGTCACCATGATGCGCGAGACCGTCGACGTGGCCCGCCGGGTGGGCTGCGAGCCGGACATCTCAATCGAGCGCCGGATCGCGGGCGCCGAGCGGGCGGGGGAGCACAAGACCTCCACGCTCCAGGACCTGGAGAAGGGCAAGCCCCTGGAGCTCGACGTGCTCCTCGCCGCCGTTGTGGAACTGGCCGACCTGACCGGCGCCGAGGTGCCCACGCTACGGGCGATCCACGCGGTCGCCGACCTCCTGGACGAGCGGGTCCGGGAAAACCTTGCCGCCGCCAGTTAATACGACATACCGTAGACTGTATACAGGACTGTCGAAAGGATGGGGTATGAAGAGGGACCGCGGGGACCGCGCCGAGCACTACGACCGGCTC
Organism: Streptosporangium sp. G12; assembly: GCF_052983175.1. Taxonomy (NCBI): domain Bacteria; kingdom Bacillati; phylum Actinomycetota; class Actinomycetes; order Streptosporangiales; family Streptosporangiaceae; genus Streptosporangium; species Streptosporangium sp. G12. The sequence goes on along the minus strand of NZ_JBRIQO010000004.1, from coordinate 399,373 downwards.
ACCCATCCCCTTGTCCGTGAAGACGGCGTGCTGCGCCGCGCCACCTGGGACGAGGCGCTGCAACGGGCCGCGGAGGGCTTCCGGCGCAATGTCGAGCAACACGGGCCCGACTCCTTCGCGATGCTGTCGTGCGCCCGTTCCACCAACGAGATGAACTACGTGGGCCAGAAGTTCACCCGGGTCGTGATCGGCACCAACAACGTCGACTCCTGCAACCGCACCTGCCACGCCCCGAGCGTGGCGGGCCTGTCCGCGGCCTTCGGCAGCGGCGGCGGCACCTCCTCCTACCAGGAGGTGGAGGACGCCGACGTGATCCTGATGTGGGGCTCGGCGGCGCGCAACGCGCACCCGATCTTCTTCCACCACGTGCTCAAGGGGATAAGGAAGGGCGCCCGCATGTTCGCGGTCGACCCCCGCCGCACGGGCACCGCCGAGTGGGCCGACCTCTGGCTGGGCCTCAACGTGGGCACCGACATCCCGCTCGCGCACGCGGTGGCCCGGGAGATCATCCACGCGGGGCTGCACAACGCCTCGTTCATCGAGCGCGCCACCGAGGGCTTCGAGGAGTTCGCCGCCTCGGTCGAGCCGTGGACGCTCCCGGTGGCCGAGCAGGTCACCGGCGTGCCCGCGGCCGCCATCCGGGAGCTCGCGCACGCCTACGCCAGGGCCGACCGCGCCCAGCTGTGCTGGACGCTCGGCATCACCGAGCACCACAACGCCACCGACAACGTGCGCGCCCTCATCAACCTGGCGCTGCTCACCGGCCACGTCGGGCGCTACGGTTCGGGCCTGTCCCCCCTGCGCGGCCAGAACAACGTGCAGGGCGGCGGGGACATGGGAGCCATCCCCAACCGGCTGCCCGGCTTCCAGGACATCCTCGACCCGGAGATCCGCGTCAAGTTCGAGCAGGCGTGGGATGCACCCATCCAGCCGCGCTACGGCCGCAACCTCACCGAGATGCTGGAGGGGATGGCCGAGGGCGAGGTCACCACCTGCTACCTCATCGGGGAGAACCCGGTGCAGTCCGAGGCCGACTCGCTGAACTGCGTCAAGCGGCTCAGCATGCTCGACCACCTGGTCGTGCAGGACATCTTCCTGACCAAGACCGCCCAGATGGCCGACGTGGTGCTGCCGGCGGGCGCGGCCTGGTGCGAGAGCGAGGGCACCTTCACCAACAGCGAGCGGCGGGTGCAGCGGGTCCGCAAGGCGCTCCAGGCTCCGGGCGAGGCCCGCGACGACATCTGGATCCTCTGCGAGCTGGCCCGCCGCCTGGGCCACGACTGGAACTACACCGGTGCCGAGGAGGTCTGGGACGAGCTCCGCGCCCTCTCCCCCGCCCACACCGGCATGACCTACGACAGGCTCGACAAGCTGCAGGGCATCCAGTGGCCCTGCCCGTCGGAGGACTCCCTCGAACCGCCCTTCCTGCACGGGCGGCTCTGGGAGAGCGACCCGGCCCGGCGGGGCAGGGCCGCGCCGTTCGCGGTGCTCGAACACTCCCCGCCGGTCGACCTGCTCGACGACGAATATCCCCTGCGGCTCACCACCGGCCGCCGTCTCGACTCCTACAACACCGGCGTGCAGTCGTCCGGGTTCGCCTCGCCGCTGCGCAGGGGCGAGAACATCGAGCTGTCCCCCGAGGACGCCGCGCGGCTGGGGGTGAGTCCCGGCGAGGAGGTCAGGATCAGCTCCCGGCGCGGCTCGGTCGTCGCCCCCGTCCACATCGACCCGGCCCTGCGTCCCGGCCTGGTCTTCATGACGATGCACTTCCCCGACGAGGTCGACACCAACTCCCTCACCATCGAGGCCACCTGCCCGATCGCGGGCACCGCGGAGTTCAAGGCCGCCGCCGTGCGCGTCGACAAGCTCGTACCCGCGAAGGCCGGGTGAAGGGGGCGTGGATCTCCGGTTCAGTGACGCCCGGCCTTCGGCCGAGGAACGCGCCGCCGTCGACGCCTTCCTCGGCGCCCCCGCGACGGGCTGGGAGGGCGGCGCCCGCTCGGACGACGACCTGCGGATCGCCGTCGGCGGACACGAGGCCCGCAACAGGCGCGATCTCCTGCTCCCCGCGCTGCACGCGGTCAACGACAGGATCGGGTGGATCAGCGAGGGAGCCCTCGACTACATCTGCCGCCGCCTGACCGTGCCGCCCGCCGAGGCGTACGGGGTGGCGACCTTCTACTCGCTGTTCTCCGTGAAGCCGCGACCGGCGCGGGTGCTCCACGTCTGCACCGACCTGGCCTGCCAGGCGCGCGGCGCCGACGCGGTGCGGCGGAGCACCGAGGAGAGGCTCGGCCCGCCCGGCATGTCCTGGCAGCCGAGCCCCTGTCTCGGCCTGTGCGAGCGGGCACCCGCCGCACTGGCCCTGCAGGCCGGTGAGTTCCCGGGGGCGACCGTGTACGGCCCGGCCGAACCGGCACCGGCCTCCACCGGTGGCGCGAACGGACACGGCGGCCCGGACGGGGGCGGCGCCAACGGAAGCGGCGCGGCCAACGGAGCCGGCCGGGCCCACGACACCGGCGACGCGAGCGGCACGGGCGACGTCGGCAACGCGGGCGACGCTCGTGCCGCGGAGGGCGCCGACGGCACGGGCGGCACGGGCGACGCCGACCACGCGGACGGCACGAGCGGCGCCGGCGGCGCGGGCGACGCGAGCAAGGTGAGGGACCTCAGCAAGCTCGGCGGTCTCAGCGGCATGGACGCCACCGGCGGCCCCGCCCTGGCCGAGCGTGCGGAGCCCCCCGCCGAGCACGCCGTCCCGCAGGCGGGCGACCCCTCCCTCGTGCTGCTGCGCCGGGTGGGCGTCGTCGACCCGGCGAGCCTGGACGACTACCGGGCCGAGGGCGGCTACACCGCGCTGCGCGAGGCCGTCAGGATCGGCCCCGCCGGTGTCATCCGCGAGGTGCTCGAATCCGGTCTCGTCGGGCGGGGCGGGGCGGCGTTCCCCACCGGGCGCAAGTGGGAGGCCGCGGCCCGCCAGCTCGACCACCCCCACTACCTGGTCTGCAACGCGGACGAGAGCGAACCGGGCACCTTCAAGGACCGCGTGGTCATGGAGGGCGACCCGTACGCGCTGGTGGAGGCGATGACCATCGCCGCGTACGCCACCGGCTGCCCCAAGGGCTACCTCTACATCCGCGGGGAGTATCCCCGGGCGATCAGCCGGATGGCCCACGCCATCGAGGTCACCCGTGCGCGCGGCCTGCTCGGGGCCGATGTCATGGGGCAGGGCTTCGCCTTCGACATCGAGATCAGGCGCGGCGCGGGCGCCTACATCTGCGGCGAGGAAACCGCGATCTTCAACTCGATCGAGGGCTTCCGCGGCGAGCCGCGCAGCAAACCGCCCTTCCCCGTGGAGAAGGGCCTGTTCGGCAAGCCCACCGTGGTCAACAACGTCGAGACCCTGGTCAACGTGCTGCCCATCCTGGCCGGCGGGGCGGCCGCCTACGCGGCGACCGGCACGGAGGGCTCGACGGGCACCAAGCTGTTCTGCGTCTCGGGCACGGTCGCCAGACCGGGCGTCTACGAGCTGCCGTTCGGCGCCACCCTGCGCGAGCTCCTCGACCTGTCCGGGGGCGCGACCGGGCAGCTCCGGGCGGTGCTGCTGGGCGGCGCGGCCGGCGGATTCGTCCGCCCGGACGAGCTCGACGTCCCGCTGACCTTCGAGGGCACCCGGGCGGCCGGCACGACACTGGGTTCGGGCGTGGTCCTGGTGCTCGACGACAGCGTCGACCTGGCGCACATCCTCGTGCGCATCGCGGAGTTCTTCCGCGACGAGTCGTGCGGGCAGTGCGTGCCCTGCCGGGTGGGCACCGTGCGGCAGGAGGAGGCGCTGCACCGGCTGCGCCGCAGGCCCACCTCCGGTGACATCGCGCTGCTGCGGGAGGTCGGCCAGGCCATGCGCGACGCCTCGATCTGCGGGCTCGGCCAGACCGCCTGGAACGCCGTCGAGTCGGCCATCGACCGGCTGGGCGTCTTCTCCCCCTCGGAGGCATCATGAGTGTTCCCCTGCAGCCGCCCCGGCGGCTGATCGAGATGACCGTCGACGGCGACCCGGTCCGGGTGCCGGAGGGCTCGACCGTGCTGGACGCCTGCTCGGCGGCGGGCAAGGACATCCCGACCCTCTGCTACGGCGACACCCTCACCCCGAAGAACGCCTGCCGGGTCTGCGTGGTCGAGGTCGAGGGCGCCCGTACGCTCGCCCCCGCCTGCTCGCGCAGGGCCGAGCCCGGCATGGCCGTCGGCACCGCGACCGAGCGTGCCCGGCACAGCCGCAAGATCGTCCTGGAGCTGCTGGCCTCGACGGCCGACCTGTCCACCACACCACGCGCGGCCGAGTGGATCGAGGAGTACGGCGCGCGGCCCGACCGCTTCGGCGAGGAGGCCGCCACGGTCGCGCAGCCCGCGAAGGTCGACAACGACCTCTACGTGCGCGACTACTCCAAGTGCATCCTCTGCTACAAGTGTGTCGACGCCTGCGGCGACCAGTGGCAGAACAGCTTCGCCATCTCGGTCGCCGGGCGGGGCTTCGACGCGATGATCTCGACCGAGCACGACGCCCCGCTCACCGACTCCGCCTGCGTCTACTGCGGCAACTGCGTGGAGGTCTGCCCCACCGGGGCGCTGTCGTTCAAGAGCGAGTTCGACATGCGTGCCGCGGGCAGCTGGGACGAGTCCCGGCAGACCGAGACGACGACGATCTGCAGCTACTGCGGGGTCGGCTGCAACCTGACCCTGCACGTGCAGGACAACCGGATCGTCAAGGTGAGCTCGCCGCACGACAACCCGGTCACCCACGGCAACCTGTGCATCAAGGGCCGCTTCGGCTTCCAGCACGTCCAGAACGTGGCCACCTCGGAGGACACGATCCCCCTCTCCGGCCCTGCTTCCGTACCCGCCTCCGTACCCGTCCCCGGTTCCGCCTCCGGACCTGTCCCCGGCACGCGGACGGCCTCCGCCGATGGGTAGGGTCACCGTCAAGCGCCGGGTCCTGCGGCTGCGGGAGGCCGCGGCCGCCCACCGGGTCGACGTGCTGGCGGCCGAGGAGCCGCTGGAGATCCGGCTCGACGGACGGCCGCTCACGATCACCATGCGCACGCCGGGCGACGACTTCGACCTGGCGGCGGGCTTCCTGGTGAGCGAGGGGGTGGTCACCTCCGCCGAGGAGGTCACCGCGATCCGCTACTGCGCGGGCGCCACCGCCGACGGCGCCAACACCTACAACGTGCTCGACGTCAGGCTGGCCGCGGGCACCTCCCCGCCGGCGACCTCCCTGGAGCGCAACTTCTACACCACCTCCTCGTGCGGGGTGTGCGGCAAGGCCTCGCTCGACGCGGTCCGCACGGTCGCGAAATGGCGGGTGGACGGCGATCCCGCGCCGGTGACGGCCGAGGTGATCGCGGCGCTGCCCGACCGGCTTCGCGCGGCGCAGCGGGTGTTCGACCGGACCGGCGGCCTGCACGCCGCGGGCCTGTTCACGCTCGGCGGCGACGTGCTCTGCGTGCGCGAGGACGTGGGCCGGCACAACGCGGTGGACAAGCTGGTGGGCTGGGCGCTGCGCGACGGGCGCCTGCCGCTGGCCTCGACCGTGCTCATGGTGTCGGGACGCGCCTCCTTCGAGCTGGTCCAGAAGGCGGTGATGGCCGGTATCCCGATCCTCGCCGCCGTCTCGGCCCCCTCCTCGCTGGCCGTGGAGCTGGCCGCCGAGACGGGGCTGACACTCATCGGGTTCGTCAGGGGCAGCTCGATGAACGTCTACACCGGGGAAGGACGCGTCGGCCTGGTCCCCGGCTGAGCCCGGGCCGCACCTCCCGGCTACCAGCGGGGCCGGGCGCCCGCACTCTCGGGCGCCGCGGCCCGCCGAAAGCCGGGAGGTGCGGCCCGGATCCTCTCCGCCGGGCCGGGATCACCGCGTTCCCCCACCACCGACCGCCGAGGCCGGAGAGCGGCGGCTCCCCGGCCCGGCGACGAGAGCCCGGCCCGCGATACTCGCCCCCTTCGCCGGCCGGGCTCTCTGACGCCCGCCGTCCGGAGGCCCGCCGTCCGAAGGCCTCCCGTTCCCGGTCGCGGGCATCGCGCGAGACCCGACTTTGACAACCATTTTCATTTACGCGCATACTAGCTAGCATGATGTCCGAGTCCTCCCGACGTATCCGCATACGTAATGCCAGCCTGGCCGCGTCCGCCGTCCTCCTCGCCGCCGTCACCGCCTGCGGTGCCGAGGCCGGCTCGACCACCGGCGGCTCATCCGGGGAGGCATCGGGCGTTTCCGCGGACGGGAAACCCGCCGTCACCGCGGCCATGTATCCCCTGCAGTGGCTCGCCGAGCGGGTGGGCGGTCCCGACGCGACCGTCGCCGGCCTGACCAAGCCCGGCGTCGAGCCGCACGATCTGGAGTTGTCCCCGCTCCAGGTGGCCGGGCTGGAGAAGACGGGGCTCGTCGTCTACATCAAGGGCGTCCAGCCCGCGGTGGACGAGGCCGTCGAGCAGCACGCCGCCGACCGGGCCTTCGACGCGGCCACCTCGGTCACCCCCCTTCCCGCGGTCGCGGAGGAGGAGGACCACGGTGAGGAGGGGCACGACCACGAGGAGACCGGTCACGACCCCCACCTCTGGCTCGACCCGGCCCGCTTCGCGACGGTCGCCACCAAGCTCGGCGAGAGGCTGGCCACCGCCGACCCCGCGCACGCGCAGGGTTACCGGGACCGCGCCGCCGCCACCGCCGCCGACCTCACCACCCTGGACGGGGAGCTGGCCAAGGGCCTGGCCACCTGTTCCTCGGACGCGATCGTCACCAGCCACGCCGCTTTCGGCTATCTCGCCGACCGCTACAAGCTGCACCAGATCGGTATCAGCGGCCTCGACCCCGACGGCGAGCCCTCTCCCGCTCGCCTCGCTGAAGTGGCAAAAGTGGCCAAGCAGGAGAAAGTAACTACGATTTTCACCGAAACCCTCGTCAGCCCGAAGGTCGGCGAGATTCTCGCCCAGGAGGTCGGTGCGAAGACCGCGGTCCTCGATCCGGTGGAGAGCCAGCCGTCGAACGGCGACTACCTGTCCGCCATGCGCCAGAACCTCTCCACACTCCAGGCAGCCCTCGGCTGCTCGTAAAGGCCACACGTGACATCCAGCAAAACGGTTTTCACCATGAACGGCGGCCAGGTCAACCTGGACCGCCGTCCGGTGCTTCGCGGGATCGACCTGTCCGTCGAGCCCGGTGAGGCGGTGGCGGTGCTCGGCGCGAACGGATCGGGAAAGTCCACCCTCATCCGCGCCCTGCTCGGCCTCATCCCCCTCTCCGGCGGCGAGACCCTCCTGTACGGCAGGCCGCCCGCCCGGTTCCGCGAATGGTGGCGGATCGGCTACGTACCCCAGCGGCTCTCGGTGGGCGGGGGTGTGCCGACCACGATCCGCGAGGTCGTCGCCTCCGGCAGGATCGCGAGGCAGCGCCGGCTGCGCCCGACCGGCGCGGCCGACCGTGAGGCGACCGGCAGGGCCCTGGCGGCCGTCGGGCTGGCCCACCGCGCCTCCGATCCGGTGCAGGCGCTGTCCGGCGGGCAGCAGCAGCGGGTGCTGATCGCCCGCGCCCTCGCCGGAGAGCCCGACACCTTCGTCATGGACGAGCCCACGGCGGGCGTCGACTCCGAGAGCCAGCTGCTCCTCGCGGAGACCCTGTCCACGCTCGTCGCGCAGGGCAAGACGGTCCTGCTGGTCGCGCACGAGCTCGGCCCGCTGGAGCCCCTGATCACCCGGGCGGTGGTCCTGCGGGACGGGTACGTGTGTCACGACGGCCCGCCACCCCAGGCGGTCGGCACACACGCGCTGCCCGGCCACGACCATGTGCACCCGCACGCCGAGGAGGAGCCCGTGAGCCCGCTCGACTGGAGGCCCGCCTCGTGATCGAGCTTCTGCAGTTCGACTTCATGCAGCGGGCGCTGATCGCCGCTCTCCTGGTCGGCCTGGCCGCCCCCGCCATCGGCACGTTCATGGTCCAGCGCCGCCTGGCCCTGCTGGGCGACGGCATCGGGCATGTCGCGCTGACCGGCGTGGCCCTGGGCTTCCTGACCGGAACGGCCCCGGTGCTGACGGCCGTGGTGGTCTCGATACTGGGCGCCGTGGCCATCGAACTGGTCCGCGAGCGCGGCAGGACCAGCGGGGACGTGGCGCTCGCCCTGCTGTTCTACGGCGGCATCGCCGGAGGTGTGCTGCTCATCTCGCTGGCTCCCGGGGGGAGCAACGCCACGCTGATGTCCTACCTGTTCGGCTCGATCAGCAGCGTCGCCGTCGAGGACGTGTGGGTGATCGGCCTGCTGGCGGTGGCGGTGCTCGGCGTGGTGACCGTCTTCGGGCGGGAACTCTATGTACTGTGCCAGGACGAGGAGGTCGCCAAGGCCAGCGGCCTGCCGGTCCGCTTCCTCAGCCTGCTGATCGCCGTGACCGCCGCGCTGACCGTGGTCATCGCCATGCGCGTCGTAGGATTGCTTCTGGTGAGCGCGTTGATGGTGGTACCGGTGGCGACCAGCCAGCAGCTCACCCGGGGGTTCGTGAGCACGATGTTCCTTTCCATGTTGTTCGGGATGATCTCCACGGTCGGTGGCCTGACCTCCTCCTTCTACATCGAGGTCCCGCCGGGCGCGATCATCGTCATCGTCGCTCTCGCGGGGTTCGTCCTCGCCCTCGGGCTCGGTAGATTCGTACGTCGAAGCCGACCTCAGGAGTCCAGCCCATGAGCAACAGGCGTGACGCCGTCCACGCGATCCTCCGCCAGAGCGAGGGGTTCCGCAGCGCGCAGGACGTCTACGCGGAGATGCGCGCGGAAGGCGCCAAGATCGGACTGACCACCGTCTACCGGGCGCTCCAGGCGCTCGCCGACACCGGTCACGTCGACGTGCTGCGCACCGACGACGGCGAGTCGGTCTACCGGGCGTGCGCCAGCGGCGACCACCACCATCACCTGGTCTGCCGCAGGTGCGGCCGCACGGTGGAGGTGGCCGGGCCCGCGGTGGAGCGCTGGGCCGAGACCGTCGGTTCCGAGCACGGCTTCACCGAGATCACCCACACGGTGGAGATCTTCGGAACCTGCGCCTCCTGCGCCACCGCCGCCAAACCGCTCCGCACACCGAGCCGCGCCTGACCGCGCCCGAGCGGACACCCGGGCGCGACGGAGCACACTGTACGAGGAGACTGTTTTCAGGACGCGGCGTACAACATCACGGCTCACCAGGACATGCTTCACGGAAAGCCTCGTCGCACGGGCCGCGCCACGGTGACGGGTGCCCGGGAGGGGGCGCCGGAGGTCCACGGGAGAGATACGCTTCCGACACGGCGAGCCGCCGTACGCGCCTCCACGTTGCAATCGCCTCCTACAGGAGTCAACATGCCATTCGGACATGACATGGTGCACTCACTCGCCACCGCGGTCGACCTGGTCAACACCTCCCCTTCCACCGGAGGCGAGGACACCCTGACCGACCTGAGGAAACTCGGCGACTTCGTGGCGCGCTGGGAGGTCAGCGGGATCGGCGAGCTGGACGCCGCCGACCTGACCCAGGTGCGCGCGCTGCGCGAGGCCTTCCACAAGGTCTTCACCGCCCCGGACCAGCCCACCGCGGTCATCCGGCTGAACACCCTGCTGAGCGGGACCCGCATCACCCCGCGCCTGGCGGAGCACGACGGCCACCCCCTGCACGTCCACTACTTCGCGCCGGACGCCTCGCTCCACGAGCACCTCGCGGCCGACATCGGGGTCGCCCTGGCCCACCTGCTCGTCGAGGGCGAGTGGGAGCGCCTGCGCACCTGCTCGGCACCCGACTGCGACCACGTCTTCGTGGACGAGTCACGCAACCGCTCGCGGGTCTACTGCGACAGCCGCACCTGCGGGAACCGGATGCACGTCGCCGCCTACCGCGCCCGGCGCCGGGCCTGACGTCGCCCTCCACTGATACCTGTTGACCGAGTAGGTAATGCGGGTAGGTTGTGACGTGACTCGGTGCGCGGCTTCGTCCACGAGGTGGAGACCGGCCGTCCGCGCGAGGTCAAGGCCTGAGCCGAGGCGACGCGGAGGGGCGCGAACCCGGCCCCCGCCCGGGAACCGCGGGTCACGGAGCGCCGAAGTCGCCGTGGCGGCCGGCTCCGGCGGCGAAGCGGGACGCACCGGCCACCGCGCCGGGCAGGGCGTTCAGGCCGTGGCGCAGCTCCCCCGCCATGGCCTCCCGCTCGGGCAGCCCCTCCTGCTCCAGCACCGACATGCGGTCGCCGCGCATGCACTCCTGGGGAAAGCGCGCGATGGAGGCGGCCAGGTTCTCGGCGGCGGCACGCGAGGTGCCGGCCGGCACCACCCGGTCGACCAGCCCCATGCCGAGGGCCTCCGCGGCGGCCACCGGACGGCCGGTGAGGATCATGTCCATCGCCCGTCCCGTCCCGACCAGCCGCGGCAGCCGGACGGTGCCTCCGTCGACCAGCGGGACGCCCCAGCGGCGGCAGAAGACCCCGAACACCGCGTCCTCCTCGGCCACCCGCAGGTCGCACCAGAGGGCCAGCTCCAGCCCTCCGGCGACCGCGTGCCCGGCGACGGCCGCGATCACGGGCTTGCCGAGCCGCATCCGGGTGGGCCCCATCGGCCCGTCGCCCTCGGGGTCCACCCGGTTGGCGCGGCCCTCGGCGACGGCCTTGAGGTCGGCTCCCGCGCAGAACGTGCCCCCCTCGCCCCACAGCACGGCCACCGCCGCGCCGGGGTCGGCGTCGAAGTCGCGGAAGGCGTCGGCGAGCGCCCGCGCCGTGGGGCCGTCGACGGCGTTGCGGACCTCGGGCCTGGAGAGCACGACGGTGGTGACGGGCCCGTCGCGTTCGATCCTGACAGTCATCCGGGGGCACCTCTCAGCGGGTCTGCGTCACCCGGAACATAACATTATTCCGCTGCGGCACCCGGGCCGCCCGAGGCGTCCCGCGCGGACGGGACCGCGTTCGGCACCGCTCCCCCGTATCTCCTGTCGCGCTTGGCGTACGTCTCGCAGGCCTCCCACAGATCGCGGCGGTCGAAGTCGGGCCAGAGACGGTTGAGGAAGACCATCTCGGCGTACGCCGTCTGCCAGATCAGGAAGTTGGAGATGCGCTGCTCGCCGGAGGACCGCACGAACAGGTCGACGTCGGGGATCTGCGGCTCGTCCAGGTACCGGGCGAAGGTCTCCTCCTTCACCCGGCCCGGCTTCACCCGCCCGTCGGCGATGTCCTGCGCCAGGCGCAGGGCGGCGTCCACGATCTCGGCGCGGCCGCCGTAGTTGACGCAGAACTGCAGGGTGAGCGTGGAGTTGCCCTCGGTCATCTCCTCGGCGTCGCGCAGCTCCTGGATGACGCTCCTCCACAGCCGGCCGGGGCGGCCCGCCCAGCGGACCCGCACGCCCATCGCGTGGAGCTGGTCCCTGCGGCGGCGGATGACGTCGCGGTTGAAACCCATCAGGAAGCGGACCTCGTCGGGGGAGCGCTTCCAGTTCTCCGTGGAGAAGGCGTAGGCCGACAGGTAGGGGATGCCGAGCTCGATCGCGCCCTCGATCACGTCGAAGAGCGACGCCTCGCCCGCCTTGTGCCCCTCGGTGCGGGGCAGGCCGCGCTGCTTGGCCCACCTCCCGTTGCCGTCCATCACGATCGCCACGTGCCGGGGCACGAGGTCGCGCGGGATCGGGGGCGGGGTGGCGCCGGAGGGATGCGGGACGGGTGGGCGGACGTTCACGTGGCGAGCTCCCTTTCTACGTGTCGAAGAGAGCGTATGCCGTGTTCGAGATGCCACTGGAGGTAGGCCGCGACCAGGCCGCTGCACTCGGCGCGGTGCCGGGCGACGGAGGCGTCCGCGGTGAGCCAGTCGCCCTTGAGCAGCGCCACCATCAGGGCGAGGGTCTCCCCCTCGGGCACCGCCGCGCCCGCGGGGCGGCAGGTCCCGCACACCACGCCCCCGGCCACGATGGCGAAGGCCCGTACCGAGACGGCCTTGCACCGGGCGCAGGCCTCCAGGGCGGGGGCGTACCCGGCGACGGCGAGGGAGCGCAGGAAGTAGGCGTCCAGGACGAGCCTGGCCTCGTGGTCACCTGAACCGAGCGTGCGCAGGCCGCCGACGAGCAGCAGGAACTGGCGCAGCGCGGGCTCCTTCTCCCCCATGACCAGGCGGTCGGCGGTCTCCAGCATCGCGGTGCCCGCCGTGTAGCGCGGGTAGTCGGAGACGAGCGACTCGCCGTACGGCCGGATGGTCTCGGCCTGGGTGATCATGTCGAGCGTGCGGCCGGTGTGGAGCTGGAGGTCGACGTGGGTGAACGGCTCGAGCCTGCCCCCAAATCGTGATGTTGTCCGCCGGACCCCCTTGGCGACGGCCCGGATCTTGCCCATCCGCCGGGTCAGGACGGTGACGATGCGGTCGGCCTCGCCCAGCTTGTGGGTGCGCAGCACGATGCCGTCGTCACGGTACAGACTCACCCGCACAGTGTAGTGGGGCCGTCCACTTGGCAGAGGTGGAACCATGATCAAACGACACGGATAGATCACCGGTGCGTGTTGTTCACCCAAAACTCACTAAACTTTGGCCTCTGGCGAAATGCCGCCCCCGGTTACACCGCCTCAACACCCGTCTCCGCACGAAAGGGTGCCATGCCCCGCGTGGTCCTGCTGGGCTCATCGCCCGGCCCCGATGCCGCTCCCGGCCAGGCGACGCCCGCCGCGTTGACCCTGCCCGCGCTTCCCGGCTGCCCCACGGTGATCGGCAAGCTGCACGGCCAGCTCGCCTCCCTCGACCCCCAGCCGGTGACGATCGTCCGCTCGGGCGACGCCGCCGCCCACCGGGGCTTCCCCGGCAGCCTGGTCGAGACCTCCGACCTGGCCGGCGACCTGCGCGCCGTGGCCGACGCGGTCGAGGGCGCCACCGAGAACCTGCTCTTCCTGCCGACCAACTCGCTGATCCACGACGAGCTGATCTACCAGATCACCAAGTCGAAGCGCGGAGCCCTCGCGCTGATCACCAAGGAGCCGCGGGAGGAGGACGAGAACGGCGACGTCATCGTCCCCGACGTCCCGATCGACGAGGCTCTGCCGGAGATCGGCGACCGGAGGCTGGAGGGCCTGCCCGTCCGGGTGCGCGCCCGCAAGTCCCGGGTCATCTCGGTGGGCTCGGCCTTCCACGGGGTGACCCGGCCCAACTCGGTCCTGCTCGGCCCGCTGCACCTGCACCACAAGCACGCGCCCGTCCTCGCCGAGGCCGCCCGCGAGCTGGCCGACATGGCCCACCTGCTGGGTCCCGACGACGACCTGGTCCAGCTGCTGGTCCTGGGCCTGGTGCGCAAGGGCGTATCCGTTGGCATCCGCGGTCGCCGCGACCTGTTCTTCCGCCGGGTGTCCTCTCCCGAGCAGGCCGCCGAGGCGCTCGCCGAGATGTCCACGTTCAACGAGGACAAGGCGCGGCTGAACAACGCGGTGAAGGGCGCCGACGGCTTCTTCACCACGTACTTCGTCAGCACCTACTCCCGGTTCATCGCCCGCTGGGCCGCCAGGCGGGGGCTCACCCCCAACCAGGTCACGCTGATCTCGATCGCGCTGGGCGTGGCGGCGGCGCTGTGCTTCGCCACCGGAGAGCGGGCCGGGATGGTCGCGGGCGGCGTGCTGATCTACTTCGCGTTCGTCTTCGACTGCGTGGACGGCCAGGTCGCGCGGTACGCCCGCAAGTTCGGCGTGCTGGGGGCGTGGCTGGACGCCACGTTCGACCGGTTCAAGGAGTACGTGGTCTTCGCGGGCCTGGCGGTCGGCGCGGCGGTCTCCGGCGTGGGCGACGTCTGGACGCTGGCGCTGATCGCGCTCGGCGTGCAGTCCATCAAGCACCTCCTCGACTTCTCCTACGGCGCGGCGAACCGGCGCAAGCCCCCGTCGCCGCTGCCCTCGGTGGCGCTGTCGGTCAGCGCCGACACCGGCCTGCGCCAGGCTCTGGAGCAGCGCAAGAACGCCACGACCAGCGGGATCCGCAGCCTGCTGAAGATGTGGGGCAGGGCCGGCAGGTACCGGGCCGTGCACTGGGCCCGCAAGATGATCGTGTTCCCCATCGGGGAGCGCTTCGCCGCCATCGCGATCGTCAGCGCCCTGTTCGACGCCAGGATCACCTTCCTGACACTGATCATCTGGGGCGGCATCGGGGCCGCCTACTCGCTCACCGGACGCCTGATGAGGTCTCTCGCATGATCACCCAGCCGCAGACCATCCCCGCTCCGGATCCGTACGAGGAGCGGCTGCGCGTGCAGACCGCCCGGCTGCTCGCCTACCGCGACGACGGCCCGCTGGTCACGCTGCTGCGCGACAAGGTCGGTCCGGGTCTGCCCCCGGTGCCCGCCTCGCTCGCCGCGCTGCTGGCGATCATCGCGATGGCCGTGACCGGGATGCTGGTGAACGGGCCGATGCTGCTCGTCCCGGTGCTGGTCATGATCGTCCTGGTGCTGCCCACCGCGGCCCGCGACCACCTCGGCAAGCTCGACTGGCTGACGCCGCCGCTGATCCGGGCGGCCGAGTTCCTCACGATCATCCTGATCGGCCTGGCGGCCGACGCGCCCAAGTGGCTGCTGTACGTGCTGATCTACGTGATCGGCTACCACACCTACGACACGGTGTACCGGACGCGGCAGAGCATCTGGCCGGCCCCCTGGGTGTTCCAGGCCGGGCTGGGCTGGGAACTCCGGCTGCTGCTGGTCGGCGCCGGCGCCGCGCTGGGCGTGCTGACGTGGGTGCTGGCCGCGCTCACGCTCTACCTCGGCGTGCTGTTCGCGGTCGAGAGCGTGACGAGCTGGGTCGGCCTGGACAAGCAGACGGCGAACGCAGCCCAGGCGAGCGACGACCTGGAGACCTCCCCCGAGGAGGCCCAGGAGCAGGCCACCGGCGAGGCCGACCAGACCTGACCCGAGACCTCGCGAACGGCTCATGCCGCCGGACAGATCATCTGTCCGGCGGCATTCGCGTGTCCGGGCCGCACGCCACGCCGCCCATCGCGAACCCGCGCCGACCCAGGCGGTATACAGGTCTGCGTGGAACTGGACAGGCTGGATCGCGACATCATCGGGGCGCTCATCGAGGACGCCCGCGCCACGTACGCGGAGATCGGGCAGCGGGTGGGCCTGTCGGCGTCGGCGGTGAAACGCCGGGTGGACCGGCTGCGCGAGACCGGCGCCATCACCGGGTTCACCGCCCGGGTGGAGCCCGCGGCGCTCGGCTGGACCACCGAGGCCTACGTGGAGCTGTTCTGCGCGGGCAAGACCTCGCCGTCGGAGATCGGGGTGGCCGTCGGCCGCCATCCCGAGGTCGTCTCGGCGTGCACCATCACCGGCGAGGCCGACGCGCTGCTGCACATCAGGGCCACCGACGTGCGGCACGTGGAGAGGGTGATCGAGCGCATCGCCTCGGAGCCGTTCGTGGTGCGGACCAAGAGCTCCATCGTGCTCTCCCGCCTGATCGAGGCCCCCCTGGTCACCTCGCGCAGCGAGCCGTTCATCGCCCCGCACAACGAATCGACGTTTCTAGCCTGAAGCACGCAAGAAACCCGCGTCAGCGCGCAAAAGCGGCCCCTTGGCCTGCGAGAACGCTGTTCCTAGGCTGATGGCACCGCCGTCGAGACCGTGACGGCGGCTGTCACCACGACCTTTACCTGCGGGGTTATCCATGACGAGGCACTACCTCATGTGTCGGCCCGACCATTTCGCGGTCGAGTACGCGATCAACCCGTGGATGCATCCCGAGTCCGGCGCCGACCGCGAGGTGGCGATCAGGCAGTGGGAGACCCTCAGGAGCGCCTACGAGGAGCTCGGGCACCGCGTCAGCCTCATCGACCCGGTGGAGGGCCTGCCGGACATGGTCTTCGCCGCCAACGGCGCGCTGGTCGTGGACGGCCGCGTGTACGGCGCGCGGTTCACCCACCCGCAGCGCGCGGCCGAGGGGCCCGCGTACCTGAAGTGGTTCGTCGACAACGGCTACGAGCGGGTCCACGACGCGGCCTTCACCAACGAGGGCGAGGGCGACTTCCTCACGCTCGACCACCTGGTGCTGGCCGGGACCGGGTTCCGCACCGACATCACCGCGCACAAGGAGGCCCAGGAGTTCCTCGGCCGCCCGGTGGTGACGCTGCAGCTGGTGGACCCCCGGTTCTACCACCTGGACACCGCACTCTTCCCGCTAAACGGACATAACGTGGCATACTTCCCAGGGGCTTTCTCGCCGGGGAGCCAGGAGGTGCTCCGCGCCCTCTTCCCCGACGCCGTCATCGCGAGCGAGGACGACGCGGCCGTACTGGGCCTCAACGCCGTCAGCGACGGCGTCAACGTGGTCATCAACGCCGAGGCCGCCGACCTGCAGCTCGAACTCAAGCGCCGCGGCTTCGAGGTCATCCCGGTGGATCTGTCGGAGCTTCGCAAGGCGGGCGGCGGCCCCAAGTGCTGCACGCTGGAGATCCGGGGACGGCGCGCGGCATGACGGGCACGGACCAGGCGAACCAGGGAGGGGCGGGACATCGGATGACCGGCACCGACGACTTCATCGAGCTGAGCGAGCGCCGCAGCGCGCACAACTACCATCCCCTGCCCGTCGTGATCCGCGAGGCGCAGGGCGCCTGGGTCGTCGACGTGGAGGGCAGGCGGTTCCTCGACTGCCTGTCCGGCTACTCCTCACTGAACTTCGGACACGGCAACCCGAAGATCATCGCAGCGGCGCAGGAGCAGCTGTCGCGGCTCACCCTGACCAGCCGCGCCTTCTTCCACGACCAGTTCGCCACCTTCGCCGCCGGGCTGGGCGACCTCACCGGCAAGGACATGGTCCTGCCGATGAACACCGGCGCCGAGGCCGTGGAGACCGCGATCAAGGTGGCCCGCAAGTGGGGCTACGAGGTCAAGGGCGTGGCCGCCGAGCAGGCCAACATCATCGTGATGGAGGACAACTTCCACGGCCGGACCACCACGATCGTCGGCTTCTCCACCGACCCCGACGCCCGCGGCGGCTTCGGCCCGTACACCCCCGGTTTCAGGATCGTGAAGTACGGCTCCGTCGAGGCGATCCGCGAGGCCGTCGACGCCAACACGGTCGCGGTGCTGCTGGAGCCCATCCAGGGCGAGGCGGGGGTGCTGGTGCCGCCGGACGGCTACCTCACCCAGGTCCGCGAGTTGTGCACCGCGGAGAACATCCTGATGATCGCCGACGAGATCCAGTCGGGGCTCGGCCGCACCGGCGAGACCTTCGCCTGCGACCACGAGGACGTCGTCCCCGACATCTACGTGCTGGGCAAGGCCCTGGGCGGCGGTGTCGTCCCGGTCTCGGCGATCACCGCGAACGAGGACGTGCTCGGCGTGATCAGGCCGGGGCAGCACGGCTCGACCTTCGGCGGCAACCCGCTCGCCTGCGCGGTCGCCAACGCGGTCATCGAGCTGCTCGGCACCGGCGAGTACCAGGCGCGGGCCAGGGAACTCGGCGAGGTCATGCACGAGAGGCTGCGCGCGCTGATCGGCCACGGTGTGATCACCGTGCGCGGGCGCGGTCTGTGGGCGGGGGTCGACATCGACCCGTCGCTGGCGAGCGGGCGGGAGGTCTCCAAGGCGCTCATGGCCCACGGCGTCCTGGCCAAGGACACCCACGGCTCGACCATCCGGCTCGCCCCGCCGATCGTCGTCTCCGAGGAGGACCTCGTGTGGGCGGTCGACCAGCTCGGCGCGGTCCTGGCGGAACTCGCGCGGTGACCCCTCCGGTGCGGCCCGCGTCCCGGAGGGGACGCGCCGCACCGGAATCCCGGGGCCTCTAGCGGACGGGTGAGTCCTCCAGCTCCACGACGGTGATCTCCGAGACCTCGGTGCCCGTGGCGGTGTCCCAGCGCACCGACGTGGGGACGGTGCCCAGGGAGAGGATCGCCACCGCGTTGGAGAACCACGGGCCGTTGGTGATCCGCCACTTGAACGGCGGCTTGGGGATCCTGGCCGCGCGGGAGAGCGAGCGGCCGATCAGGCTGGCGATGCCGAACTGGGCGACGATGTTGGCCAGGCGGAGGGTGCGGCTCAGCGGGTTGCGGATCGGGGAACAGACCAGCTGGTAGATGGGGAGCCCGCGGGCCTTGGCCACGTAGGAGTAGTGCACGTCGCCGGAGAGCATGATCACCGGCTTCCCCAGCCCCATCAGCAGCTTGGACAGGTCCTCGAACGAGCGGCGGAAGGCCGCCCAGTGCTCCAGGTCGACGGCCTGGCGCAGGGTCTCCGACCAGCGGGCCACGGTCTTGCCCCAGGCGCCCTGGGCCAGGGCCTCGTTCCAGTTCTGGATGTGGTGGATGCCCGCCGGGAGCAGGAACGGCACCGAGGAGCCGATCACGAAGCGCTTCGCGCCGTCCCTGCGGAGCTGCTCGGTGAGCCACTCCCACTCCACCGGGTCGATCATGCGCCGGTCCCTGGGGTCGAGCTGGCGGGAGCAGCGGGAGTCGAGCATGATCAGGCGGGTGTCGCCGAGGTCGCGGGCGTAGCTCCACCGGCTGTCGGAGGGAACGTCGTAGGCGTGCTCGGCGAAGACGTCGAGGACCTCGGCGCCGTCCCCCTCGGCCGCGCACACCTTGCTGAGCACCTCGTCGGAGGCGCGTTCCGCCGGCGACATGTTGCCCAGGTGCTGGTAGACCCAGTAGGCGCCGATCCCGGACACCACCCGGTGCCGCCACCAGGGGACGTCCTCCATCGCCTTGCGCCAGGAGATGGAGGTGTTGAAGTCGTCGCGCAGGTCGTGGTCGTCGAAGATCATCGCGGTGGGCACGGTGGAGAGGAGCCAGCGGATCTCCGGGTCGGTCCACGCCAGGCGGTACAGCTCGGCGTACTCCTCGAAGTCGGCGATCTCCTTCTTCGGGTCGGTGTCCCTGCGGCTCGCGATGAACTCCAGCATCTCGGCGGACGGCTCGTCGGCGTAGACCTGGTCGCCGAGGAGCAGCAGCAGGTCGGGCCAGCGCTCGTCGGGCGCGTCCGGCAGGGTGCCGCCGTACGCGCGCAGCACGTCCACCCCGTGGGAGATCGTGTACACGAGGTCGTGCGGCACGCTGGTCCGGCAGGAGCCGAACATGACGCGGTTCGGGCCGTCCGGGCCGAGCAGGCGGATGCGGCTCGGCGGCTGGTCGGGCAGCGGCCACACGGTCTCCCCGCCCAGGCGCACCTCGTAGGTCCCGCCGCTCTCCACGTCGACGATCGCGTAGTGGTGGCCGTGGACGGTGAACGTCCTGGCCTCCGAACGCACGCCGCCGACCTCGACCGTCACCTCACACGGCTCGCTCGTCTCCACCCATACCGACGCGCTCGTCTCGTCGACGTAACGCAGCATCGGTCCGACCACAAGTTCCGGCACGTTCATCCCCTCAGCCACTGCACAACGGCAAGAATCCTTGACCGGAGACTGCCGAATCTGCGCGTTACCCCCAGATTGCCCAAGAGGACCGGCGGATAACAACGCACCTCCTGGTCGCGTGCTCGCGAACAGGCCCGGTGATCAGTCATCAGAACGAAACACGGCCCGTCCCTGCGGGCAAAAAACCGCACCTACTCTGATCGTGACCATGTGCCCCGAGTGGAGCAAGGGCGCTCCGCTCACCGTACGGAGGTTTGCCTTGACAACGCTCACGGTGCCGTCGACGACGCCGGCCGCCACCGCTCCCGTCAGTCCGGGCCGGCAGGCCCTCGACTCCGCGCTGTTCCGGCTCGACCAGGCGGCCGACCGGCTGGAGCTGGACGACAGCCTGCGCGCCATGCTCGCCACCCCCCGCCGCTCGCTCGCCGTCTCGGTCCCGGTCCGCCGCGAGGACGGCCGGATGGACGTCGTGCAGGGTTTCCGGGTTCAGCACAACACTACCCGGGGCCCGGCGAAGGGCGGCATCCGCTTCCACCCCCGCACCGACGTTCACGAGGTCACCGCCCTGGCCATGGGCATGACGTGGAAGTGCGCGCTGGCCGGCATCCCCTACGGGGGCGCCAAGGGCGGTGTCTCGGTGGACCCCGCCTCGCTGAGCGCCCGCGAGCTGGAACGGGTCACCCGGCGCTACGTCAACGAGGTCCTGCCGATCATCGGTCCCGAGAGGGACGTCCCGACCCCCGACGTCGGGACCGACGAGCGGACGATGGCCTGGATCATGGACACCTACTCGGTGAACGCGGGCTACCCGGTGCCCGGCGTGACGATCGGCGGTCCCGTGACCCCCGGCGGCGCGCCCGACCGGACCGGGGCCACCTCTCGCGGCGTGCGGATCGCCGCGCTCAGGGCCCTGGACGGCTCCCCCGAGGGCCGCACCGTCGCGATCCAGGGCTTCGGCAAGGTCGGCGCCCCGGCCGCGCGCTACCTCGCCGACGCGGGCTGCCTCGTGGTCGCCGTCTCCGACCGCACCGGGGCCGTGATCGACCGCTCCGGCCTGGACGTCGACGACCTGCGGGCGTGGTCGGAGGAGACCGGCGGCGTACGCGGCTACCACCGGGCGGACGCGCTGTCGCGGGAGGAACTGCTGGAGCTCGACGTGGACGTGCTCGTCCCCGCCGCGATGGAAGGGGCGATCACCGAGGAGAACGCCACCCGGATCAGGGCCGGTCTGGTCGTGGAGGGCGCCAGCTCCCCCACCACGCCCGGGGCGGACCGCGTCCTCGCCGAGGCGGGCGTCACCGTGGTCCCCGACATCCTGGCCAACGCGGGCGGCGTGATCGTCTCCTACCTGGAGTGGCTGCAGGACATGCAGGCGCGCTCGTGGAGCGCGCGCGAGGTCGACGCGAGGCTCCGCGGCATCGTGGAGGACGCGTTCGACACGACCGCGACGGTCGCCGCCGAGCACGGGATCACCCTGCGCCAGGCGGCCCATGTGATCGGTGTCGGCCGTGTCGCCGAGGCCCACCGGGCACGCGGGCTGCACTCCTGAAGTCGTGATCGGTGCCGGCCGTGTCGCCGAGGCCCACCGGGCACGCGGGCTGCACTCCTGAAGTCGTGATCGGTGCCGGCCGTGTCGCCGAGGCCCACCGGGCACGCGGGCTGCACTCCTGAAGTCGTGATCGGTGCCGGCCGTGTCGCCGAGGCCCACCGGGCACGCGGGCTGCACTCCTGAAGTCGTGATCGGTGCCGGCCGTGTCGCCGAGGCCCACCGGGCACGCGGGCTGCACTCCTGAAGTCGTGAGGGGGCGTGTCATGGGGCCTGACGAAGCCGTGGACCGGGGCGCGGCGCGGTCCCCGCGGGTCAGAGCGCGCACGGGCTCCGACGCCGCCGGCCGGGACGCGTCACGAGCGGCCGGGGCCGCCGGGGGCGCGCTCCGGGACCGCCGGCGAAGGGACCGCCGGAGCATCGTCCAGGGCGGTGACCAGCCCCTCCAGATCCCGCATGAGCCGCTCGGTGCGCTCGGTGCCGTAGACCGCCTCGATCAGCCGATGGTGCTCGGCCACCCCGCCCTCGACCCGGGCCAGCAGCTCGGACCCGCGGTCGGCGAGGAAGACGGCGACCTTCCGGCGGTCGCCCGGGTCGTGACCCCGATAGACGAGGGAACGGTCGATGAGCCGGTCGATGGCCTTGGTCAGCGTCGGGTGCGGCATCAGCACGGCCTCGGCCAGGTCTCCCATCGAGTGCCCCCGGCCGTCGGCGAGGGCGCGCAGGATGCGCCACTGCTCGACGGAGACGTCCTGGGCGGTCACCGCCGCGGCGAGTCCCCGGTTGACACTGCGCTCGGCCCTGCTGAGGAGGTAGGCGAGCGAGGATCCCAGCCCGGTCGTCACCACATGGAGCTCCCGTCTGCGTCACGATCCGTGTCCCGTCCGAGTGACGGGACTGCCGTACCCATCCATTCCGGAGGATACTCGTCTGTGTGGCAGAAGCCATCACACCCGTCATAGAACCCCTGGAAGCCCGGCTGCTCCCGGGGGACGCGCTGCGCGTCGGGCTGGTCGTGCCGATCTCCGGCGTGCTCGGCCTGGTGGGGCCGTGCGCGATCAACTGCGCGATCCTCGCCGCCGACGAGGTGAACCTCGCGGGCGGGATGCTCGGCAGGCCGGTGGAGCTGGTCCTGGTCGACGGCGGCCGTCCGGCGGCGCAGGTGGCCGCCGAGGTGGCGGGGCTCGCGCGCTGCGGCGCGATCGACGCCGTGGTCGGCACCCACGGCAGCGACGTCAGGATCGAGGTGGTGCGGGCGCTGGCCGGCGGGGTGCCGTTCGTCTACGCGCCGCCGTACGAGGGGGGCGGTCACGCGCCGGGGGTCTACTTCCTGGGCGAGACCCCCGCCCGCCAGCTGCGGCCCGGCCTCGACTGGCTGATCGACCGCCGCCGGGCGCGCAGGTGGTTCCTGCTCGGCAACGACTACGTCTGGCCGCGCCTGGTCCACGGGGCGGCCCGCCGCCACCTCGCCGCACGGGACGCCGGGGTCGTCGGCGAGCTCCTGGTGCCGTACGGCACCCGCGACTTCTCCTCGGCCCTGGAGAGACTGGTGGCCGCCCGCCCCGACGCGGTGCTGCTCAGCCTGGTGGGCAGCGACCTGGTCGCCTTCAACCGGGCCTTCGCGGCGGCCGGGCTGTCCTGGCCGCGGCTCTGCGGCGCGCTGGAGGAGCACGGCCTGCTCGGCATCGGCGGCGACGCCACCGGCGAGCTGTACGGGGCGATGGGGTACTTCGCGAGCCTGGGCACCGACGACAGCCTGAGCCTCGGCGAGCGCTACGCCCGCAGGTTCGGCTCGACCGCGCCGCTGCTCAACGGGCACGGGCAGGGCTGCTACGAGGCGGTGCTGATGCTCGCCGCGCTCGGCTCGCGCGCCGGGACGCTCGCCGTGCCCGAGGTGGACGCGATCGCCGACGGCACCTCCATCGTCACCGCGCGGGGGCGGCTGACCCTGCGCGGACGCGGGGTACGGCGGCAGGCCCACATCGGCCGGGCCGACGGGCTGGACTTCGACATCGTCCGCTAGGTGCGCGGCGGGTCGAGGTCGGACAAAAACTTCCGACTGAAAACTTTTCCTTTGCAAGCAAAAGTTCTAGGGTACGGCTGCAGCCACTTCAAGGAGCCGTACATGACAACCGAGCCCTCACTGGAGCAATTCGGCTACCGACAGGAACTCCGCAGGTCACTGAGCTTCACCGACCTGCTCGTCTACGGCCTGATCTTCATGGTCCCGATCGCGCCGTTCGGCATCTTCGGCGGCGTCTTCCAGGCCTCGGGTGGCATGGTCGCCCTCGCGTACGCCATCGGCATGGTCGCGATGGCCTTCACCGCGCTCTCGTACGCGCAGATGGCCCGCGCGTTCCCGATGGCCGGATCGGTCTACACCTACGCGGGCCGCGGCATCGCCGCGCCCGTCGGTTTCCTGGCCGGGTGGGTGATCCTGCTCGACTACGTGCTGGTGCCCGCCCTGCTCTATCTCATCGCGAGCGCGGCGATGGCCTCCTTCGTGCCCGCCATCCCCGTCTGGGGCTGGCTGATCGTGTTCGTGGTGCTCAACACGGTCGTGAACTACACGGGCATCCAGATGACCGCGCGCATCACGAAGATCATGCTGATCGGTGAGCTCATCGTGCTGGCGATCTTCATGGTCGTCGGGGTGGTCGCCCTGGCTCAGGGCAAGGCCCAGGCGGGCGCGCTCAGCCCGCTGTTCGACTCCTCGACCTTCTCCTGGTCGCTCGTCTTCGGCGCGGTCTCGATCGCGGTCCTGTCCTTCCTCGGCTTCGACGGCATCTCGATGATGGCCGAGGAGAGCCGCGAGGACTCGCGGCGGCTCGGCAGGTCCATGGTCGCGGCGCTGGGCCTGGCCGGGGTGCTGTTCATCGCGCAGACCTGGGTGGCCGCGCTGCTCACCCCCGACCGGTCCGACCTGCTGGCCAAGGGCGACCCCGCGGGCACCGCCTTCTACGACATGGCCGCGTTCGCCGGGGGCCACTGGCTCAGTGTGCTGACCGC
The DNA here is from genome assembly GCF_052983175.1 of Streptosporangium sp. G12. Taxonomy (NCBI): domain Bacteria; kingdom Bacillati; phylum Actinomycetota; class Actinomycetes; order Streptosporangiales; family Streptosporangiaceae; genus Streptosporangium; species Streptosporangium sp. G12. The sequence goes on along the minus strand of NZ_JBRIQO010000004.1, from coordinate 375,465 downwards.
GGTCGCCACCGCCGTCGCCTGGGGCTTCGCCAACTCCCTGGTCGCCCAGGCCGCCACCTCCCGGCTGCTGTTCGCGATGGCCCGCGACCGCCAGCTCCCCTCCTTCCTGGCCAGGATCCACCCCACGCACCGGGTGCCCGTCAACGCCACCCTCGTGGTGGCCGCGGTCTCCCTGATCGTCGGTCTCTACCTGACCACCCGCGACGACGGCATCACGCTGATCAGCGGGCTGGTCAACTTCGGGGCGATGACCGCCTTCCTCGCGCTGCACGTGTCGGTGGTCGTCCACTACGTCGTGCGCCGGGGCAGCCGCGACCTGTGGCGGCACCTCGTCGTCCCGGTGCTCGGCTTCGCGATCCTGCTCTACGTCGTGATCAACGCCAGCATCGCGGCCCAGACGCTCGGCATCGTCTGGTTCTGCGTCGGCCTGGTGGTACTCGGCGTCTCCTACGCCACAGGCCGCCGGCCCACGCTGGCCGGGCTCGTCGACGCCCCGGAGGCACCCGGCCGTGCCGCGGCACCCGGCACGGTCGGCAAGCCCTGAGAGCCCACGCCCCCCGTCCCACCCACCCACAACATGCGAGGGCAGAACCGTGTTCGAGATCTTCCTGGAGGTCGGCGAGGGGCTCGGCTCCTTCCGCGCCCCCTCCGCCCTTCCCGTCGCGGGACGCGGTTCCGTGCCGCTCCCCCTGGAGGGCGCGCGATGAACGTCTTCTCCTACCGCCCCGCGCCCGAGGACCTCAGCTACACCTTCGGCGGCCGGCCCGCGGTGGCCAGGGTCGCCCCCGGCTCGATCGTCGAGACGTACACCGAGGACTGCTTCGGCGGCCTGGTGACCTCGGTCGACGACCTGCCCTCACGGGTCTGCGAGTTCCCCTACCTCAACCCCGTCACCGGACCCTTCCACGTGGAGGGGGCCGAGCCCGGCGACACGCTCGCGCTGCACTTCGTCTCCATCGAACCCGCCAGGGACTGGGCCGTGTCGGCCACGTTCCCGCACTTCGGCGCGCTGACGGGCACCCACACCACCGCGATGCTCACCCCTCCCCTGGAGGAGCTGGTGTGGCGCTACGACATCGACACGGCCGCGGGCGTGGTCCGCTACCACGCCCGCAGGAGCGACTTCACGGTCGAGCTGCCGCTCGACCCGATGCACGGCACGGTCGGCGTCGCGCCCGCCGCGTCCGAGGCCCGCATGACGATCACCCCGGACGCCCACGGGGGCAACATGGACACCCCCGAGCTGCGCGCCGGGGTGACCGTCTATCTCGGCGTCAACGTCGAGGGCGGGCTCTTCGCGATCGGCGACGGGCACGCCAGGCAGGGGCACGGCGAGGTGTGCGGCACCGCCGTCGAGGCGGCGATGAACACCGTCGTCGCCGTGGAGCTGATCAAGGGGGTGAGCACCCCGTGGCCCCGCCTGGAGGACGACGCCCACCTGATGTCCACCGGCTCGGCCCGCCCGCTGGAGGACGCCTACCGGATCAGCCAGCACGACCTGGTCACCTGGGCCTCCGAGCTCACCGGCCTGGACCCGCTGGACGCCTACCAGCTGGTCAGCCAGATCGGCGAGGCCCCGGTCGGCAACGTCTGCGACACCAACTACACGATGGTCGCCAAGCTTCCCAAGTCCGTCCTCGGCCGTCCGGACGCCTACGAGTCGGCCCACGATCGCCTGCGCGCCCTCGGCCGGAGATACCTGGCCGAACGCTGACCGGGGACGTCCCGCCGGGAACCCGGCGAGCCGGCCGTCCGCGTCGTGCCACCGGGGCGCGCGACGCGGACGGTCAGGTCGCGGCGGTGACGATGTCCTCGCAGATCGCGTGGGTGGCCAGGGCGTCGCCGGCGTCGAGGACGGTGCCGGAGCGGACCGCGTCGAGAAACTCCAGGCAGACCCGCTCGATGCCCCGCTGCCGGGAGACCGGAGTCCAGTCGCCTCGCCTGGTGTGAGTCTCGGCGCCGGCATAGTCGGTCACGTCGGCCAGGTTGACCACGCGGCGCTTGGCACCGCCTCCCATGACCTCCACGGTCTCCTCGGCCGTACCGCTCATCCTGTTCATGATCCCGAAGGCGGTGAAGCCGTCCCCGGACAGCTCCAGCGTCACGTACTCCAGCAGCCCGTTCCTGACCCGGGTACGGATGCCTGTGTGCTCGACCTCGCCGGGCACCAGGAACCTGAGGGTGTCCACGACGTGGACGAAGTCGTCGTAGACGACGGTCCGCGGGTCGGCGGGGTGGCGCGCGCGGTGCTTCTGCATCACCACCAGGTCGCGGGGAAGGTCGCGCAGCGCCGCGTAGGACGGCGCCCTGCGGCGGTTGAAGCCGACGAGCAGCGACCGTTCGCTCTCGCGTGCCAGCCGCACCAGGCGCTCGGACTCGGCGAGGGTGTAGGCGATCGGCTTGTCCAGGTAGACGTGCACGCCCGCTCGCAGCAGCGGCTCGACGACCTTCACGTGCGCGGCCGTCGCGACGTGCACGAAGGCCGCCTCGATTCCCGCTCCGAGCACCTCCTCCACCGAGGAGAAACGGCGCTCGACCCGGTAGGCGTCGCCGAGGCGGTCGAGCGTGGCGCGGTCACGGGTGCACAGGTGGAGGTCGAGTCCGGGGGTCGCGCCGAGGACCGGCAGGTACGCCTTCTCCGCGATGTCCCCGAGGCCGATGACAGCGATCTTCATGCTCAAAGCGTACGGCGTGTCCCCGGCCCCGCCCCGGCGGGTGCGGCCCCGGCCTCCCCGTTCGGGCGGGTGCGGCCCCGCTCCGGCAGGGGCGGCGTGCCGCCGGTCCCGCCCGGCGGGGGTGCGCCGCGGTCCCCCGCGTACGACGTGGGACGTCCTCCGCTACGCCGCCACGGCCAAGCGGTCGCGCCACCAGGCGAGCGTCGCGGCCAGCGCCTCGTCCATCGGGGTCGGCGCCAGGTCGAGGGCGGCCTGGGACTCGCCGGAGTCGAGGACGAAGGGGCGGACGAACTGGTAGCGCAACTCCTCCAGTTCCCCGAGCATCGGCGAGAAGAGCCCGGCGGCGCGCAGCAACCAGTGGGGCATGGCCTTGACCCCCGGGTCGGGGACTCCGGCGAGCGCGCACAGGCGCTCGGCGACCTCGCGCACCGACATCGGCTCGTTCGTCGGGACGTGCCACGCGCGGCCCCAGGCACGGTCGCCCTCGCCCGCCGCGACCAGGGTCCGCGCGACGTCGGGCACGTAGGTCCAGCTGTGCGGCTGGGCGGGGTCGCCGGCGAAGCGGACGGTCTTGCCGGCCAGCAGTGCGGGGACGAACCTCTCCCCGAGGTGCGACTGGTCGAGGCAGCCGGGGCCGAAGTAGTCGGATCCGCGCACCTCGGTCGCCCTGACCCGGCCCGCCTCGTGCGCGGCCAGGGCATCCCGCCACACCTTGACCCGGATCGCACCCTTGGCGCTGGGCGGGTTCAGCGGGTCGCCCTCCCTCATCGGCCGGTCGGGAGCCGCGTAGACGTAGAGGTTGCCGAGGATGACGTACCCCGCACCGGTGGTCTCGGCGGCTCCCAGCAGTGACGCGGCGAGCGGCGGCCAGTCGCGCGCCCACTCGTGGTAGCGCGGGTTGACGCAGTTGTAGAGGACGGCGGCGCCCCCGGTCAGGGCGGTCAGCTTCTCGCGGTCGCTCACGTCGGCGGCGACCCTGCGGATGCCCGGCAGGTCGGGACCCGAGCCCGAGCGGCTGACGAGGACGACCTCGTGCCCCTGCCCGGCCAGCTGCCGGGCGACCTCGGAGCCGACCTGACCGGCTCCCGCGATGACGTGCTTGGCCATGATTCCTCTTCTTCCTTCACTGATCACTGATGTGCCTTTGCGCCCGTTCCGTTCTGAGAGCAATGCTCTCGATAAAGAGCACTGCTCGTCAAGAGCAGTGCTCTCTTTTGTTCTCGGTGCTCTGATATGGTCACGGCATGAGTTCGAGCCTCACCGCACGCGAGAGGGTCAGAGCCGAGCTGACCCGCGAGATCACAGACGTCGCCCGGCGGCAGCTGGCCGTCGACGGCGCGAGCGGCCTGTCCCTGCGCGCGGTCGCCCGCGAGATGGGCATGGCCTCGTCGGCGATCTACCGCTACTTCCCGTCCAGGGACGACCTGCTCACGGCCCTGATCATCGACGGCTACAACGCCGTCGGCGAGGCCGTGGAGAACGCCGACGCGGCCGTACCGCCCGAGGACCACCGGGGCAGGTGGATGGCGGTCTGCCACGCCGTACGGGACTGGGCCCTGGCCCATCCGCACGAGTACGCCCTGTTGTACGGCTCACCCGTACCCGGCTACCGGGCACCGCAGGACACCGTCCCCGCCGCGGTCCGCGACACCGTCGTCTACGGCCGGATCGTCTCCGACGCCCACCGCGCCGGAGCGCTGAACCCGCCCGACACCACCCAGCCGCCCGTCCCGCCGTCCTTCCACGAGGATGCCGCGCGGGTGCGCGAGCTGATACCCGACGTCCCCGACGACGTGATCGTCCGCGGCCTGATCGCCTGGACCGGCCTGTTCGGCTGGCTCAACTTCGAGCTGTTCGGCCAGTTCAACAACGCGATCCTCGACCTCGCGGCGGCCTTCGACCACGCCATGCGCTGCCAGGCCCGCACCCTCGGGCTACCTGCCTGATACGTCACGACTCGGCCGCGATGAGTAACGTCCACCTGTCTGGAGTGATAAACGAGGTGAAAGGCTCTCGAATGAGCCGTTTTCTCGATGGACGAAAGGCACCCCCGACTTCATGGTGGAAAGTCCTATTCACGGCGAAGGCGTGACGGTCCGCACGCTGTTCGAGCGGAATTCCTTCGCGCTGGACTACTACCAGCGGGAGTACACCTGGACCCGCCACGAGGTCGGCACGCTGATCGACGACCTCGGCCAGCGCTTCCTCAGCCAGTGGAAACCCCTGCACGACCGGAGCAGGGAGATCGACGGGGAGTTCCCCGAGGTGCTGCGCGGCGAGGCCCTGGTGCCCTTCGTCCACTGGCTGCTCGACCGCGTCTGCCTGGTCGGCATCCGGGCCCTCGACCAGGAGAACGGCCGCGAGATCTTCGTGTCGATGAACGACCGGGGGCTCCGGCTGAGCCACGTGGACCTGCTGAAGGGCCATCTCTTCCGGCGGGTCGACGTGAAGGCGCGCGAGGACCTCGGCGGGGCCTGGGCCGACATGCTCGCCCGCCTCACCACCTCCGAGACCGACTCCCCCGAGGCCAACACGCCCAGCGCGTACGTCCGCTCGTTCCTCCTCGCGCAGTACGCGGATCTCGGCGAGGGGTCCACGGACGCCGCCGGGATCGGGCGGGCCGTCCACGAGTGGATCCTGCGCAACGACGTCCAGCTCGGCCTCGGCCGCGTGGCCGAGGCGCAGGCGTTCGTGCAGAGGCTCACGAACGTGTCGAAGCGCTACTGCGAGCTGCTCCGCGCCTGCCGGGAGTTCACCCCCTCCCTGGCCGGCGTCTACTTCAACGGTCACAACGGCATCGACGGCCAGTTCACGCTGCTGCTCTCCGTCGTCTCGCCCGAGGACTCCGACGAGGTGTTCACCCGCAAGTGCTCGATGGTCGCGTCGTTCCTCGACCTCGTCTACGTGCGCAGGTCCGTCAACAACCTCCCCGTGCAGCGCCGCGACCTCGACGAGATCGTCCACCGGCTGATCCCCCTCCTGCGGATGTGCCGGACCACCGACGACGTCGCCACGGTCCTCGGCCGGGAGACCTCCCTGCTCGAACACGACTTCCGCGAGCTGGCCTCCTTCGGGCTCCGGGCCAACAACCGCCGCCTGGTCCGCTACCTGCTCTCCCGGATGACCGCCCATGTCCAGCGCGAGTGCGAGGGGGGAAACCACGAGTACGCGTTCCTGCGGGGACCGCGCGAGTACGAGATCGAGCACGTCTGGGCCAACCGCTTCGAGCGACACAGGGCCGAGGTCAGGACCACGGCGGAGTTCTACATCCGGCGCAACCGCCTCGGTGCCCTGCTGCTCCTGCCCAGGTCCGTCAACGCGAGCTTCCGCGACGACCCCTACGAGCGGAAGCTCGAGCACTACTACGCGGAGAACCGGCTCGCGGCCTCCCTGCACCCCAAGAGCCGCCTGCGCAACACCCCGTTCACCCACTACCTCAGGGACTCGGGCCTGGACCGGGCGTTCCAGCCCTGCCCGGAGTTCGGCGTACGGGAGATCGAACGGCGGCAGAACCTCTACCGGCTCCTCTGCGAGGAGATCTGGAACCCGGCCAGGCTCGGCTTCCGCATGCCGGTGATCGTCCTCCCGCCCCCCGCCCCCGAGCAGTCCGGGTCCCGCCGCCACTACGGCGTCGAGGTCGTCGACCTCATCAAATGCGGCCTGATAGCGCCGAACGCCAAGATCTTCCGCACGGTCAGGGGCGAGATGCACTTCGCCACGGTCGAGGAGGGCGGGACGATCAGGGTGGCGGCGACGGGCCAGGCCTACCATTCCCTGTCGGCCGCCGGAGCCGCGGTCGCCGGGACCAGGGCGTGCGCCGGGCGGGACGTCTGGCGCATCGAGCGCGACGGCGCCGCGCTGCCGCTGAAACGCCTCCGCGAGGAGGCCATCAGCCGCGGCCTGATGTCCAAAGCCTGAGGCCGTCCCCTCCGCGCTCCCGCCCGGCGAACAGGGCGGCGCGCCTCTTCCGCCCGTTCTCACAGGTGGAAGAGGCGCGCCGCTACGTCGCCGACGTGACCGGAGGTCGTCTGACGCCGCCCGCGCGGCCGAGGTGCCGACGGCGGCGCTCCGCGGGCGTACGACGATCTCCGCGAGACCGTGTGACCGGCCTGAAGCCTCCTACCGGGAGAACTTCTTGCGCATGGCTCCCCGGAGGATCTGGCCCGGCCGCTGCTGCTCCCCGTGCAGGGAGGTGAGAACAACGATCATCCCGGTGACGGCCGGAATGACCCACTGCATGACGCGCAACTGCTGCTGCGCCTTGGCGACCTCTTCCGGTGTCTCCTTTTCCGGCTTCACCGCGCCCTCCACGGGCACGTCGCCCGCGTCCGCGAGCTTGGCCCCGAGCACCCCGGTGTAGGCGGTCGCGGCCAGCGCGGCGGCGGTCAGCGCGGCCTTGGCCGCGGTGCTCGCCCCCACTCCCCGCTGATGCGCCACGCGCTGCTTGTTGGCCGCCAGCAGGCCGGCCGAGCCGATGAGGAAGGCGCCGATGCCCACGGCGTTGACCGGCCTCCAGCGCCCCCATCCCACGTTCGCCACCCGCAGGCGCTCGCTTCTGTCACTGACCACGTTGGCAGCGCCGTTGAGGCCGATCGCGCCCATCAACGAGCCCCCGAACCAGGCGGCCAGCCCCACATCGTGCATCGCGCGCACGACCGTATTGCGTTCCATGCGTCTCCCCCTCGTCACAAGTGTCGGATTCGCGACCTTTATGGTTAACATCGCGCTGTTACCGCTGTGATGGGGGTTAACTACCCGGATCTACTCATGCGATCCGCTCATCTACTGATGTACAGATCAAGGTTGAGGCTGCGAACGGTCAGGAAACGGGACTCCCCCCGAAAACCCGGGCGTCGAGGAACGGGTTGCGGAACTTACCCGTGGGGTCGAGCTCGGCGGCCAGCCGCCGGAAGTCCGGAAGCCGGTCGTACAGGGAGTTCAGGCGCTCGGGCCCCATCAGGAAGAGCTTGCCCCAGTGCGGGCGGGCCTCGAAGGGCTCCAGCGCCTCCTCGACCACGGCGATCACCCGGCTCACCGCGGGCCAGTCCTTCTTCCAGGTGAAGTGGACCGCGACGACGTCCTCGCGGTAGGAGGTGCTCAGCCACAGGTCGTCCGCCGCGACGGTGCGGATCTCCGAGATCTGCAGGACCGGGGCGACGACGTCCCTGACCGCGTCCAGCGCGCGGAGCGCGGCGAGGGCGTGGCGGCGCGGCAACAGATACTCCGACTGGAGTTCCTCCCCGCTGCTCGGCGTGAAGTCCAGGCGGAAGTGCGGCAGCCGGTCGTACCAGGGACCGGGCACGCCCATCTGCGCGGTGCAGTTGACGGCGGACATCCCCGGCAGCGGGTGCCGGTCGGCCGTGGCCGCCGTGGCGTCCAGCCAGATCGGCTCCGGCTCCCACGGGCCGGGGTCGCCGTCGCGGCGCTTCACCCACACCTGGTCGATCCCGGAACCGGTCCAGCCGGTGAACAGGCCCACGCTGTACGCGGCCGAGAGGATCTCCTCGAAGTGCTCCTCCATCCGCGCCCAGGGCAGGTTCTCGTAGACGTACTGCCGCACCTCGAAGGCCGGGACGACGTCGAGGACGACCCTGGTGACGATGCCCAGCGCACCGAGGGCGACGACCGCCCCGGCGAAGCGGTCGCCGTCCTTCTCCCGGCTGAGGACGGTGATCTCACCGTCCGCGGTGACCAGTTCGAGGCCGGAGACGGCGGTGGCCAGGTTGCCGTTGGCGACGCCGGAGCCGTGCGTGGCCGTGGCGCAGGCGCCGGCGACCGAGATGTGCGGCAGGGAGCCGAGATTGGGCAGTGCGTGGCCCCGGTCGTACAGCCACCGGCTCAGCTCGCCGTAGCGCACCCCGCCACCCACCGTGACCGTGCCCCGTACCGGGTCGAGCTCGAAATCGGCGGGCAGGCCCTCCAGCGAGACGAGGTCCCCACCGGGACGGTCGGCGATCTCGTTGAAGGAGTGGCGGGTGCCGAGTGGCCGGACGGCGCCGCTGCCGGCGACCAGTTCCTGGAGCTCCTCGATGCCGCCGGGGCGGTGGAACCGCGCGGCGCCGTAGGTGATGTTGCCCGCCCAGTTCTGCGGTTCTCCGGTCACGATGTGCCCTCTCTACGCCTCACGCCAGGCCGTACGCGGCGGATGCGCGCCACACGCGGGTGATCGTGTGGGACACGGGCTCACCGGGTGACCGTGGGGGGCACGGGTCGCGGCCGGGCGGGGCACGGCTCATGGCCGGTGATCATCCGAAGCGCGACGGCGGGCATCGCCGCACCCAGGGTAGTTCAGGAATTTCGTTACATCCGCCGCGAGTCGTCACCGCCCGGTCCGGCGCACTCGGCGCGGGTGGCGGGCCCCGGCTCGCTCAGGGCCTCTCAAGCGTCGTCACCGCCCGCGTCCGGCGCACTCGATGCAGGTCCGGGCGACCGGGCGGGCCTTCAGGCGCTCCAGGGCGATGGGCCGCCCGCAGTCGTCGCACACGCCGTAGGTGCCCTGCTGGAGTCGCTCGACCATCTCGTCGAGGGCGGCGAGATGATCCCTTGCTCTGTCGAGCAGGGCCTGGAGATGGGACCGCTCGAAGGCGATCGTCGCCCCCTCCGGGTCGTGCTCGTCGTCGTTGGCCACCAGCGTCGACGAATCGACGAGGTCGTCCCAGTCGCGCGTCAACGCCGTGATCTGGACCACCGTCCTCTCGCGGTCCGCGGTCAGAAGATCCCGCATGGCCGCCCGCTGAGCAGAAGAAAGCACGGTTCCCGAAGGCTGCTTGCCCATCGCCGTCTCACCCCGTCCTACCGCGGATCCGCTCCTGGCCGTGGGCGTCGCCGGCTCGTGACGCGAGGCCGCCGACCTGGGACTTCCCTCCATTTTACGGCTCGTGAGGTGAGCGGCCCCCGCCCGGAGCCCGGAGGGGCTCGTACGGCGGCGGGGACGTCCCCGCCGCCGTACGAGCCCCTTTCACGGAAACCGGCGGCCATCCGCCGGCGAGCGGGCCGTCGGCCACTCCGCCCGCCGTCCGACGACGGGCCCGCTTCGATCCCCCGGTCTCTCCGGTCTCTCCGGTCCCTGCGGCGCCTGCCGCCCCCCGGACACCGAGCGGGTCCGGGACATGTGTTCCCGGCGCGTTCCACAGGACGGGTCCTAGAAGGAGAAGATCGCCCCGGTCGCGGCGCGCAGCTCGCACTGGTTGCTGAAGGTTCGCCGGTACTGGACGAAACGGCCGTTCCAGGTGCCGGTCGCGGACACGGTGACGGGATCGTGATATCGCGGGCAGGCCGCCCACGGCAGCCTGAGGTAGGTGGGGTTGCCCTGCACCCGGCTCAGCAGCGCGCACGCCTCCGGTCCGCGAGGGTGCATGCCGTACATCGGCGCGCACGCGAGCCGGACGGTCCGCGTCCTGCCCATTCGCGAGACGGTCAACGTGAGGCGCTTGGGGTACGGGCCGTCGATCGTCGGGCCCCACGGCGGGGTCACGACGGGCGGGCGGGGCGGGATCGGCTGCCCCCACGGCGGACGCGGCGGGGTCGGCCGGGGCGGGGTCGGCCGGACCCACGGCGGGTCGGGGATGGGAGGCCCCGGGTTCGGGCGGGGCGGCAGGGGGTGGGGCGGCCGGGGCGGCCACGGGGGCGGATCAACGGTCGGCTGAGCCACGGGCGGGCCGGGTTCGTAGTGCGCCGGCTGCGCGTCCGCGGCGGCGGTACCGCTGAGGATGACGAGCCCGGCGGTGGCCAGGCCGAGGATACATCGCATGAGTTCCCCCGATAAATACAGATTCCATAAACAGCCGAATATGTCGCGTTCGGTCAGTTTGGGGGGAGCGAGTTACACCCTGAGCTGCAAAGAGGCTATGTCGATGATGTTGGGATGTCTCGCAGCGACTCGCCATGGAATGCCATGAATTCGGCAGGCGGGAAACCTGCCGGACGGCCCGGATGGAGAGGGATCCGCGAGCCCGTCCGCGGCGCCGATCCATACCCGGAAAAGCCGGTTTCGCGGTACCGACCCGGAATCCGCGAGGCCACGACGGCTCCACCGATGCGTCCTCGTGCCCCGGGGCGAGCGGAAACGACTCGACCGCGCCCGGACGGATCTCGCGGTGGGCGCGGTCGGGTGAGCGACGTGGACGCCTTGTGGGCGGCCGTCGGACCTCGTACGGCAGATCGTGCCGGGCGAGGCGGGGACTGTGCGGGAGGGAGTGGGTGGTACGGGGTGCGGGGCGACGCGGACGGTGCCGGGCGAGAGGCGCGCGGCCGGCGCGGCCGTACGTGGGAGCCGTGCCGCCCCGTCCGCTCCGCTAGCGGCCGGCGCGGTTGACCGCGGAGATGACGGCCTTGAGCGAGGCGGTGGTGGTGTTGGAGTCGATGCCGACACCCCACAGGGTCCGGCCGGCGATCTCGCACTCGATGTAGGAGGCGGCCTTGGCGTCGGTCCCCGCGCTCATGGCGTGCTCGGCGTAGTCGAGGACGCGTACCTGGACCCCGACCCGGGCCAGGGCGTCGCAGAAGGCGGAGATGGGACCGTTGCCGACTCCCTCGACCTCGCGGATCTCCCCGTCGAGGCGCAGGTCGGCGCTGATGGCGTCCTGCCCGTCACCCCTGGAGGTGGTCCGGTGGGCCAGCAGGCCCAGGCGGCCCCACGGGCTCGTCGGGTTGGGCAGGTACTCGTCGGTGAAGACCTCCCACATCTGGGTGGCGTTCACCTCGCCACCGATGGTGTCGGTGTGGGTCTGGACGGCGCGGGAGAACTCGATCTGCAGGCGCCGCGGCAGGTCCAGGTGGTGGTCGGCCTTCATGATGTAGGCGACCCCGCCCTTGCCGGACTGGCTGTTGACCCGGATGACCGCCTCGTACGTGCGGCCGATGTCCTTGGGGTCGATCGGCAGGTACGGGACCGCCCAGGCGAACTCCTCGACCGGGACGCCCGCGGCGGCCGCGTCGCGCTCCAGGTGCTCGAAGCCCTTCTTGATGGCGTCCTGGTGGGAGCCGGAGAAGGCGGTGTAGACGAGCTCGCCGCCCCACGGGTGGCGCGGGTGGACGGGCAACTGGGTGCAGTACTCGGTGACCCGGCGGATCTCGTCGATGTCGGAGATGTCGACCTCCGGGTCGACGCCCTGCGAGAACATGTTCATGCCCAGCGTGACCAGGCAGACGTTGCCGGTGCGCTCGCCGTTGCCGAACAGGCAGCCCTCGATCCGGTCGGCCCCGGCCATGTAGCCCAGTTCGGCGGCGGCGACGGCGGTGCCGCGGTCGTTGTGGGGGTGCAGGGACAGCACGATCGAGTCGCGGTAGGCCAGATTGCGGTGCATCCACTCGATCTGGTCGGCGTAGACGTTGGGCGTGGCCATCTCGACGGTGGCGGGCAGGTTGAGGATGACCTTGCGGTCGGGGGTGGGCTGCCAGACGTCGTTGACGGCGTCGCAGACCTCCACCGCGTACTCCAGCTCGGTACCGGTGAAGGACTCCGGGGAGTACTGGAAGTAGATCTCCGTGTCGTCCATCCCGGCGGCCAGCTTCTTGCAGAGCTTGGCGCCCTCGACCGCGATCGCGGTGATGCCCTCGCGGTCCTGGCCGAAGACGACCCGGCGCTGGAGGGTGGAGGTGGAGTTGTACAGGTGGATGATCGCCTGCTTGGCCCCGCGCACCGACTCGAAGGTCCGCTCGATCAGCTCGGCCCTGGACTGGGTCAGGACCTGGATCACCACGTCGTCGGGGATCAGGCCCTCTTCGATGATCTGCCGTACGAAGTCGAAGTCGGTCTGGGAGGCGGCGGGAAAGCCCACCTCGATCTCCTTGTAGCCCATCTTCACCAGCAGCTCGAACATCTGGAGCTTGCGGTGGGCGTCCATGGGGTCGATCAGCGCCTGGTTGCCGTCACGCAGGTCGACGGCGCACCACCGGGGGGCCCGGTCGATGACCTTCCCGGGCCAGGTGCGGTCGGCCAGCTGGATCGGCGCGAAGGACTCATAGCGCTTGAACGGCATGGGACTGGGCTGCTGCTGCGGATACATGCAAGGCTCCTCGACTGGGAAAACAATCGTGGCCGACGCGCATGGCTCGCTCCGCGACGAGGGAGCCGGCCTCTACAGGCCCTCGTCGCGGCAGCTAAGAAGCAGGCCGCGCAGCATGCCTAGCACGTTAGCAGACGTCTCAGGATGCCCGGGCCCCGGTCTCACATGGCGGGACTCGAAGATCTTCGCTCACCTGGCGGGGCCCGGAGATCTCCGGCGTCTCACCCGCGGAAGGGCCGCCGTCGCGGGGTCGGCCTCCGACGGTGCGGTGACCCGCCGATCGGATACAGTCCAGAAAAACTCTGACAGGGGGAACGGACATGAGGGACGGCGACATCCTCGCCCATATCCACGAGTTGATCGCCGAGGAGCAGGAGCTCCGGGCGAAGCTGGGCTCGCACTCGATCTCCTCGCACGAGGAGAACAACCGGATCCAGCACCTGGAGGAGGCCCTCGACCAGGCATGGGACCTGCTCAGGCAGCGCCGGGCGCGCCGCGAGTTCGGTGAGGACCCCAACTCGGCGGCCCCCCGCCCGATCGACGAGGTCGAAGACTACCTTCAGTGATCGCCGGTCCCGGAAGCCCCCTCCGGGAAGCCGTCGCCCGCCCTGCGGGCTGACCTCCGTGCTACCCCCGTGCCGCCCCCACGCCGCTCCCGCACGCCCGCCGCACGGTCCGCCGGGACTCACCCGCCGCGCGATCCGGCCGGGGGCGGAGGCTCGGCGGGGCTCGAAGGCCCGGCCGGACCCCGAGACTCATCCGAGCCCGAGCCCGAGCTCGGGGACGACGACCCCGGGGACGGCGACGGGCTCGGAGACGAGCTCGAGTTCGGTGGGGCCGGGCCGGTTTCCCCGGCCGGGCGACCCTCACAGCGCGAGTCGGCGGGAGTCCGCTGCGAGACCGGGGCGAGCCAGGAGATCACGCTGTGCTCGACGTACCAGCCGTGCAGGTTCACCCACGTCCGGGGCACCTCACCGGGGTCGGGGCAGAGCACCTTCGACTGCAGCCGGTCGTTCTGGATGAACTCCACGACACCGTCACGCTTGAGGACGGTGGTCATCTGGTCGTCGCTGGCGACCATGTAGCCCACCACCACCTCCGCGGACCTCTCCTCGGTCGGTTTCTCCAGGGTGATCTGCATGGCGATCAGCGGGAGGATCGGCGCCCTCATCACGACCACGCCGACCAGGAACGGTGTGAACACCGCCATCGCGATCGCGATGCCGTGGGTCAGCACCCTGGCCGGCGCCTCGGGCACCGGACCGGTCAGCAGCGCCGCGAACACCGGGGGAAGGGTCAGGAGGATCGCGGTCGCCACGTCCCGCGCGGCGAACGCGGAGACGATGGCCGGCCACAGCAGGACGTACGACAGCACGGCGGCGATCACCGGAAGCGCGTAGCAGAACGTGGTCCGCAGCTCCTCGTGGTCCGGGAACCGTTCACGCACGGTGAGCCCGAGCAGAGCCAGTGACAGCATCGCCAGCGTCGGCAGGAAGCGCAGCTGCCAGGTACACACGCCCATCGCGACGGCGAGGACCACCACCCAGCCGGGCAGCCGCTGAGCGCTGTGCACCAGCCACGAGGAGCGGCCCGTGCTGATCCAGTGAAGGGTGCCGAGAAGCCTGCCGCCGACCACGACGACGGGCAGCACCCACACCGTGGTCAGCAGGACCGCGCTCAGCAGGCCCAGCGGGCTGATGGTCTGCACGAGCAGGAGCAGCGTCTGGGTGTCCTGCTTGCTGGCGTACCACAGCCGCATCACCAGCAGGACGATCGGGAACACCGGCAGCAGCGTGAGGAACCACTCCTGGTTCCTCGGCGCGTCCCTCACCCGCGCGTCGGGTTTCAAGGGGCGGAGGGACAATCCTGGACGGGGAGGGTTCGCTCCCACGGCCAGCGGCGTACGTCCGGGGGAAGCGCGCACGGCTGCCGTGCCTGCGCCACGTCCACCCCCGGGTTGGCCGCCAGCAACGGCCGGATGTGTTTCTCGTACGCCCCCTCCCACATCTTGTTGTCCGGATCGGCGTAGGAGCGGTAGAGCGCGAGGTCGACCAGGGTGCGCAGCGCGCCGTTGGAACCCGCGTTCACCGCCCACATCTCCGTCTTCTCCAGCGCGATGTCGTGGTGGCGCAGCTTCCTTCCCGGTTCCGCGACGAACCCGGCCAGCAGGGCCGCGTCGGTGGTCACCGCGTCGGCCGCCCTGTTGGCCGCGAGGCCGTCCGCGAGACGGTCCACGCACTTGCTGATCAGGAGCTCGGCGATGGGGTCGACCTTGATCGCCTTTTTCAGCTCGACCAGGGAGGTCGAGGTGCCGAGCGAGCAGACCCTCTTGCCCTCGAGCTGCCCCAGGGAGGCGACGTTGTCGTCGGGGTAGTCGGCCCTGGTCACCACCGACTGCTCGGTGTAGAGGTAGGGCGTCGAGAAGCCGACGGAGGGATCGGCCCTGCGTTCCGGCGTCACGCTGAAGGTCGCCACCACGAGGTCGACCTTGACGAACGCGCCGTCCGTGTCGCGGGCCTGCATGCGCGCCCTGTCCTCGGTCTCGATGGACAGGAAGTCGACCTGGTCGGGCCGGAAGCCCAGATCCGCCGCGATCATGTAGGCGATGTCGATGTCGAAGCCGGTGAAACCGGTCTCGCCCGGCTTCCGCAGGGCGATGCCCGGGGTGTCCTCCTTCACGCCGATCAGCAGCCTGTCCTTGTTGAGGAGCCCCGCCTTCTCCCGTAACTCGGCCTCGGTGGGAGGCCCGCTCACCCACACGACGGACACCCCGACCACGACCGCGGCGAGGGCCAGCGCGATCCAGGCGGCCAGCCGGAAGCGGCGGAACCGGTGACGGCGGGGCGGTCCGGACGGTCCGGGCGGGCCGGTCGGCGGCCCTGAGCGGGGGCCCTCGGCGTCCGCGTCCTCGGACCGCGAGTCGCGGTCGTACCGGTCGTCGTCGTCCCAGCGGTCACGGTCATACCGGCCATCGGGCCGCCGGTCGGGCTCGTAGCGGTCGTCGTCCCAGCGGTCGCGCTCGTACGCTCCTGAGGAGCGCCGCCCACGCCCGTACCGGTCGCCGTCCCGCCGGTCGGGCTCGTAGCGGTCGTGCTCGTAGCGGTCATCGGGCCGCCGGTCACGCTCGTCGCCCGGCCGCCGGTCACGCTCGCCCGCGGCCCGGTCCCGGCGCTCGTCGAGGGGCGTCTCCCCCGTCTCCCCGCCGATTCGCCGGCCGGGAGCGTCACCGGCCGGCTCACCGGCCGCGCGGCCGGGCCCTGCCTCGCGCTCGTCACCGGCCGGGCCCCCGGTCTCCTGGCGGGAAGAGCCGCTCTTCCCGCCAGGAGACCGGCCCCGCTTCGCGGGAGACTCGGAGGGCTCCGGAGGGAGGGACACCCGCTCCGGCCGCTCTTCCCCGTCCGCAGGTTCCTTCGCCATGACACCCCCGGACTCCGCTTTTCTGGGCAGGCTATGTCGTCATCGCTCGTGGCGGGAGCCTCTTCATCAAGAAGTGATCAAACGCAGCCTTCTTGCTCTGAAAAATCCGATTCAGAGCTTTAGCGGTCAGACGGCGAGAAGGCGGTGAATTCCCTCCCCGCGCAGTTCCTCGGCCTCCCCCGAGTGGACGACGTGCCCGGCGTCGAGAATGAGGAAGCGGTCGGCGAGGCGGAGCGCCAGGTCCAGATACTGCTCGACCAGCAGGAGCGACAGGCCGGTGGCGTGCAGCCGCTCGATCGCCTCCTCGATCTCGATGATGATCGACGGCTGGATGCCCTCGGTGGGCTCGTCGAGGATGAGCAGCTTGGGACGGGTGACCAGGGCGCGGGCGATGGCGAGCTGCTGTTGCTGCCCGCCGGACAGGAACCCGGCGCGCCGCTTGAGCAGCGGCTTCAGCCGCGGGAAGGTCTCCAGGGCCTCCTCCAGCGCCTCCTGCGGCCCCTTGGCGGCCTCCAGCGTGACCTGGAGGTTGCCGAGCACGCTGAGCTGGGGGAAGGTCTCGTGCCCCTGGGGGACGTACGCCATGCCGAGCCGGACCCGCTCGTGAGGCGGCAGGCGCGTCACGTCGCGTCCCTCGAAGGTGACCGACCCCGAGGTGGCGGGCAGCACTCCCATCACGGTGTTGAGCAGGGTGGTCTTGCCCACCCCGTTGCGGCCCATCACGCACATCAGCTGCCCGGGCTCCACCTCCAGGGAGACCCCGAACAGCACCCGGGCCCTGCCGTACCCCGCGTCAAGTTCCCGTACCGACAGCATCGCTGCGCTTCCTTCCGATGTAGACCTCCTGCACGCGCGGGTCGTCGCGGACCTGGTCCACCGATCCCTCGATCAGCACCTTGCCCTCGTGCAGGACGGTGACCTGCGAGGCGTACCTGCGCAGGAACTCCATGTCATGTTCGATCACGATCACCGTGTGGTCGTTCGCCACGGACGTCAGGAGCTCGCCGGTGCGCTCCCGCTCGTCCTTGGACATACCGGCCACCGGCTCGTCCAGCAGGAGCAATTTGGGGCGCTGGGTGAGCAGCATGCCGATCTCCAGCCACTGCCGCTGCCCGTGGGAGAGCACCCCCGCGGGCCGGTCGGCCAGCTCCCTCAGGCCGGTGGTCTCCAGGGCCTCGGCGACGGCGTCGGAGACGCCTCGCCTGCGCCGGGCCAGCGACCAGAGCGGGCGGCGGAAGGACGCGGCCAGGTCGAGGTTCTCCAGGACGGTGAGCTCCTCGAAGACCACCGAGGTCTGGAAGGTCCGCCCGACGCCGAGCCGGACGATCCTGTGCTCTCGCAGGCCGACCAGGCTGCGCCCGTCGAAGACGACCTCGCCGGTGGTCGGGCGGGTCAGGCCGGTGATGACGTCGATGAGCGTGGTCTTCCCGGCCCCGTTGGGGCCGATCAGGAATCGCAGCTCCCCCTTCTCGACCGTCAGGTCGATGCCGTCGATGGCGCGGAAGCCGTCGAAGACCACCGACAACCCGCGTACCTCGATCATCGGGCTCATCCGACCTCCTCCATCACTCTCGTACCGGGAGCGTCCGCGGGCGGCGGTTCGGGGTCCGTACGGCGCCCCGACCTGCGCGCCCAGGCGTCGCGCGCCGACGCCGCCACACCGAGGATCCCCTTGGGGGCCAGGGTCATGACGAGGATGAACAGCGCGCCCTGCAGGTAGAGCCAGCCGTCGGCGAACTGCTCGCTGAAGGACGTCTTGGCGTACCCCATCACGACCGCGCCGAGGATCGCCCCGGCCAGCGCGAACCTGCCGCCCACCGCGACCGCGACGACGAGTTCGAGGGAGGGGACCACACCCAGCAGCGCGGGCGAGATGATGCCGACCACGGGCACGAACAGGGCCCCCGCGAGCCCGGCCATGCCCGCGGAGAGCGCGAAGGTGACGGTCTTGACCCTGGCCGGGTCGTAGCCGAGGAACCTGACGCGGTCCTCGCCGTCCCTGATGGCGACGAGCAGCCGCCCGAAGCGGCTCTTGACCAGCTGGCGGGCGCCGAGGTAGAGCAGCCCGGTGACGATCGCGACCGTGAAGTACAGCCCGCGCTGGGTCGAGTCGGCCGCCAGGTCCTGGCCGAACAGGTCGTAGAAGTTGGTCAGGCCGTTGGTGCCGCCGGTCAGGCCCTGCTGGCCGACGAGCAGGATGACGAACGCGGCGGCGAGCGCCTGGGTGAGGATCGCGAAGTAGGCGCCGCGCACCCGCTGCCTGAACACCAGCAGGCCCAGCACCGTGGCGATCAGCATCGGCCCGACGACGACCATGGCCAGCGCGAACACCGGGTTGGCGAACGGTTTCCACAGGGCGGGCAGCTGCTCGACCCCGCTCCACACCATGAAGTCGGGCAGGTCGCCCTGGGCGTCCACCAGTTTCAGGTGCATGGCCATCGCGTAGCCGCCGAGTCCGAAGAACACGCCCTGGCCCAGGACGAGCATGCCGCCCTGCCCCCAGGCCAGGCCGATGCCCAGGGCGATGATCGCGAAGCAGAGATACTTGGCCAGCAGGCCGAGGCGGAAGGGCTCCAGCAGCAGTGGTGCGACCACCAGGGCCAGCACGGCCACCACCGCGAAGACCCCGGGCCCTCTGAGGCGTGCGAGATTCATGTGAGCGCCCTCGATCGGAGTACGAACAGGCCCTGCGGCCGGAACTGGAGGAAGGCGATGATCGCGGCGAACACGATGACCTTCGCCAGGCTGGCGTCGCTCCAGAACTCGGCGTAGGAGTTGAGCAGGCCGAGTCCCGCGGCGGCGATGACGGCGCCGCGCAGCTGGCCGAGCCCTCCGGCGACGACCACCAGGAAGGCGTCGACGATGTAGTAGGTGCCGAGGGCGGGTCCGACGGGGCCGATGAGGGTGAGGGCCACCCCGGCGACCCCGGCCAGGCCCGAGCCGATGAAGAAGGTGCGCTGGTCGACGTGGGCGGTGTTGATGCCGCTGACCGCGGCGAGCTGCCGGTTCTGCATCACCGCCTGCATCCGGCGGCCCTGGCCGGTGCGGTTCATGTAGGCCCAGACGCCGACGACGGTGGCGACGGCGAGGGCGAAGATGAACAGCCGGTTGTACGGCAGTGACGCGATGCCGCCTTGCAGCCAGGTGGGCGCCTGGACCTGCACGTTGGGCGCGCCGAACAGGTCGCGGGCGAGCTGCTGCAGCACGAGGCTGACGCCCCAGGTGAGCAGCAGGGTGTCGAGCGGGCGGCCGTAGAAGTGCCGGATCGCGGTCCGTTCCAGGATGAGCCCCATCAGCCCGGCGACCAGGAAGGCGACGGGCAGGGCGACGATCACGGCCATCCGGCCGGTGAGGTCCTGGAGCAGGTAGGCGGTGTACGCGCCCGCCATGATGAACTCGCCGTGGGCCATGTTGATCACGCCCATCTGGCCGAACGTGAACGTCAGGCCGAGGGCGATGAGAAGCAGTACGGCGCCGATGGACAGGCCGATCGGGAGCTGGTTGAGAAACGCCTCCACCGAAGGTCCCCTTCCTACGAGTGTTTGGCTCCGGGGCGGGCCGTGCCGCATTGTGGATGCGTCACGGTGCTGCCCGTGATCTGGTCACGGCCCGGCCCGGAGCCGGTCTGAGAGGGGATCAGCCGTTGGCCAGGCCGCTCGCCCAGGGGTAACCCTTGAGGTAGGGGTCGGGTTTGATCGGCTCGCCGGAGTTCCAGACCTCCTTGATGAGGCCGTCGGGCTGGATCACCCCGATCCTGGCCGTCTTGTACATGTGCTGGTTCTCGCCGTCGATGGTGACCAGGCCCTCGGGACGCTCCAGGGCGATGCCTCCGGCGGCCTTCCTGACGGCCTCGACCTCGACGGACCCGGCTTTCTTGGCGGCCTCGGCCCAGAGGTAGACGGCGTTGTATCCGGCCTCCATCGGGTCGGAGGTCACCTTGTCGGCGCCGTACTTGGCCTTGAACGCGGCGACGAACTTCTCGTTGGCCGGGTTCTCGGTGGTCTGGTAGTAGTTCCAGGCGACGGGGTGTCCGGCGATGTTGTCGACGCCGATGCCCTTGACCTCCTCCTCGGCGACGCTCACCGACAGGACGGGCATCTGCTCGGCGGTGACCCCGGCGCTGTTGAGCTGCTTGAAGAAGGCGACGTTGCTGTCGCCGTTGAGGGTGTTGAAGACGGCGTCCGGCTTGGCCTGGACGACCTTGTTGGTCAGCGTGCTGTACTCGGTGTGGCCGAGGGGGGTGTACTCCTCGCCGAGGATCTCCATCCCGTTCGCCGCCGCGTACGCCTTGATGATCTTGTTGGCGGTCCGCGGGAAGACGTAGTCGCTGCCGACCAGGAAGATCTTCTTCTTGCCCTGTTCCTTGAGGTAGTCGAGGCCGGGGATGATCTGCTGGTTGGTGGTGGCGCCGGTGTAGAAGATGTACGGCGAGCTCTCCAGGCCCTCGTACTGGACCGGGTACCACAGCAGGGCCTTGCTCCGCTCGAACACCGGCAGCATCGCCTTGCGGCTGGCGGAGGTCCACCCGCCGAAGGTGGTGGCGACCTTGTCCTGGCGGATGAGCTTGGTGGCCTTCTCCGCGAAGGTGGGCCAGTCGGACGCGCCGTCCTCCACGACGGGGATCAGCTTCTTGCCGAGCACGCCTCCGGCGGCGTTGATCTCCTCGATGGCGAGCAGTTCCGAGTCCCGGACGGTCACCTCGCTGATGGCCATGGTGCCGCTGAGCGAGTGCAGGATGCCGACCTTGATGCCGTCCTCACCGCCGGCGGAGGCCGCGTTCGTGCCCGAGGGGGCTTCGCCTCCGCAGGCGGCCAGCGCCGTGGCCAGCGCCGCGACGACGACTCCGGAGCGCCATGCTGTGTTCCTCAATGACTTTCCTCCTTGCCGGTACGGCCCCCGCACCGATCTATCTGCCGTCAAGGTGACTGAGTGAGGTTTCCCGCCTAGTTCGTGATTGTTAATTGCGCTTTACCGGGAACTAACCGAAGACATCATTGACGCTCTGACCTGCTGATATATACGTCTGAGCTGGTCAGACACCCGTGAACACTGTCGTCAGTGCTGATAATCGGCGCCTCCACCGGTAACGCAAAACGCGTCAATGGGAGGTCCCTCATGCCCGACGCCGACATCATCGCCTTCGCTCCCCGGCCCGCCGGCCAACCTCGCCGCAAGAAGAAGCGGCCCACCTCGACCACTCCCCCGGGCGCCGAGCTGGAGCCGCTCATCGACTCCTGGCTTCTGGCCCTGCGCTCGGCCAACAAGGCCGACGAGACGAAACGCGCCTACCTGCGCAGCGCCCGCCAACTCGTCGCATTCCTCGCCAAGGAGGGAATGCCGACCGACGCCGAGCGTGTCGAGCCGGAGCACATCCGGGCGTTCCTCGTCCACGAGCAGGAGCGGACCACCGCCAGCAGCGCGGCGTGCCACCACGCGAACCTGAGCGTGTTCTTCGCCTGGCTGGTCGACCCGGAGCAGGGCGGCGAACGCACCAGCTCCTCCCCCGTACTCAAAGCCGACCGGCCGAAGAAGCACTCGAAGAGAACGAAGTACCTGACCGACGAAGAAGTCCAGGCCGTCTTCGACGTGTGCAAGGGGCCGGACTTCCCCGAACGCCGGGACCTGGCGCTGTTCCGGCTGTTCAACGACTGCGGGGCCCGCGTCAGCGGCACCTCCGGGGCACTGCTGGCCGACCTCGACCTGAAGAAGCGGACGCTGCTCATCCAGTTGAAGGGAGGCGACGAGCACACCGTCCCGTTCGGCGACAAGACCGCGGCGGCGCTGGATCGGTACCTTCGGGTCCGGCAAAGTCACCCGTTGAAGGACTCGCCATTCCTCTGGCTGGGGCAGCGTGGCCGGGCCAGCGCGCACCTGACGCCTGAGGGGATCCGGAAGATGATGAAGCGCCGCGGCGCACAG
This sequence comes from Streptosporangium sp. G12, assembly GCF_052983175.1. Taxonomy (NCBI): domain Bacteria; kingdom Bacillati; phylum Actinomycetota; class Actinomycetes; order Streptosporangiales; family Streptosporangiaceae; genus Streptosporangium; species Streptosporangium sp. G12. The sequence goes on along the minus strand of NZ_JBRIQO010000004.1, from coordinate 353,447 downwards.
GCCGGGGTGGTGGGGTTGCGGCCGCACCGGTTCCGGGCACGCTTCGCCCATGAGTTCTTGGCGGCCGGGGGCAGCGCGCGGGGGGCGATGTCGGTGGCCGGCTGGAAGAGCGAGGCCATGTTGCATCACTACAGTGCGGATCTGGCTGATCAGAGAGCGCGGGAAGAGCACGCGCGCCTGGGCCTGGGGGACCGTTTCTGAGCCCTGACGTGCAAGATCCCCGCTGCGGGTCTGCGTTCACCTGTCGCAGGCCCGGCGGGGTGTCTTGGCCGCGTTCACGCATCCACTCGTGAGCGGGGCTGGGGGGCTCTAGTCGCTTCTGCTGTCGGCGCGGCCGTGCCAGTAACCGACGCGGTATTCACCGCTGCCGCTGCCGCTGCGGCTGCGGCTGCGGCTGCGGCAGTTGCGCTGGAGTTGGAGCATCGTAAGAGCGACGGTTGCGGCCAGGGTCAGTCGCTGGGCGACGTCATAGTCCCCGATTTCCGGCCACAAGGAATGGGCAATTCCATACACAACGTTAATCGTCCACAGGGCATAAATTGTGGGTTTGAGCAGGCGCACCGGTGAGCCCTCCCCGGGGGTCGAGATAGGTCCTAACGTGCTGCGAATCGTTCAACCTTGCATCATTGGAACGCTGCATGCAACGGTCATCCAGACATTAAGGGCGCTTTTTCGGCGGTATTACTCACCGTGCACAATTGACGTTACGTAGCGTCACCGCTACCGGGCGGCGTATTCGAGTAGGCGGAAAATGATCTATCCCTCCCCGGCCTCCACCTCCACCCGGGCGAGCTCCGCGATCCGCCCTATCTGCCGCTCGTAATCCTCCCGAGCCTGCTGCCTCAAACGCTCCAGCCGATCTCTCTCGTCGGCACGCATCCGCTCCAGGTGGGCTCGGCGGCCAGCCGGAACGCGCTCCAGCAGGGAGGCCAAATACCCCTCCAAGACTGACTCCGTCGTTGTCTCAACGGGAGCCTCTAGGCCTGCGAGCTCGAACGCTTCCCGGATCGGGATGTTCAGCGTCAGCGCCAAGGCATTGACAGTTTTGGTCAGAGGTGGTGTCGGCTGTTTCTTCAGTCGGCTGATCGTGTTTCGGTGCACTCCGGACCGCTCGGCAAGATCACCGATGTCCCAGTCTCGCACCGCTAACTCCTGCGTAATGCGCCGCCACAGCCCCACTGCGGGCGCGCCTGACTGTCCCTCGCTCATGCACCGTATTGAACCACGATGCACCGCGAATCGTCTTGACACGGTGCATCACTATGGCTGTTTGGGTACGCACCACCTTGCACCGTCTTGCACCGTGAGATACGTTCGTGGTGCAAGATGCACCACAGCGCACCACGAGGTGAGGCATATGTCGTTGAGTATCGAACAGGCGAGCGAGCGGTTGGGCGTTCACAGAAACACCATTTTTCGGATGCGCCAGGACGGCCGGCTGAAAGCTACAAAGAGCGAGGCCTACCCGCAGGGGCGCGTCCTCATCGACGAGGCTTCCGTGAAGGCGCTGCTGAAGAAGCAGGCCACCGAGCGCAAGAAGGGCCGGCGCTGATGGCGGCCGACCCGCGCGTGTCCGCGCAGCGCCGCATCGCCGTCAACAAGTCCTGGGCCATGACGCCCAACCGCAGCGAGCGGACCGCGGCCGCGCGCGCCGCGTCGCCGACGTCGCTGGAGTACTGGGAGGCGCGAATCCGTAAGGAGGGCGTCGTCCGGCCCCAGGACATTCCGGCGGCTGCGGTGAACGCTCGCCGCGCGCACATGCAGGAAATCCGTGCCCGGGGCGTCGCGAAGAAGGCGGCCGAGCGGGCGGTCCAGGAGCAGGAGCGGCTGCAGCGGTTTCAGCGCGCCGTGTAGGTCCCGGGCCCCGGCCGTGTCACCGGCCGGGAGCCCGGTAGGCACCAACCCCTCACACCCATCGCGAAACAAGCAAAGGGAGTCAGGCCATGCCTGAACAGTACAAGCGCGGCGAGCGCATCCGCATCACCGTCGACGGCGTCATCGAGTACGACCGTGAGCCGGACGACCAGCCCGGCCGCACGGCGGAACTCACGATCGCCGTCTCCACGGGCGCCGGGTTGTACGACGTGACGGTGCCGCTTGACTACGTCGTCGCCGCGGAGCGCCTGGTCCCTGCGCAGGGGGAGCCGCAGCCCGGGGAGATCTGGCGGGACCGCGACGGCGTGGAGCGGTTCGCCAGCAAGGACAGGTCTGGGCAGGTGGTTCTTCGGGGCGCGGCCGGGACGGAGCGCGTCTGGCAGAACGTCAACGCCACACACGGCCCCCTGACTCGCGTCTACCCGGCGTCGCCCGCTCCCGAGCCCGAGCGCCCCCCGGTTCCCGAGCAGAACCCGGCCGCCCCTGAGCTGCGCGTGGGCGACGTGTGGAAGGACCGCGACGGAGACGTGTGGGACGTCTTCGACGCCAGCGGCAAGGGGGGCCTGCGCCACGGCACCCTGGAGTACAGCTGGGATGGCCTCGCCAGGGATTACGGCCCGCTGACTCTCCTCATCCGCGGCGAGGCCCCTGCCTCCGAGGGCGGTGCGGTGTGACGTTCGCCGACCTGCTCCCCGGAGTCCTGGCCCGCATCCCGGACGCGCCCGACCCCTGGACCATCCCCGAGCCCGGCCTGCCGCCCGCCGTCAAGATCCTCACCCCGCCCATCCCCTGCAGCAACCCCACATGCGCCGCGGTACAGCTGCTCGCCCGCGAGGTCGACGGCGGCGCTCCCGTCACCTACCACCGGCTCCCCCACCGGGCCGTCATCCACATCACCCCCGCCCTGGAGGCGTCATGACGTTTTCCTCGTCCACCATCTCCCGCATCACCGAAGAGCTCCGGTTCGCCCAAGAGCAGGTCATCACCCTGGAGCGGGAAACCGAGGCCGCGCGCGCCTCCGTCGCCGAATGGTCGAACCTCCTGTCCTACGCGGAGACCAACCCCGGCCAGCCTCCGGCCGAGCCGGTCGTCGAGCCGGTCGACGCGGTGCCGAACGACCAGGGGCCGGGCTGGTGCGCGTGCGGCCTGCCCGGGGTCGGCGGCGTGACGCACAGCCTGGACGGGCCGTGCGTCACGGCCGCCGCCGGAACCCAGGCCATCCCCTTCGACGAGCTCATGGGCCGTGCGCAGGAGAAGGTGCGCGGCCACTTCGAGCCGTACGCCCCGCCCGCGGCGAGCACCGATCAGCCGGGAGGACAGCCCTGATGAAGACCGCCGTCTACATCGGTTGCGTGATCGGCTGCGCAGTGAGCCTCATGGTGATGGCCGTGTCCATCCACGACCTGATCGTCCGGCCGTTCGACCCATCGGACGTGGCCTACCTGGTCCTGAGCAGCCTCCTGATCGGCTTCTACATGGGCGCGGCACGGCGCGTGAAGCGGGGTGGGTCGTGATCGGGGCCGCCATCCTCACCGCGCTCATCGCGATCGCCGCCGCGTCCCTCACCGTCATGGCCGCCATGAGCCGCCGCTGGATCCACGCCCTCACCGCCGGCACCTGCTCCGGGGTCGCCGTCCTCGCCAGCACGTGGTTCACCGTCGTCGACCGCGCCACCGTGTGGCCGGAGCACCCGGCCGGGTGGGCGGCACTCATCGTCCTGTGGCTCCTCGGATCCACGGTGGCCGGCCTCATCTTCTGGGGCGTCAGCCGAACCCAGCAGGAGGTGAGCCGGTGACGCCCGTCGAGGAGCTCCGCGCCGCCGCGGCCAAGCTGCGGGAGACGGCCGGGAACGCGACGCCCGGCCCTTGGATGTCCATGGATGACGGGGATCGCCTCGTCGCCCCGATCGTTGAGAACGACGGCACGGTGAGCCCGTTCGGCATGGACAACGTGGTCTGCGAGCCGATGGGCGGCGAAAACGCTGCCTGGATGGCTCTGGTCCACCCGGGCCTGGCCGAGCCGCTCGCCGAGCTGATGGAGGAGTCCGCGCGCCAGGCCGACATGAACGAGCATCGTGCCCCCCGACACCGCCGCGACCTCACCCAGGCCCTGGCGGTCGCCCACGTCATCCTGCGGGGCGGCTCGTGACCGCCCACCAGCTCCCCGTCGCCGCCCCCTTCCCCGGGGCGGCGGCGGGCCCCGCCCCCCGCTCCTGGACCCTCACCCTGCCCGCCGGGATGCGGCTGTTGAACGCGAATCAGCGGCTCCACCACGCGCCCCGGGCCCGCCTCACCGCGGCCCTCCGCGCCGCCGGCCGCCAGGCCGCCGAGGATGCCCAGGTGCCCGCGCTGGGTCGGGCGCACATCTACGGCTGCTACCGGCCGCCGGACCGCCGCCGCCGCGACGTCGGCAACCTCTACCCCAGCTTCAAGGCGCTCATCGACGGCTGCGTCGACTACGGGGTCCTCCCGGACGACGACGACACGCACCTCATCGGCCCCGACATGCGCCTCGGCGCCGTCGTGCGCGGCGGCCAGCTGTCCCTGCTCGTCATCGAACTCGCACCCCTGGCGGTGACCCCGTGAAGACCATCACCATCACCGAACGTCTCGCCCAGCTCCGCGAAGACCAGGACCTGCCGCAGCGCGGCGTCGCCCGAACCCTCGGCGTCAACCCCGCCACCGTCTACCGGTGGGAGAACGGTCTCCGCAGCCCGAGGATCGCCGCCGTGGCCGCGTACGCCGACCTGCTCGGACAGCGGATCGTCGTACGCCGCGGCGACCACGTCGTCAACGTGCTCGACGTGCTGCCCAACCTGGGTGTCCTCCGCAGGCGGGCCGGGCTGACGCAGACGCAGCTCGCGGCCCGCATGTACGTGAGCCGCCACACGATCGGCATGGCCGAGACGCACACCACGGCCGAGTCGTGGCTCCACAGCCTGGAGAAGTACGTGAAGCCGCTCGGCTGCACCCTCGACCTCGCCCCCGCCGAGGAGGAGTCATGTTGATCCTCACCATCCCCGAGCAGCTCAAAGAACTCCGCGAAGACCGTGGCCTGTTCCAAGAGCAGGTCGCCGATCGGCTCGGCTTCGGTGCGAACGCGGTCAGCCGCTGGGAGATCGGCAAGTGCAACCCACGCGTCCACCACATTGCCGCCTACGCCCGCCTCCTCGACCACCGGTTCGTCATGCGGTGCGGGCAGATCGTCGTCTGCGACGTGGTCGACGCTCTCCCGCGCCTGGGTGAGCTCCGGCGCCGTGCTGGCCTGTCCACGGCCGCCGTGGGTGCCCGGATCTACCACACGCCCGGCAGCGTGACCGCCTTCGAGAGCCAGACGCGGCGCCGCGGGGTGAGGCTGTCGACGCTGCAGCCGTACCTGGAGGCGCTCGGCTACGAGCTCGCCCTTGTCCCGGTCGAGCAGGAGCTGGCGGCCACCGGATGACCCGCCGGCCGCACCCGATCGTCGCCGCGCTTACCCGGATTCGGCTCGGCTGTCACCGATCCCAGGCCGCGCTCGCCAGAGCCGTCCACATCAGCCAGCCCAGTGTCGCGCTGTGGGAGTCCGGCAAGCGCGACCCCAAGCTCTCCCAGGTGGAGGCGTACGCCCGCGTGTTCGGGCTGCGCCTGGCCCTCGTACCTCTCGAAACCCCCGATGGAAGGAAGCAATGACCAACCAGCCTGAGGGCGGAGCGCCCGCCTGATGAACGCCAGCACCACGACCCCCGCCGGCGGCCTGCCCGTCGCTGGTGGGGGTTTCCCCACCCCGGGCCCGCAACCTCGCAGCGCGACGATCACGGTCACGCGGCGGGCCGGGGCCCGGGTCACCGTCGATACGTGGGACACCTGCCACGGGGTCGCCGATTTCATCACCCGCGTGCTCGGCGAGCCGGGCGCCCGCATCGAACTTCAGGAGCAGCCGTGAGCATCCTCGACTGGTTTCGCACCACCGCCTCGTTGAGCCGCGAGTTCGACCTGCTCCGCGAGGAGATCCGGGAGGTGCGGGAGGAGTGCGCGTCCCTGACCGGTCAACGCGACCAGCTCCTCGTGGACCTGGCCCAGGCCGAGCGGGAACGCGACGGCGTGTGGCGGGCCCTCGCCCTGGAGGAGACGCGGCCCCTCCCTGCGGTGCCAGCGGACGCGAAAGAGCGCGCCGAGGTGCGCCGGGAACGGGAGCGGGCCGACGCTCTCGCGGCCCGGCTGCAGACGCTGCAGGTCGCCAACATGAGGCACGACATCCCGGTCTGAGCTGGAGTTTCCACGTCCACCCGTGCACCGTCTTGCACCATGATGCACCATGAGATAGTGTTCATGGTGCAAGAACAAACCGTCGCGGTGCGAGACGGTGCACCCCCCGGATCCTTGGAGCCCCTCATGACCACCATCCCCGCCGAGATCACCCAGGACGGCCACGGCCTCCAGATCGTCAACGTCTTCGACCGCGACGGGAAGTTCGTCCGCCAGCTCCGCCACCGCGGCACCGTGACCGAGGCCCGCGCCACCGGCCGCCTCGGCTTCATGCACCCCAGTGAGCCGGGCTACGTCGACACCGTCGCCGAGGCCCAGGGCATGGACGCCGCCGCGAAAACCCGGTTCGCGGCCGCCCACGCCCACCTGTACAGCACCGAGAAGCTCACCGCCGACACCGCCGACATCGCCGCCCTCGACAACATGACCTCGGCCGAGCTCGCCCGGGAGACCGGGGTCGCCGAGCTGGTGGGCGCCCTGTACGGCGAGAACGACGACGACCGCCGGTACCGGGCCGAGTTGGAGAAGCGCGCCCACCTCCTCACCCCGCTCCTGGACCGGGCCGCCGTCACCACGCAGCCCACCAGCAACGCGTTCTGGCGGGCCCTCTCCGAGCTGCCCGCCAGTGTCCAGATCCAGCGAGACGCGCGCATCCGCAACACGGTCAGCGGCCAGACCGGCACCGTCACCGGCACCTACGAGGACCCCGGGTACGGCTACGCGCCCGCGCTCGTCGTGCGCACCGACGACGGCAAGGACTGCCACTACCTGCGCCACGTCGCGCCGCTGGAAATCGCCATCGCGGTCTGACGTTGAGCCCGAGCCGCCCTCCCCTGTCATCAGGGGTCAGGGGAGCGCGGTTCCGCCCAGCGCCTGAACGCGCACCCTTTCGAGCCAAGGAGCCAAGGAGCAATGACCACTTCTCCCCCCGGCGGACTGGAGTTCGCCGCCCGCTACACGCACCGGTGGGCCGACGGCCGCACCGAAACCGTCACCCTCGTCCACCACGAGACCCCGGGCGACCGGGAGTGGGCGGTGGCCCGGGTCGCCGAGATGGTGCGCGCCCAGGAAGCGTTCGGCCGTCCGGTTGACGCGCACCTCATCGTGCGGCGGGCCGCGACCGAGTGGCAGACCGAGGAGTCGGCGCTCGACCAGATGGCCGCCCTCCTGGCCGGTGACTGGTGACGGTTCCGCCGCGCATCGCCGCCCTCGCCGCCGAGCTCGACCAGCTGATCGAGGCGCACATCAACAACGCACCCCGCACCCTCCAGACCGCGATCGGCCCCAGCGAGCTCGGCATCCCCTGCGACCTGCGCCTCGGCTACAAAACCGCCGGCCACCCGGCGTGCAACACCGACCAGCCCCTGTCCTGGAAAGCGTGGATCGGCACCAACGTCCACACCGGGCTGCAGGAGCTGCTGACCATGGCGAACTACTCGCTGCCCGGGTGGGCCGAGCACGGCCAGGTGCGGTACGCGGTCGAGGAGCGCGTCACCGTCGGCCAGGTCAACGGCGACGACATCAGCGGCAACGCCGATTTGTACGTGGACGGGGTCGTGTGGGACTGGAAGATCCCCGGCGGCTCAACCCTCCGCAAGTACAAGGCCAACGGGCCGGGCGACCAGTACCGGATCCAGGCCCACCTGTACGGGGCCGGATGGGCCGCCCGCGGCTTCCCGGTCACCGACGTCGCCATCTACTTCCTTCCCAGGGACCAGGAGTGGAAGCAGCGCCACCTGTGGTCCGAACCGTACGACCCGGCTGTCGTCGAGGCCGCTCTGTCCCGGGCGGACGGCATCGCGAAGCTCGTCGCGGCGCTCGGCCCGGCGGCGTTCCCCCTGCTCCGGCGCCGCGAGTCCTGGTGCCGGTCCTGCCCCTGGTTCCGGCCGGGGGCCACTGATCTCGCCGAGGGCTGCCCCGGCGACCCCGAGGCGCTCAGCAGCGCCTCGGACTCCCTGCACGACCTCATCGCCCAGTAACAACCGATCCAAGGAGCACAGACCCCATGACCATGACCTCCCCGCAGCAGTACGACCCCAACGACTTCCTCATGGGCGGCGGCATCCCGTCCGCGAAGTTCCCCTTCTTCGGCACCACCGTCTCCGGGACCATCTGCGCGCAGCCCGAGGTGGTGCAGCAGACCGACCCGAAGGACGGGTCGCCGAAGTTCTGGGACGACGGCCGCCCCCGCATGCAGCTGGTCGTCACCGTCCAGACCGAGCAGCGCGACCCCGAGATCGCCGACGACGACGGCCGCCGCAAGTTCTACATCAAGGCCAAGCTGCAGGACGCGGTCCGCCAGGCCGTCCGCACCTCCGGGGCGCGCGGCCTCGAGGTGGGCGGCACGCTGACGATCACGTACGTGGCGGACGGGGAGAAGCCGCGGGGGGCGTTCTCGGCGCCGAAGCTGTACACCGCGGTGTACGCGCCGCCGTCGGTCGCGGCGTCGGCCGAGTTCCTGAACGGGGGCGCCCCGGCGGGCCAGCCGAGCGCGCTGGCCCAGGCGGCGGCCCCGGAGATCGCCGCGATGCCCAACCCGGTGCAGGCGGCATACAACGCCGCCCAGACCGCCCCGGCCCCGGCGGCTGCGTGGACGCCGCCGCCCGGCAGCAACCTCACCCCCGAGCAGGTCGCCGCGTTCGCCAAGCTCACCCCCGACCAGCGCGCCCAGATCCTCGGCACGTCTTCCTGATCCCCTGAACCGGCCGCCCGGTCCGCTGTGGGGAAGCAGCAGGCCGGGCGGCCACCCCCTCCCCTCTCTTTACAAAGGAAGGTTCGCCCCTATGAGCGACATCGCCCCCGGAGCCCCGTGGCCCCTCGACGCCGACGGCAACCCCGTCCCCAAGGAAGTTCTCGACGAGGAAACCCGCGACGAGTTCGCCGAGCGCGGCGACCCCATCGACCCGGCCGACAACTTCGCCCTCGACGACAGGGTGGAGGCCGAGGCGACCGCTTGCCACCGCGACGACTTCGACAGCGGCTACTACGACCCGCACGCTTCCTGACCCCCTGATCGAGCCCCCCGCGCGCGCCGATGGAAGCGGCCCAGCGCGGGGGGCTTCAGCCGCTTCCAGCCCCACCGGCAGACACCCGGGTCCGAGTCCCGGGACGGGCACGCAGCACCACCAGCACAGCACCACCGAGAGGGGCCACATATGCGCAGCGGTCGAGGTGGCCGAACGAGCAAGAAGACCAAGGCCGATCACCAGACCTGCCCCAGCGAGCTAAAAACCCGTATGGCTGGCATGGGCGTGGAAATCACGGTCTCCACGGTTCGCCCGCTGGTGATCGGCCCATACACGACGGACCCATATACCTGCCCTCACGGGACCACGTACTGGATTGAGCCCACCGGAGAGCAGATCGCCCAGTGGGTTGCGGACGGTGTCGCGTGACCACACCCCGCCCCCTCCTCGACGCCGCCCACACCGCGCACACCGCAGGCCTGTGCGTCATCCCCGCCAGCACGAACGGCCTCAAGCAGCCCTGGCCCGACAGCCCCGCCTGGAAGGCCTACGAAACCGCCCGGCCCACCCTCGAGCAGCTCGACGCGTGGTTCGGATCTGGCCGCTACGACGGGTTCGGCTACGTGTGCGGCGCCATCAGCGGCAACCTGGAGCTGCTCGAGCTCGAGGGCCGCGCCGTCGCCGAGGGATACCTGGCCCGGTACGCGACCCTGCTCGCCGAGCACGGCCTGGCGGAACTGTGGGACCGCATCACCGCCGGATACCTGGAGATGACCCCGTCCGGCGGCATCCACATCCTGCTGCGCGTCGACGGCCAGGTGCACCGCAACACCAAGCTCGCCCAGCGCCCCGCGCGCGAGGACGAGCTGACCGACGACGAGCGGGAGATCCTCACCCGCAAGCCCCATAAGGTCTTCAGCCGGGTCCTGGTGGAGACGCGCGGCGAAGGCGGATTCACCGTGGCCGCGCCCTCGGCCGGACGCACCCACCCCACCGGCGCCCCGTGGGTGCTCGCCCGCGGCAGCGTCCAGACGATCGCCGCGGTGTCCGAAGACGAGCGGGACGCGCTGCACGCGATCGCCACCATGCTCGACAGCATGCCCGCGGCCGCCGCCCCGGCCCCGCCGGCGCCCGCCCCGGGCGGAAACCGAACCGCGGACCACAGCGACGGCGTTCTGCGCCCTGGCGACGACTACAACCTCAAGGCCTCCTGGCGGGAGATCCTCGAGCCGCACGGGTGGCGCCACACCCGCAACTTCGGGCAGGCACTCGGCTGGACCCGCCCCGGCAAGAGCATCGGCATCTCGGCGACCACCGGCACCAACGACGGCGACAACCTCTACGTGTTCAGCTCCTCGACCGAGTTTGAGACGGAGACCCCGTACAGCAAGTTCGCCGCGTACACGCTCCTCGAGCACGGCAACGACTTCAGCCGCGCCACATCTGCGCTGCGCGCCCAAGGCTACGGCGGGCCGCTCCCGGAACGGGACGACGCCGCAGAGCTGTACGCGCTCATCGCCCCGCCGGCGCCCGGCACCCAGGGGCCGCCCCCTTTCGGCGTTGACGGAGCGTTGGCCACCGTCCACCACCTCCCCGGCGCCGAGCAGACCGCGCCCGAGCCGGTGACCGCGGAACAGGCGGCCGCCAACGCGTTCGAGCGGGAAGTCGAGCACGAGCTCCGCAAGCTGAAGATCCGGGAGGAGGCCGCCCGTCGGGCCCGCCGTGCCCGTGTCGGCATCCAGGGGCGGCCCGCCATCACGCCGCTGGACGAGTTCCTCGCCGTCCCGGACGAGCCCGCCCAGTACCGCGTCGACGGCCTCTGGCCGGTCGGCGGCCGCGCGATCCTGGCCGCCCAGTTCAAAGCGGGCAAGACCACGATGGTCGGCAACATCATGCGGTCCCTCGTCGACTCGGTGCCGTTCCTCGGCCAGTTCGCCGTCCAGCCCTTCGCGGGCCGCGTCGTGCTGCTCGACGACGAGCTCGACGAGCGCATGGTCCGCCGGTGGCTGCGCGACCAAGGCATCGAAAACCTGCCCGCGGCCGCCGTCGTCTCCCTGCGCGGCCGCCTGTCGTCCTTCGACATCCTCGACCCGGCGGTCCGCTCCGAGTGGGCCGCCGACCTCCGGGCGGCCGGGGCCGCGGTCGTCGTGCTCGACTGCCTCGCCCCGATCCTCGACGCCCTCGGCCTCTCCGAAGACAAAGAAGCCGGGCGATTCCTCGTCGCATTCGACGAAATGCTGAAAGAAGCCGGGGTTTCTGAGGCCATTGTTGTGCACCATATGGGGCACAGCGGGGAGCGGTCTCGAGGCGCGTCCCGGCTCCGCGACTGGCCCGACGTGGAATGGCGTCTCGTTCGCGAAAAGAGCGAAGACGGGGAAATGGATCCTGCCGCGCCCCGCTATTTCTCAGCGTACGGCCGGGATGTCGACGTCCCCGAATCCCTCCTGTCCTACGACGCGACCTCGAGGCGCTTGGAGCTGTCCGGGGGGTCGCGGCGCGACACCAAGACCGACCGCGTCCTGGAGGCCATCGTGGAGTATCTGACCCTCACCCCGGGGGCGACGGGCCGGGATGTTGAGCGCGCCCTGAAGGAGTCCGAGCACGGCCGTGAGGATCTCCGCAAGGCGCTCAAGCGGGGAGCGAACGAAGGGGTTCTGCGGACCGCGCCGGGGCCCGGCGGCGGCCACCGGTACTACGTGCTGGACGCTTCGAAGGTCGCCAGGAGTGCGCCGCCGATCTTGAAAAGGGACGACTTCAGCGATCTTGTAAATAACGTTTCCGCAGCTCAAGTGGGTGCGCCGAGTGCGCCGACCATGATCGCGTCAATAGAGGTTTTTAACGATATATCGTCAACGACTGCGCCGGACGCTCGGCGCACTGAAACCCCAGGTCACAACGTTAGTGCGCCGAGTGCGCCGGAGTGCGCCAGCGCAGCGGCGGTGAGTGCGCCGGTGCGCCCCCCTACGGGGGAGGCGCGCACCGGCGCACTACTCGCCGCGCCAGAGCCCGACCCCGCGCACTCAAGATCTAAATATGGCGATCTTGGAACATGCCAGGCGTGCGGCCAAGAGATGGTGATCCTCGCCCCCGAACAAACCCACCACCCCATGTGCCCCAACACCCCCACCCCCGCCGAGGCGACTCTGTGATCCCCGCCTGGCTTCTCGCCCGCACCGGCGGCAACCTCCGCGCCGCCGGCATCAGCCTCTGCGCAGGGTGCCAACAGCCGGTCCTCCGAGGCCTCGACGACGAACGAGCCGCCCTCCCCGCCCGTGTCGACATCGCCCCCATCGATGAATTCGGCGAAGCACTCGCCCTCATCCAAGGCCGCATGACGTACGACCTGATTGGCGGCGCACAGAAAAAAGAATTGGAGCTGCGCTACGAATGGCACATTAATAAGGCGCGTAAATATCCGGTTCACGCCGCACATAAATGCGGGACCCCGCCGCTGCCTAGTACACCCGCCCAGGTGCCCGACATCCTCACGGAGGCCGAAAACGATGACGTCCCTTTCTGAGGTCCGCGCCGACCTGGAGTGGTGCATCGAGTACTGGCCGGACCTCATCGAGGCCAGGATCCCCGGCACCGCCCGCCCCTGGCGGCAACCCCAGATCAGCGCCGACGCCCGGGAGGAGCGAGACGCCCAGGCCCGCGCCGAGCGCTTCGAACGCACCGCGCTGTCGGCCGGGGAGTCGCCGGCCCCCGTCGACGTCGCCATCCTGTCGGTCGTGCTCGACCTCCTCGTGCGCGCCGACGACCTCGCCGCCGAACTCGGCCCCGTCCGCCTCTGCCCCATCCTCGCCCCGCCCAGGCCCGGGGACCTGGACGCCCGCCCCTACCTCCGGTACGCCGCGGCCCGCATCTCCGAAGGCTCCGACGAGCTGGCCGAATGGGCCGAGCCGGTCGTGCGCCGCATGCAGCAGCAGATCGCTGAGAGCCTCTGCATGGTCTACGACGGGCAGACCCTGGCAGTCACCTGCCCCTGGTGCTCGCAGACCGGTGTGTGGCGCGTACAGGCCCTCCCAGGCGGGCAGGTGGCCATCGTGTGCCACGGGGTGTGCGAACCCCCGGCGCGGGAGGTCGGGACGTGGTGGGGTGGGCAGCCGGTGTGGCCGATCACGCAGTGGACGTGGCTGGCGCAACGGGTCCAGGCCGCCGACGAGAAGCGGGCTGCCGAGCAGCGTGGAAGGATCGCATCATGAGCGAGCTGGTCGAGTTCCTCCGTGCCCGCCTCGACGAGGACGAGCAGATCGCCCAGGACTGGCAGCGGGCCCGCCTCATCCAGGTGGACCAGTACCACAACAACCCCACGAAGAACCACGTCCGCCCGTTCCGGGAGCGTGTGACGGACGCGCAGCGGGCCAAGCACCGATATGGCTTTCGCTTCGATCCGGACCGGGCGCTTCGCGAGGTCGAGGCCAAACGGCACATCCTGGGCCGCTGGTCACGCTCGGCCGACCTCGGCGGACAATACACGCTCCGCTGTCTCGCCCTGCCGTACGACGACCACCCCGACTACCGCCAGGAATGGCGGCCCTGACCTGGCTCGATGAGGAAAGATCGACGCTGTGTTGACGCAGGTCAGATGCCTGTGGAAAACTTCGTGCCTTAGGAGACGTATGTCTCCAGACAGATGAGCCCCGAAGGCGCGCCAACGCCCCGGGGCTCTGCCATTCCTGGTGTGAGGAATGAACATGAACAACGGTATCTCACTGCCCATTTTCAAGGGCAACCACCATGCGCACGACCAGCTCGACCGGCTCTGCTGCGCGAACGCCTGCCAGGCCCCGATCGACGAAGACACCCCCGTCCCCCTGTGCGTCGAACACCTCCGGATCGCCTTCGCCCACGTCCTCGTGAACGCCGAGCACATGGCCGCCGAAGTGCCCGAACCGATCGAGCAGGAAGCCCAGCCCGGCCAGACGCATGGCGCCGCCTCGCTGACCACGCAGGGCTTCGTCTACTTCGTGCGGTTCTCCGACCGCGTCAAGATCGGGTGGTCAGCCAACCCGCCGGTCAGGCTGCGCAACATCCCGCATGACGAGGTGCTGGCCATCGTGCCCGGCACGATGCTCGACGAGCGCCGATGCCACACCGCGTTCGCCCACCTGCGCACCATCGGCGAGTGGTTCACGATCAAGCCCGACCTGGTCGCCTTCATCGCGAGCCTTCCAAGAGCAGCCTGACCGGATGAGACGAGCCCCGCCACCGTGCGGGGCCTTCGTCATTTCTCCGGCAGCACCGCGGCCTCCAGAGCGGCGAGCCGCCCCCGAACCTCGGCCAGCTCCCGGCGGAGCGCCGCCAGCTGCTCCGCGACCTCGTCGGCCGGCCCATCGTCCGCGGGCACCTGGTGGACGAACACGCCCTTGCCCTGCTGGCCGATCACCACACCCTCAGTGCGCAGCACGCTGATCGCGGCCTTCACCACGCTCGCCGACACGTCGAACTGCTCGCACAGGCGGGCGATCGACGGCAACGCCGCCCCGGGCGGCAACGAACCGCTGCGGATCTGGGCACGAAGCTCGTCGACAATCTGCAGGTAGGCCGCCCGGCCGGTCTTCTCCACCATTCGCGTCACGGTACAGGGGGTGAGCGCGTGTGCCCGCACCCATCCCTGACACCAAGCGCGCCGCAATCCTTTCCGCCATCAAGGCTGGCGGAAACTCCTGCCGAGGCATCGCCCGCGACCACGAAGTCAGCGACGCCACCGTCCGCAAGATCGCAAAAGACGAGCACGTCGTAGACGCGTTCTCGCGCGCACAGACCGAAAAAGCTACGCGTGCGCGCACGATCGACATGAAAGCCCGACGCGCCGAGATCGCCGAGGTGCTGCTGGGCGACGTCGACCGGCTCCGGGAGCGGGCCTGGTCGCGGTACCGGTATTACGAGCGCGGTCCTGAGGGGCCGGAGCTCGTCGTCCTGGACCTGCCTCCGCTGCGGGAGGCCCGGGAGGCGTACACCGCGCTGGGTATCGCGATCGATAAGCACGACAAGCTGATCAAGATGGACAGCGACAACGGCGCCGAGCACGCCAAGTCGGTCCTCGGCGCTCTCGCCGACGCGCTCCAGGTGGTCGCCGACCAGCTCCCCGCGGGCGACGATGCTTGACGCCGTGACCCGGATCCTGTCGCCGAAGCAGATCCGCAGCATCACCGACGCGCAGACCACTCCGCAGATCGCGCTGTGGGCCGGCGCCGTCTCGAGTGGGAAGACCATCGCCAGTTTGTTCGCGCTCCTGATCGCGATCCTGCGCGCCCCGGATCACGGCCTGGTCGTCATCATCGGCCGCACCCTGCAGACCATCGAGCGCAACATCATCGACCCGCTGCAGGCCGGTCACCTGTTTGGCTTCCTCGCCGGGCAGGTGCATCACACGACCGGCTCGACGACGGCGACGATCCTCGGCCGCACCGTTCACCTCATCGGCGCCTCCGACGTCCGCGCCGAGGGCCGCATCCGAGGCGCGACGATCGCCCTGGCGTACGTCGACGAGGCGACTCTCATCCCGCAGTCGTTCTGGATGATGCTCCTGTCCCGGCTCCGCGTCCCCGGGGCGAAGCTGCTGGCGACCACGAACCCGGACGGCCCCGGCCACTGGCTCAGGCGCGACTTCCTGCTGCGCGGCGCCGATGTCGGCGTCCGCTCGTGGCACTTCACCCTCGATGACAACCCCAGCCTCGAAGCCAGCTACGTGGACCGCCTCAAGGCCCAGTACGTCGGCCTCTGGTACCGCCGCTTCATCCTCGGAGAGTGGTGCCTCGCCCAAGGCGCCATCTTCGACATGTTCGACGAGACCCGCCACGTGCTCGACCAGCTGCCCGCCATCGACCGCTGGCTCTCCCTCGGCGTCGACTACGGGACCGTCAACCCGTTCAGCGGCCTCGCGATCGGCCTCGGCGAGGACCGACGCCTGCACGTCGTCGCCGAGTACCGGCACGACTCCCGCACCGCGCGACGCCAGCTCACGGACGGCGAGTACTCCGAGCGGTTGCGCGCGTGGATGGCTGGGATCCGCCGGCCGGGCGAGGAAGGCCGGGCGCTCGGCATCGCTCCGGAGCGCATCTACGTCGACCCGTCGGCGGCGTCGTTCATGACGCAGCTCTGGCGCGACCAGGTGCCCAACGTGTCCGCGGCCGACAACAGCGTGCTGGACGGGATCCGCACGGTGTCCACGCTGCTGGGCGCGGATCAGCTCCGCATCCACTCCTCGTGCACCGGCCTGCTGGCCGAGCTGCCCGGGTACTCGTGGGACGACAAGGCGGCCGAGAAGGGTGAGGACAAGCCCGTCAAGGTCGACGACCACTCGTGTGACGCGCTGCGGTACGGGGTCCATTCGTCGGCGTGGTTGTGGCGGCCGTTCGTTCGTCCGGCGCTCCGCTTGGCTGCATGACGAGTGCATGACCATGCAGAGAATCAGACATTGAGTCAATTTCCTGGCGCACGAATCGGACATTGAAACGCCGATTCTTATTTGCGCAGGTCGCAGCGTTGGCTATACCCAACAGATCGTGGATTCTGTACGGTTACCAGCCGGTAACCAGATTCGAGGGGAGCGCGCTGTGCTCCTTGCCGAACTACCCCCCGAGATGCGCGCCCTCCTCCACGCCGTCGACGAACTGTGCGACCACTGGGCCGCCGCCAGCAAGAAGCGACGACGCAAACTCCTCCGAGCCGTGCGCGCCGCGAACGACGCCATCTGGAACCGCTGAAGGGAGCTTCCCGCCATGCCGCTCCCTGCTCCGAACACCGCCTGGCCGCCCGCCCAACTCGTCGACATCTACACCGACTACGACGAGAACGACGCCTGGTACGCCGGCGACAAAATCCGCCTCGCCGACCTCTACAGCACCCGGCTCGTCCGCAAGCGCGACCGCCAGGAATACATCCAGTACCTCTGGGCCGCCTCCCGCGACCTGACCCGGCACGAGACCCGCCTGCACATCCCGCTCCCCGGGGACATCGCCGCCACCAGCGCGGACCTCATGTTCAGCGAGCCGCCCACCTTCACCGTCGACCACGTGGCGACACAGGACCGCCTCGACGAGATCCTCGACGAGGGCGGCGTTCACATGCGCCTCCTCGAAGCGGCCGAGGTGTGCGCGGGCATCGGCGACGTCTACCTGAAACTGGCCTGGGACCCCGAGGTGGCGAAGCGGCCGATCCTGGCCGTCGAGCACGGCGACGCCGCGATCCCGGTGTTCCGCTGGGGCCGCCTGGTCGAGGTGACGTTCTGGCGGGAGCTGGAGCGCAGCGGCGAGCAGGTTGTGCGCCTCCTGGAGCACCACGAGCCTGGCACCATCAGCTACGCCGTGTTCCAGGGCACCAGCACGCACCTCGGCGCCACGGTGCCGCTCTCCGAGCGCCCGGAGACCCGGGACCTGCCCGTCGACGGCCGCCAGACGACCGGCATTTCGATGCTGACGGCCACGCACGTTCCCAATATGAGACCCAACAGGAAGCACCGCGGCCTGCCCTTCGGCCGCTCCGACTACGCCTCACCCTGCTTCGACCTGTTCGACGCGTTGGACGCCACCTGGACGAGCTGGATGCGCGACATCCGGCTCGCCAAGGCCCGCCTCATCGTGCCCTCCGGCTACCTCACCAACTTGGGGCCCGGCCAGGGCGCAGCGTGGGACAGCGACCGCGAGGTGTGGGAGCAGCTCAACATGGATCCCAGCCAGAGCGGCGGGATCACGCTCAACCAGTTCAGCATCCGGGTGGTCGAGCACCAGCAGACCATGACGAGCATCATCGAGCAGGCCGTCCGGTCCGCCGGCTACTCCGCGCAGACCTTCGGGTTGGCCGGGGAAGCCGCGGCCACCGCGACCGAGGTGACGGCCCGCGAGCGCAGGTCGATGATCACCCGGGATCGGAAGGGCCAGTACTGGATCCCCGCCTTGAAGCGGATCACGGAAGCGATGCTGGCCCTCGACAAGGCGCTCGGCTGGAGCCAGGCGCAGCCCCTCGTCCCAGCCATCGAGTTCGGCAGCGCGGTGAGCCAGGACGCCGAGAGCGTCGCCCGCACCATCCAAATGCTCTCCGACGCCGCAGCGATCAGCACGGAGACGAAAGTCAGGATGGCTCACCCGGACTGGGACGAGGACCAGGTGGCCGACGAGGTGCAGCGCATCAAGGACGACCAGCCGGCCACCGTAATGGACCCGTTGGCGCTGCCCGAGGAGATGACTGGCCCTGAAGGCGAGAAAGCGGACGGCCCACCCGGTCAGACGCCGCCTGAGGAGTAGCGCGCCGAGGAGGTCGGGATGGCCGACGACCAAGACCTCCTCGATCGGGTAGCCGCGAGCGTCGCCGACCTGTACCGAGACGTTGAGATGTCCTTGGTCAAGACGATCGCCGCCGAGCTCAAGAAGGACCTGCCACACCCGGTCGCCGAGACGAAGCTCGACGCGATCCGCCGCCTGCAGCGCTCCGCCCAGGTCCTCCTGGCGAGCCTGCAAGCTGCGCGCGCGGGCGCCGTACGGGAAGCGATCGCCAAGGCGTACAAGGCCGGACACGGCAGCGCGCTCACCGACCTGCCCGAGAAGTGGTTTCCGAAGTCCGGCATCGGCCAAGCCGCGCGGGCCGCAACAGAGCAGGTGCCGAACACCGCCGTCATCGAACGCCTTGCTCAGGCGCTGCACCGCGACCTCGGCCGCGTCGACGGCAACCTGCTCCGAGCCCCGGTCGACGCGTATCGATCCGTGCAAGCAGCCACTGCGGCCCGGATCGCAACTGGTACGGCAACTCGACGACAAGCGTCACAGGCGGCGTGGCAGCGGCTCATGGATCGCGGCATCACGTCGTTCACGGACTCGCGCGGCCGTCAGTGGCGCCTGTCGAGCTACGCGGAGATGATCGGCCGCACCAACGCCCAGCGCGCCATGGTGACCGGCCAGATGGACCGGCTCGCGAGCGTCGGCATCGACCTGGTGTACATCTCTGACAACGTCCAGGAGTGCAAACGGTGCAGGCCGTTCGAATCCAAGGTTCTGCGCAGGAATCAGGGGCCGGTCGGCCGCATCCAGATAGAGCACGGTACCCGGGACGGCGAGATGGTCACCGTGGACGTGCTCATGACGTTGGACCAGGCCCGCGCCAAGGGCTTGTTTCACCCGAACTGCCGACACTCCGCGAGTATCTTCTTGCCCGGGATCACGAGGTTGAAGAAGTCCACGGAGGATCCCGAGGGCGACACGGCCCGGCAGCGACAGCGCGCCCTGGAGCGTCAGATCCGCGCGGCGAAGGAGCAGGCCGAGGGAGCGCTCACCCTGGAAGCGAAGAAGGCTGCGGGCGCGAAGGTGCGGGCCGCGCAGGCCGCTCTCCGCGCGCACCTGGGCGCGCATCCGAAGTTGAAGCGCCTGCCGTACCGGGAGCAGATCGGGGCCGGCAACATTCCCCGCGCGGGCGGCCCCAAGGGCGGTCCGGTCACGGATCTGCAGCCGCCCGTCCAGCAGCGCCTGGTCTAGCGGCACCAGCCGCCGTCCTCAATCAGCTTCACGATCGTCCGAGCCTCCCTGATGTCGATGCGGGCGGCCCCATCGAACCGCTGCTGCGTCTTCCTGATGACCGCCGCCCGGTCCTCACCGGCCAGGAGGTCCGAACAGCTGTTCCGCGCCCTGTCGATCGAGCGTTCATAGTCCAGCGCCGAGTCGATCCGCCGTAACCCGAGCAGCAGCTTCATGGTCTGCTGAGCGTCTGGTTTCGGCACCCCGCTCACCGGCGCGGGTGATGAGTTCGGCGTCGGCAGCACGGTCGTCACCTGCGCCGCCCGCTCCGGCTCCCCACCGAACAAGGCGGCCATGCCGACCAGGGCCACGACGGCGACGGCGAGCACGGCCAAGCCGACGAGCCGCGGGTTCTGCTTCTTCGGGGGCTGCTGAGGGCGCATCCGCGCACCATACGCCCCACCTATGACGTTCCATCCTGGATCACCTGGGATGGATGCCCGAAAAGCTGGCCTGGCGCCAGCCGCAACTCCCACGCCCCAGGAGGGCAACGTGCTGAACTCCCTGCCGACCGCGCCTGGTGCGCTCCTCGGCCACCGCAAGAACGGCCAGCCCTTCTACGTCATCGCTGGCGGGTCCGGCGAAGGAGACGGCGGCGGGCAGGACACCGGCGGGCAGCAGGACGGTCAAGGCGCGACGCCTCCGGCCACCGAGCCCACCGGGCAGGACACCCAGCAGACCGGCAGTGAGGGCGACGTCGCTTCACTGCCCGACTGGGCGCAGAAGCTCATCCGCGATACCCGCGCCGAGGCTGCCAGCGGCCGAACCACCGCCAAGGCCAAGGCCGCCGAGCAGGCGAGGCAGGACCTCGCCCAGCAGATCGGCAAGGCCATCGGCCTGGTGAAGGACGACACCCCGACCGACCCGGCGCAGCTCGCCCAGCAGATCGGCGACCTGTCCGGCCAGAACAAGGCGCTCACCACCGAGCTGGCCGTGTACAAGGCCGCCGCCAAGGTGGGCGCGGACGCGGACAAGCTCACCGACAGCCGCGCGTTCGTCGCGCAGCTCAACAAGCTCGACCCGACCGCCGACGGCTTCGACGCCAAGCTGCGCGACGCCATCAAGAAGGCGGTCGAGGACAACCCGCAGTACGCACGCACGGACGGCCAGGCGCCGGCCACGCGCGGCGGCACCGAACCCCCCGGCAGGCCCGGGGTCACAGGACGGGCCGCCACCCTGACCGACGCAATCACCGCGAAGCTCAACAAGAGCAGCGGCTGACCATCCGAAAGTAGGACCTCATGCCTGTTTCGCTCGCCCAGGCGAAGCTGCTCACCACCGACGACGTCGATCTGCAGGTCATCGACGAGTTCCAGAAGAGCTCCTTCCTGCTCGACCGGATGACGTTCGACGACGTCGTTTCCGGGGCCGGCAACGGCGCCACCCTGACGTACGGCTACCAGCGGCTCATCACCCAGCCGACCGCCGACTACCGCGCCATCAACTCGGAGTACACGCCGTCCGAGGTGACGAAGCAGCGCTACACCGTCGACCTCAAGCCCCTCGGCGGGTCCTTCCAGATCGACCGCGTCCTGAACCGGATGGCGGCCGGCGCCGAGACGGCCCTGCAGATGTCGCAGAAGATCAAGGCGTCGAACGCGTTCTTCTCCTCCGAGGTCATCAACGGTGACAGCGCGGTGGACGCCGACGGTTTCGACGGCCTCAACAAGATCCTCACCGGCACGAGCACGGAGTACCTGCCCCTGTCCAATGGCGTCACCCTCGGCTACGTCGACCTGACCTCGGTCGACACCAAGGCCGAAGCGCTCGCGGTGATGGCGCACATCGACTCCTGGCTCGCCCTGATGGACGGCCCGCCCGACGCGATCTTCGGCAACCGCAAGACGCTCGCCCTGCTGAAGTACGTGGCCGCCTACGCGGAGCAGATTGACAAGACCACCGACAGCTTCGGCCGTCCGATCACCAGCTACAACGGCATCCCTCTGGTGAACCTGGGCGCGAAGGCCGGATCCAACGACGAAGTGATTGGCCTGGTCTCCCGGGACACCGACGCGGGCGGCGCGGGCGGCACCATCACCAACCTGGGCGACCTCTACGCCGTGAGGTTCGGCCTGGACGGCTTCCACGGGGTGTCCATGGCGGGCGCTCCCCTCGTCCAGACCTGGCTGCCCGACTTCACCCGGAGCGGCGCTGTGAAGACGGGCGAGGTCGAGCTGGGCCCGGTCGCCCCGGTCCTCAAGGCCACGAAGGCCGCGGCCGTCCTGCGCAACCTCAAGAGCGCGTAGGAGGTCTGACCATGGCGAAGATCACCGCCCCCAACACGCAGTACAACGGCCGGATCGGCGACGTCGGTTTCCGCGACGGCGTCGCCGAAACCGACAACCCCGCCGTCATCTCCTACTGCCAGGGCGCCGGATACGACGTCGACGGCCACACCGCCGACCAGGCCGACCCTGCCGAGGTCATCGACTCGCGCGACGTCGAACGCGTCCAGGCCGGCACCCGGCTGCGCGACGCCGCCGTCGACCCCCAGCCACGCGACTTCCTACCGCCGACCAACGCCGGCCAGGCCGACCCGCACGGCCCGGCCGTCGTCGCCCCCGGGGTCCACGCGGCCCCGCCCGCGCCGATCGTCCCCGGCCCCGTGTCGGACGACCCGGACGAGCAGCAGGCCCGGGAGACCGAGGTCGCCGAGCGGGTCCTGGTCGACGGGGAGCCCGCCACGGTGGTGGCTGAGGTGTCTCGGCCGGCGCAGTCGGCGAACAAGGCCGCCTGGGTCGACTGGGCCGTATCGCAGGGTGCGGACCGGGGTGAGGCCGAGGGCATGACGAAGGCCGACCTGATCGACGAGTACGGCCGCGACGACGAGGAGCAGGGCTGATGGCGCGCACCGCCCTCACCCCCGTCCCCTCCTCCGAAGACGGGATCGACCTACTCGCCGTCGACACCGTGGCCGAACTCACCGACGGCAACAGCTTCCCCTGGGCTGCGCACCGGCGAGTGTGGATCCTCAACGGGGACGACGCCGCTCTCACCGTGACGTTCCCCACCCCAGGGACGGTGGGCCGCGGCAATCGGGCCATCGCCGACGGCAGCGGTTCGGTCCCGGCGGGCGCGCATCGCCTGTTCGGGCCGTTCGGGCCGGAGTTCCGGCAGGCCGACGGATCGGTGTGGATCAACTACACGGGGACGACGCCGTCGGCTGTGACCGTGGCAGTCCTGGACTGACCACCCCTATACGCGCGGGCAGGTAGGCGGCACTGGAGGGGGGTCGCCCGCCTGCCCGCGTCACCAACCACAGCAGGGAGGAGGCGGGGATGGCGCACGCCACCACCGACGACCTGGAACCGTACGTGGCCGTGGTCCCGGCCAACGCGCAGCTGCTGCTCGCGCGAGCGTCCCGGCTCGTCACCCAGGCCACCATGACCGCCCAGTACGCGGTCGACGACGGCGGTCTGCCGACCGACTCGGCCGTGACCACCGCGCTGCGGGACGCCACATGCGAGCAGGTCGCCGCGTGGATCACGGACGGGACGGAGGACGGGACGGGGGCGGCTCCGGTCTACAGCAACGTGTCCATCGGCTCTGTCACCCTGGGCGGCCGAACCTCCGGCTCCGGAGCGGCCGGCGGTGGCGGTGCGTCGGCGTCGCGGCTCGCCCCGCAGGCGGCGCTGATCCTGCAGCAGGCCGGGCTCACCGGGCAGGCCCCGAGGACGTACTGCTGATGGGCGCCATCCCGAACTGGCTGCTCGTCCACACCGTCATCGTCGAGCCCTTCGAGGGTGAGGGGCCGGTCGGCCCGGAGTACGGCGACGAGACCGTGGTCAGGTGCTTCGTCGACGACAAGCCGCAGCTCGTCCGCGGCCCGACCGGCGCCGAGGTGGTGTCCGGCACGACCGTCTACGCGCCGCTGGACACGGTGTGCCCGGTGGGGAGCCGCGTCACCGTCAATGGCCGGGTCACCACGGCGCTCACCTCGTCCCGGCGGGACGGTGGAGGCCTCCCGGTCCCTGACCACCTCGAGGTCGTACTGCAGTAGGGAGGCTGGGATGCCGCAGCGGGCCACCTTCAAGTCGAACGCCCAGGCGCTCAAGGCCGCGCAGAAGAAGGGTGCGGTCCGAGGGCTCCGGAAGGCGGCCGAGTACCTGCTTCAGGCCTCCCGCGACCTCGTGCCGCATGAGGAGGGCACCCTGGAGCGCTCTGGTGTCGCCTCCGTGGATGAGGGGGCGATGCAGGCCGCGGTGAGCTTCGATACGCCGTACGCGGTCCGCCAGCACGAAGACCTGACGAACCGGCACGACGAGGGCCGCCAGGCCAAGTACCTGGAACAGCCCATGCAGACCGAGGCGGCCACGATTCAGGAGATCATCGCCGCCGAGATCCGCCGGGAGCTCCGGTGACCCTCCTCGAAGAGCTCGCTCTGCTCGCGGCGGAACTCGGCCTGGGCACCTACCCGGGCAGCATTTTCCGCACGAAGATGCCGACCTCGCCGGACTCCTGCTTGGTGGTCGCCCGGTACGGCGGCCCGGAGAGCAGTCTGGCCGACGACTACGACGAACCGTCCATTCAGTGGCGCATCCGAGGCCCGGCCGCCGACGTCAGCGTCGCCGAGGAGCTGGCGGAGCGCGTGTACGACCGGGTGCACGGCCTCGGCACCCTCGACCTGCCCGGTGGCACCTGGCTGCAGCTCATGGTGGGCATCCAGTCGGGCCCCATCTTCATCGGCCTCGACCAGAACAACAGGCCGGAGTTCACCGTCAACGTCCGCTGCGAGGTCAGCCGGACCAGCACGAACAGGAGCACGTGATCATGCAGCGGAAAATCAACGCCCGCGACTTCGTCGTGGAAGTCGAGAGCAACACCCCTGACACCTTCCTCGCCATCGAGAACCTGGCCAACGTCACGGTGAACCTCGGGGAAAACGAGGAGGTCGTCGACACCACCGACTACGACAGCAACGGCGCCTACGAGCAGGAGATCATGCAGCGCGGCGCGACCCTCGAGCTCGAGGGCATGCTGAAGAAGGACCACTCGACGGGCGCCACCCCGCCCGGCCGGGCCCGCGTGGAAGAAATGGCGGGCGAGGACAAGGTCGGCTACGACAGCCTGGGCAGGATCCGGTTCCGGCACCGCGTGGACACCGAGTGGCGCATCTGGACGTGCACCTTCAGCTTGGGCGAGCAGGGCGGCGCGACCAACGACAAGTCGGCGTGGTCCGCGACCATCACCAAGTCCGGGCCGACCACCACGGACGAGGTGGCCTGACCATGACCAACACCCCCTCCCCCACCGACGAGTACGACGACGTCGAAGACCTCGACCTCGACCACGACTTCGACGCCGCCTGGGCCACCCTGAAGCCAAAGCGCGTCCGTGTCCTCGGCAAGATCTACACGCTGCCTCCCGAGCGGCCCGCGAAGGTGATGATCCTGCTCTTCCGGGAGCGGAAGGCACGCAAGGAGCAAGACGGGGCGAAGGCCTTCGGCTTCCTCGAGGAGATCCTGGAAACCATGTTCGGCGCGGCCCCCTACCAGCAGATCCTCGCCGACGGCCTCGGCATGGACACGCAGCTGCGCGACCTCGTCGACTACTGCATGAACGCCTACAACGCCCCGGCCACCCCCCAGGAGGACGAGCAGGGGGAAGCGGAGCCCCCGAAGACGGGGGCGAAAACGGCCTCGGCCACTGGGGACGCAACCTCGTCCGCTACTGGGCGCTCCTCGAAGCGGACTTCCAGAGCATCCACCAGATCGACATCGTCCCGGCGGTCAACGACGGCATGACCTGGCGGCGCTTCTGCGTCCTCGTCAACGGGATGTCTCCCGAGATGTCGTTGTGGCGCCGCGTCGTCGCGAACGAGCCCATCGAGCTGACCGGCGAGGACGCCCGGAGCTTCATCCACACCCTGTGACCTGAGAGCGGGAGGTGCCTCCCGTGTCCCTGTCCCTCGGTGAGCTCCACGGCATCATCGACCTCGAAGACAAGGGTTTCGACTCTGGGGTGGACGCGGCCGAGAAGGCCATGTCCGGGCTTCAGGGCGCCACCACGCAGGTCATGGCCAGCGTGGAAGGCACCGTCACCCGGAGTCTCGCCCAGGTCGAGCAGGCCATCGCCGACGGCCTCGACCCCACCAGCGCGATCGCCGACCTCGACCGGCTCGAAGCTGAACTCGACGCGAGCCTCCGCGAGATGGAGGCCGAGGCGGAGGCCTTCGCCCGGGAGCTCGACGCCTCCATTGATGAAGCGTTCGCGAGTCTCGACGACGACGCTCAGGCCTCCGGGCAGCGCGCCGGAGACCAGCTCACCGACGGCCTCCGCACCGGCCTCAACGGGGCCCGAGAGGTCGCCCGGGAAACCGGGGACGACGTCGGCCGCGGCCTGGGCGACGGGGTCGAAGCCTCCGGGCAGTCCCGGCTGTCCGGGGTCGCCACCAACCTCGTCGGCGGTCTGAAGGCGGGCGCGGCCGGGCTCGCGCTCGCGGCCGGCGCGGCGATCGGCGCAGCCCTGATGTCCGGGCTGAACAGCGCGCTGGACGGGGAGGCGGCCAGAGCCAAGCTGTTCGCCCAGATCGGCGCCAGCGAAGAGGAGATGGGGCGACTCGGCCGCGTCGCCGGCGAGGTCTACTCGCAGGGGTACGGCGAGGGCCTGGGCGACGTCACCGACAGCATCAAGTCGCTGATCCAGAACGTCGACGGGGTGCGCGGCGCGTCCGAGGAGTCGCTGGGGGCGCTGTCCAAGCACGCGCTGAACGCGGCCACGATCCTCGACGAGGACGTCAACCGCGTCACCGCCGCCGTCGGCAACATCCTCAAGAACAACCTCGCACCGAACGCCGAGGCCGCGTTCGACGTCATCATCAAGGGCGCTCAGGACGGCGTCAACAAAAGCGAAGACTTGCTCGACACCTTCAACGAATACTCGACCCAGTTCCGGGAGCTTGGCCTTTCCGCCGGGGATGCTCTCGGCCTCATGTCGCAGGGTCTTAAGGCGGGTGCGCGCGACTCGGACACGGTCGCCGACGCTCTAAAGGAATTCGCGATCCGCGCTAAGGATGGCTCGGAAACCAGCAAGACCGCTTTTGAAGGCATCGGTCTCGACGCCAACAAAATGTTTCAGGTCTTCGCGAAGGGCGGCCCTGGGGCGAAGGCGGCGCTCGGCGACGTCATCCAGCGCCTGAAAGAGGTCAAGGATCCGGTCGAGCAGGACGCGATCGCGGTTGGCCTTTTCGGCACCAAGGCCGAGGATTTGCAGGATGCGCTTTTCGCGTTGAATCCGGCTACGGCCGCGACCTCGCTGGGCACGCTGGCCGGGGCCGCGAAGAGTGCCGGGGACACGCTGCACGACACTGCGACGAACAAGATCGAAGTGTGGAAGCGCGGCATGACCGAGGGCGTCGTCAACTTCCTCGGCGGCACGGTCATCCCGGCCCTGGAGAAGGCCGCTGAAGGCTTCTCCATGTCGGGGGCGTTGGAGACGCTGCAGGGCTGGAAGGAGCAGGTAGGCCTCATCTGGGACGGCGTGGTCGCCGACGTCCAGGAGTGGGTCGCAGCCAACAGCGCCACCATCGAAGAGTGGAAGACGAAGCTCAGTGAGGGTTTCGAATCCGCGAAAACCGTCGTCTCCGATGTCCTCACCGTCCTGAAAGAATTGTGGGATAAGTACGGCCAAGACGTCATTGCTACCGTCACCGGCCTAGTCTCCACTTTCCTTTCTATCTGGAATGCTTTTTGGGGCGTCGTCTCCGGACTGGTCAAAACCGCCAAGGGCGTAATGACCGGCGATTTTACTCTCCTCAAAGAGGGTCTGCGTCAAATTTGGGATTCCCTCTGGAAATTAATAGAGGATATTCTAACCGGCGCTCTAGGAACCATTAAAAGAGTAGCGTCCGAAGCATGGACGAGCTTGAAGAATGATGCGGTTGCGGTTTGGGAAAATCTCAAGAAAAGCGTATCCGAAAAGATAACCAGCCTGATCGCTGACGTAAAAGCAATTCCCGAAAAGACGAAAGCTGTTTTCTCTGGCGCGGGCACGTGGCTGCTCCAGGCCGGAAAAGACATGATTTTGGGCTTCGTGAACGGCATCAAAAACATGGCGGGAGCGGCGGTCGACGCGGCGAAATCCGTGGTGAAGGGCGCTGTCGATGGGGTGCGGAACCTGCTGGACGAGCACTCCCCGTCGAAGGTCTTCCACCTCATCGGCGAGAACACCATCCAGGGCTGGATCAACGGCGTGCTCGCCAAGGGCGCTCTGGCGGTGACCGCGGTGAAGACGGTCATGAAGAACGCCAAGGCGGCGGCCGAGGAAGGGTTCGGAGACTCCCGGGCGGCCATCGACGCCGCGATCACCGCCGCCATGAAGAAGCAGAAGGCCGCGCAGCAGAAGGTCAACCTGATCGGCGGGACCAGCATCACGGACAGTCCAGGCGTGGCAATGGACGGCGGCGGCGGCTTCGGCGGCGGCTCAGCCCCGGGCGGCGTCACGGTCAACATGTACGACACCGTGGTCCGCGACCCCGTCGACATCCCCAAGGTCGGCGCCCAGTTCGGCTTCGAATACACCGCCCGCGCCTGACCCCCATTCACAGAGAGGTGGTTCCCCATGCCCATTCAGGGTTACGGCCCGGCCGACCTGGACCGGCTCCGGTCAGTCCAGGCCCGGCCGCGCGGCTGGTCCTACCGCATCCGCCCCCAGGTGCGCGAGTACCGGCACCCCGTCACCGGCGAACGCATCAAGCTCATCAAGGACATCGCCGGCCACGTGACCCGGATGCGGCGCCACGGCCAGGACGCGACCGTATTCCTGCCGCACCTGCGCCTCCAGACCCGGGCGCAGGTGATCCGGTGATGAGTAGCCGAGCAGCGGCCCGCCGCGCCTCCCAGGACGCCGAGCTGCGCAGCTCGTGCGCGGCCCTACAGGAGCGGCACGCCGCCGCGCAGGACGCCCTACGCGCCGCGGCCGACGACGGCGACGAGGCGCAGCTCCTCGCCGCACGCGAGGAGCTCGCCGAGGCCGGGCGCGCGGTTACCGAAACCCGGCGGTGGCTGCGCGCTGAGGAGCGCATCGTCCGCCGCACCGGGGAGATCGCCGAGCTGACCAGGCGGGGCCGTCTGTCCGACGAGGACAAGGCGAAGTTGCAGGCCTACCAGGACGACGTTGCGGCTATGGAGGAGCTCGTCGCTCCCACCCGGGCGGCGCTGGCCGCGCTCGGCGCCCCCGCTCCCTCCGGCGGTGGCAACGGGCGGCGGGAGCGTTCGGGCGACGCCACGGTGGATCTGCCCGCCACACGGATGCAGGTCCGAGCACGTAAGGCGGGGGGCTGACATGGCGTGGAGCGGCAGCGGAATCTACGGGCAGACGGTCGTCGTCGACGCGCTCGGCACCGCCCAGTCCGGGCTGAACCTGGACCTGGACACCAACAAGCTCGCGCTGTACACCGACTCGCGGCCGACGCCGAACTACAGCGCGACCACCCCGGTCTACATCACCACCGGCGAGGTCGTCGGGGCGGGATACACCGCGGGCGGGAAGGTCGTCACCGGCACCGTCCTGTCGCACGCGGCCGGGATCGCCACCTGGGACAGCAACGACATCGAGTTTCCCTCCTCCACCCTGGCGGACGTGCGCGGCGCCGACTTCTACGCCGATCCGCTGTCCGGTGACCCGCTGATCCTCGGCATGGACTTCCTCGTCCCCGTCAGCACCTCGGACGGCACCTTGCGCCTGGCCGTCAACCCGCTCGGCCTGATGACGGCCGACTACATCCCGTAAGGAGCACGGCGTGGCGAAGTACTTCGCGGGTGCCGCGAACATCGCGACCGGCACCGCCAAGAAAACGATCCTGCAGCTGCTCGCCGGCGCCCAGCGCAACGGCCTGTACGAAGTGACGATCAGCTTCCGCGGCACCTCCTCGACAGCGCAGCCGGTCCTCGTGACCGTCGAGCGGCAAACGTCGGCCGGTACCGGCGGCGCCGCCCTGGCGACCAACTGGGGGCCCAACAAACTCGAATCGGCCTCCCCGACCGCGCTGTCCACCCTGCAGCAAGGACCCGCCGGAGCGTGGACGGCAGAGCCAACCGCGGGCGATGTGGTGGCGGCGATCGAGATCCACCCCCAGGCAGGCGTGATCTACCAGGTGCCCCTCGGCGACGAGGTCGTCGTGGACGCGGCCGGCCGGATCGCGGTGGTGTGCACGGCGGCCGCGACGGTAGGGGCGACGGCGACGATGCGCTGGCGCGAAGGCCAGTAACCGTGACGGTCCTGGCCAACAACTTCAACGGCGGTACCGACGGCGTCACGATCACCACCGGCAACTCCGGCGGCCTGTCCGGGAACGCGCTCGGCCATGTCAGCGGTGCTCCGGTGTTCTCCGCCACCCAAGCCCACTCTCCAGGGCTGTCGGCCCGGTTCCCCGCCAGCTCGTTCACCATGATCGGCTACGAGTTGGCGGCGACCACGTTCTGGCTGCGGGTATACGCGTGGCTGCCCAATCATGTCGCCGAAGGGCTGATACGGCTATGGGACAGCGCAGACGCCACCGGTAGCTACCAGGGCGGCATCAACACCAAGGCCGATGGAAACCTGGACCTGAAGTGCGGCGCCGCCACCGTCAACGTGTCTGGTGCGATCGCCCTCAACCAATGGGTGCGCATCGAAGCCCGGTTTTCC
This sequence comes from Streptosporangium sp. G12, assembly GCF_052983175.1. Classification (NCBI taxonomy): domain Bacteria; kingdom Bacillati; phylum Actinomycetota; class Actinomycetes; order Streptosporangiales; family Streptosporangiaceae; genus Streptosporangium; species Streptosporangium sp. G12. The sequence goes on along the minus strand of NZ_JBRIQO010000004.1, from coordinate 323,228 downwards.
ACCAGCAGCGGTGCCGAGGTGTGGCTGTTCAACGACGCGGACTCCTCCACCCCCACCGCGACCGCGAGCACCGCCACGACCATGTCCGGCACGTCCAACACGCAGGAGCTGACTCGGCTCAGCGGTACCACCGGCCTGTCCTATTTCGACGACTTCGCGGTGAGCGATGAGGGGCCGATCGGGCCCGCGGTGGACCCGAGGGCCCGCCCGGCGCTGACTGCTATGACCGCTGTGCACCGCGCGTCCCGATGGTGAGGTGAGGTGACAGATGGCTCGTCTCGGCCGCGGCTTCCCGGCTCGTGCGGCGATGATCGCGCCGCCGCGGGCACCGATCCACGCCACGGTGGACCTGCCCGTGGTCGCAATGACGATGGCGGTGCCCGCGCCGACGGTCATCGCGGGCGGCGCGGTCACCGTGAATCTGCCCGCGGTCGCCCTGGCGCTGACGGTGCCCGCACCGACGGTGCAGGCCAGCCAGACGGTGCAGCTGCCCACGGTGGCCATGGTGTGGGACGTGCCGGACCCGGTCGTCAGCGTCCCCATCAACCCCGGCGACGACCTCACCGGACCCGGGCAGCTCAGCCTCAACGGCTTCCGACTGGGGAGCGGCACCCCGTACCGGCTGGAGGAGCTGATCGGCGCCGACATCGACCTGCCCGCGGTCGACGTCGGCAACGTCCTCAACCCGTCCAGTCACGGCGCCATGTCGGGCCGCAAGCTCAGCCAGCCGCGCATCATCACCGCATCCTTCAAAGTGCGGTCCCCGCGCGCCCAGATGCGCGAGGTCATGGAAACCTTCCGCGACAACACGCCGATCGCTGAGGCCGACGAAGAACTCGACTTTGCGATGCAGATCCTGGATGAGATCTACGTGGCTCGAGGCGCAGTCACCCGCCGGACCGCGCCGATCAACAAGAACTACCGGCTCGGCCACGCCAAAGCCGTGCTGCAGGTCGAATGCTCCGATCCGCGCCTGTACAAACGCCAGCTCAACTCGGCGACGATCGCTGACGGCTCCACCGTGCAGGTGTGGCACGCGGGCAACACCAGCACGAAGCCGCTCATCCGCTGTGAGGGCCCGGCGGTTGGGCCGCTGCTGGAGATCGCCCGCACCCTCGCTGACGGCACCGAAGACGTCAAGGTCGTCGAGTTCGACATCGAGATCGAGGCCGGCCAGACACTGATCATCGACGTGAAACGCGAGTCAGCCGAAGTCGACGGCGTCTCCCAGATGCGCTACCTCACCGGGGCCAGCATCGGGGTTCCGGACTTCGTGCTCGGCCGTGGCGCCTCCTCCATCACCTACGAGACCACGACCGGCGACGCCCCCGCGGCGGTCGTCCTGTGGTCGCACGCCTACCTGTGAGGTGATTCGTGGTCGCTTCCGTCCGGTCCGTCGCCGCCACCCCCTTCGACGGCAACTCCGGATCCGCCGAGCGCGGCGCCGTCGAGGTGGGCGACATCCTGATCGCGTTCCAGTCCGCGGACGGCAACGGCGGTGTGGGCTCGTTCGCCATCTCCGGCGGCAGCGGATCCTGGCAGCAGGACGCGTCCCTGCAAGGCCCCGTCTGGTCCGGGTCGGCCATCTGGCGGAAAACGGTGACCGGTTCGGAGCCGGACACCTACACGGTCACCCAGGGCGGGGTCAATCCCGACGTGGTGACCACCATCCTGGCCCTGCGCGGAGCGGACCCGACCGGCATCCTCATCGTGTCCGCGGCCGGCACCACCGCGCCCGCGGCTGTACCCCCGAGTGCGTCCGGCCTGGAAATCCGCTACAGCGCAGGCGCCGCGTCCGGTAGCAGCGTCACCTGGGCGCAGCATGACGGGTACGACGGCCTTGACGTGCAGTCCCGCTCCTTCACCACCTCGACGCTGGCGGTGCGGCCTTACCTGTCGTCGACGCCGCTGCCCGCGGTGGACATGGCGCCGTCGCCGGCGATGTCGACCTCGACGGCGCACGCGTTCACGATCCTCGTCAAGAGCGCGGCCGGCGGTTCCAGCGGCCCGCCGCCCACCCCGCCCACCTTCCCGGCGAGCACCCCGGGCAAGGGTGTGTCGTGGATGCGCTACACCGTCCACGACATGCTGACCGGCGAGTATCGGGGCGACATCTACCCGTCCGGGGTGGTGCTGGACCGGCGCATCGGCGAGCCGGGCACGTGGAAGGGCCGCCTGTCGCTGGCCAACCGCAACCGCGCCAACCGCATCAACGAGATTCTCCCCAGAGACCCGAACGATCTGACCTCCGGCGAGGGGCGGCTGGTCATCCACACCTGGCGCGGCGGCGCCCTATGGGGGCTGCACTGGCTGCACACCACCGTCACCGTCAAGGACGAGCGCGGCGAGCTGTACATGGATCTGCAGGCCTCCACGCTGGACGGGTACCTGCTGCACGTCGCGTTGGAGGAGGACATCTCCTTCGGCGACGACCAACTGTCCAACGCCCGCGCGCTGATCCAGCACATGCAGTCCACCCCCGGCAGCAACGCCGGCCTCGGACTCATGGCTGGGGTGTCGGAGCCGGTGCGGCCTCTCATCGCCGCCCCTGGACCGCACGTCACCTACGGACAGATCCTCGCCGACTACGCCCGCCAGGCGGGCGGTTTCGAGTACGTGGTGAACCCGCGCGTCGTCGACGGCGCACTGATCCGCTCGTGGGAACACGGAGAGCCGATCATTAGCCGCGACGTGGAGCACGTGTTCGTTGAAGCGGCCGAGGGCGGCGACATCACCACCTGGCGCGAGGAGCGGTCCTCGCTGCGTGGCGGCACCCGGTGGGGAGCGTGGGGCGGCACCCCCGAGCAGGCCGACGCCACTGAAACCTCAACCCCGGCCCGGTCCGCCCTGGTGGAGACCCCGCACATCGCCGCCGGGCACCCGATCGTTGACCGGCGCGTTCAGCACCCCACCGACTCCATCGACCAGGGCGACCTCGACGCGTACGCGGCCCGCTGGGCGGCGAGGGCGGCCGGTGCTCCGCCGGTGTTCAGCGCGGACGTGGTCATCGGCAAGGCCAGCACGTTCGACCCGAACGGGCTCGGCGACTCCATCCGCTACAAGTTGAACAACCCGCGGTACCCGATCACCGCCGACGGCGCCTCCAGCTTCAACTTGAGGCAGCGCCTGGTCGGGTGGGAGCTGACCCCGGCCGAGCGCGGCAGCGGAGGCAAAGACAGGTTGAAGCTGATCACCGAGCAGGCATCGGAGGCACCATGAGCGTGCTGGACCCGTTTCCCGTCGACCAGAACCGCATCATCAAGAGCTTGGAGCGGAGGATCGAGGCGTTGGAGGCGCTGGTGCGTACCCAGGCCGGCGCACCCGTCACGAAGGCGAGCGGAGCGTTCTTCCTGCCCAACTCCGGCACCCCAGATACTCCGGTCGGCGGCGCGCTGGTCTACGCCAGCAGCGGTGACTTCCGGGTGCGGACGTCGGGCGGTGTGATCAAGCAGATGCCAGGCATCGGCGTGTCGGTGCCGAACGCGACGAACAACCTCGCGCTGGCGCCGGCCACGTACAACAAGGCGCACCTGGATCAGTGCATCAACTCGATCGACACGCTGTTCGTGTCGCATGGGGCGCTGCTGGCCTCGCTGCGTGGCGCCCCGGTCATCAACACCTGACCCCCTGATCGTGCCGTCCGTGCGCGGCGGGCTGGATGCGCTCCGAGGGAAGCGCGCACGGACGGCACCCCTCCACCCCTGATGACACATCCGTCATCACCCCAACCGGCTCTTGAGCTGGGATAACACACCTACCGACCGGCCTTGTGACGGGTGACAGTTTTTCCCGCAGTGCCTGCTATATAACGTCACGCGCGCGCAGGCGGGGAGCTCATACGGAGCCACGTGTCACATCCGTCATCCGTCACGGCAGCCGGTCGCCGAGAGAGGCGGCTGATGGAGCTCGCTGCGATCCCCTGGGTGCAGGGGTCCGCGCTCACCCTGGCCCTGGCCATCATCCTGTGGGGCGTCGGCATGGTCTTCAGGGGAGGGCTGATCCCGAGACCCTCGCAGGAGTCTCTGGTGAAGGTGCTGGAGCAGCGCATCACCGAAAAGTCGACGGAGGCCGATGCGTACAAGGCCGCGTGGCAGGCCGCGGAGGAAGCCCGGCGCCAGCAGAACGAGCAGCTCGGCGAGCTCCTCGAGTACGCGAGGACGACGGATCAGGTTCTGCGGGCACTTGGACGCCGAGGGGGGCGCGATGCGCTGGCTCCGTAGACGACGCCCGGACCCACCGCCGCCGCCCCCTCCGGAGGTGCAGGAGGCGCTCGCCGAGGCCCGCGAGGCCCAGGAGTCCAGCGAGGAGCGCTTGCAGGAGGTCTGCGAGCGATGGCCGGAGGTGCACGAGGTGACCTCGCGTCTGCGGGCTCACAGGGAGCGCAACGGGTTCAGGGAGATGTTCGAGAACGCGCTGAGGCGAGAAGGGGGTGATCCGGCGTGACTCAGCTGATCGGCAACATCTTGATCATCATGAGCGCGGTGTTCGGCATTAGTTCCGCGGCCCTGTATGGGGCGTGCTTCCCCTGGTGGGCGAGCTCCCTCGGCCGCCACCTGTTCTCGTACCAGCTCGTCATCGGGGCCGCGCTGGGGCTGTGGGCGGGGCGGGTGATCGCCCTGGGCGTGTGGATCGGGCCGCCGGAACCCGGGTCCTGGCCGTGGATCCGGGTGGGCGTCTTCGCAGCGATCGCGTGGGTGCTCGGACATCGGCTCGTGAAGATCGTGCAGGCGTGGCGCAAGCAGCGCAGGGAGGCGTGACATGGCAAGAATGCCCGGGGCCGTCTGGAAGCCCATCCCCATCAACTTCACGCGCGGCGGGCAGGTCGAGGTGCGCGGCGTGGTGCTGCACATCATGGCCGGGACGCTGGTCGGGACCGACGGATGGTTCCGCAACCCGCGAGCTCAGGCGTCGAGCCACTTCGGCACGGGGAAGACGAACGAGCTCGTGCAGTGGGTCGACACCAAGGACAAGGCCTGGACCCAGGGGCAAGGCAACTCGAGGTGGATCAGCATCGAGAACGAGGGCAAGGGCGGCGACTCGCTGACCGACGCCCAGCTGAACCGGTGCGCACAGGTCCTCGCCTGGGCTCATCGGGAGCACGGGGTGCCGTTGCAGGTCACCTCGGACCCGGATGGGCGCGGCCTCGGCCACCACGCGATGGGCGGCCGGGCCTGGGGCGGCCACTCGATGTGCCCCGGCAGCGCGATCATCTTGCAGAAGGCGGAGATCGTGCGCCGGGCCCGGCTGCTCGCGGACCGGGTTGAGGACGGGCCGGTTCCGTGGCCCGGCCGGCTGCTCCGCTACCAGGCGAACGTGCCGCTCATGCACGGCCAGGATGTCCGCACCTGGCAGGCCGCACTGCGCCGTGGCGACGACAAGACGGTCATCGACGGCTACTTCGGCAGTCGGACCCGGACGGCGACCCGGGCGTTCCAGCGGGCCAAAGGACTACTCGACGACGGGATCGTCGGCCCGAAGACCTGGCATGCGGGCGTCAAGTAACCCCCCTTATCTCGGCCGCCGTCGTGGCGGCCCTGACCTCTCCGGAGGCAACACCATGTATGACCTCATCCTGTCGTGGGTTCGGACCGCGGTCCCGGCCGCTGTCGGCTCCCTGATCGCGTGGCTGGCCACCAAGGGGTACAACCTGGACCCTGAGCAGGCGACCGGGCTGATCCTCGCCATCGGCGGCGCGGCCATCACCCTCTACCAGGTCGTCGTCAGCACCCTGCAGAGGAAGTGGCCGATCGTCGGCGTGCTGCTCGGCTCGACGAAGGTGCCCGTCTACCGGGACGGCACCTCGCAGGCTGTCCACGGTGACCGGCCGCTGCACGGCCTGTAGGCTGGCCAAGGAACGAAGCAACCCCCGCTCGCCTCCTCCGGGAGGTGGGCGGGGGCTTCTTTTTGCGTTCAGCCCTCTTCGGGCGGCACCGGGTCGACGACGTAGGTGCCCTTCGCCGCCAAGGTGACGACCAGGCCGCGCTCGCGCAGCAGGTCGATGCCGCGGCGCACTGTGCCGAATGCGATCTCGTACTCGGCGGCGAGATCCCGTTCCCCCGGGAGGCGTTCGCCTGGGAGGAGGTCGCCGAGTCGGATGCGCAGCGTGATGTGGTCGGCGAATGCGACGTAGACGTACTGGGCGGATCGCACCTCGAACGGCGGGATCTCTGTCATGGAGTCCAGCGTAAACGTGCTCTGAGCTGCAGATATATGTGGGGTGCTGTCTGCTGCTGCACACTGCTATACACAGCTGTGGAGGGCAGCGTACTGTGGTGCATGACGGTGGCTCAACGTGACGAGCCCGCCACGACGCTGTGAACGTCGGGCGGGCTCTTGATCGGACGCGGAGGTCCGACCCATGACAGATGCTACGACCAGCGGCACCACCCCGTCAGCGCTCCAGCTGACCGATGACCAGATCGCCGCACTCGGCTTGAGCATCGCCCGCGCGTTCCCGCCGTGGCGTATCTGGCAGTCCGACGCCGGCACCTGGTATGCGACCAGCCCGTGCCGCCTGCCCGGGTGCGACTGCCCGCGCACGCTGCACTCGGCGACGCCGTCCGGCTTGTGCGAGCAGCTCGTCGCCATCGAAGAGTCCGGGCGGGCGCGGCGGGGGGCGGCGCTGTGACCCCCGAGGATCTGGAGCGCATGCACGCTGCCGCGCTGAGAAACGGCGCGGATCCCGAGGAGCTGGCGCGGCAGCGGCAGGAGGCGCTCGACGAGTTCGGCTGGGACGAGGACAAGATGGCGTACTGGGCTGACTTCCACAGTCGGCTTGACCACTACTTCCGGGACATCCGCGGCGAGTTCCGCAGACGTCACTGATCTTCCGTCCTGGCGCAGACTTTCCGGGCGGTAGGCCTCTGTCCGGGAGGTCGGGACGGAACGGCGGCGGCTCCTGATTCCTCTGGAGGGGGTAGGTCAGGGGCCGCCGCTTCATGTCCGGGCCCTCGTACGGCTGCGCGCGGGGGGAGCGCTCAGAAAAAGTTGATCTTGCCGCCACGGGGTGCTACGACCAGTGCCACCCCGGGTGCCACGAAGGGGTGCCACGGACTGTGGCACCCCTTCTGACCTGTAACCCCCTCACACGTGGCACCCCCTCCCCTCCGCGAGGGTGCCACGCCTCCTATCCGACGTCCGGCCGGGCCTCCATCAGGTAGCGCTGCTCGCCGTCGTCGTAGCCGAGCACGTCCGCCTCAATGAGCTTCTTCAGCTGCTTCTGAGCCCATTGCCGGGTCATGTCCGTCGATTCCCACAACGGCCTCAAGTCGCGGGTGGCGAAGTCCCGGGCCCCGCCATCCCACAGCCCCTGCAGATGCGCCAGGAGGGCCGCTCCGCGCTCCGCAGCCGTCATCTCCACCGGGGGCGGAGCGAACTCCCACTCCGGGTCGTCCGGGTCGTCGCGGATCGGGTCGTCGAGCCCGGCCTGCACCTCGGGGTCGGGGTCGTCGATGGTCTGGTACTCGCTCACCACGCTCTTCACCTCATCATCATCGTCTTCGCCGTCCTGGACGAGCACCTCTCGATCGACCTGCGAATGGTCCACCACCGCTGTCGCTGCCACCTGCGCGGATGTGGGCGAGTGGACGAGTCGGGACAGGGAGGCGGTGACCTCGTCCACCTGCTTCGCCGCGGCCGGGAAGGCAGCAGCGTGTGCGCGCATCGCTGCGTTGGCACGCTCGTCGTCGAACTGGCCGGCCGCGTCGATGCCCCACGCGTAGGTGCGCATCGGCATCGCGATCCGCCCCTCCGGGATGCTGGGCGCGTCGAGGTAGGCCATTCCGGGCTGGGTGTTCGTCCACAGCTCTGGGCGGGCGCCCGCGTCCTGCTGCCGCTCCGACAACCCGAACGCTGCGTCGGCGGCCGAGTCGACGCCGAAGCACATCTTGGCCAGCTGACCGCGCGCCAACGTCGGCATCTGCGTGTAGTCCGAGCGCTGGAGGCTCATGACGATCGTGCCGCCTGCCGACCGGATCGCCTTCAACATGCTGAGGAAGGCTTCCTGCTCCTTGTCGGTCAGGGCGTCGAAGATGTCGGGGAACTCTTCCAACCAGACCAGCCAGTAGGTGAGGCCGCATCCGGGCTTCCACTTCGCCAGGTTCTTGCTCGCGAGGTACTCGGTGCGGGGCTTCACCTGCTTCTGTAGCTCGGCCAGCATCGCCTTGACGCCGCCGATGGTGGTCTCGAAGCGGTGCAGGGATTCCCGCAACGGGCCGAGCGTCTGGTCGCCCTTGGTGATGTCGCCAGCGAATACGGCGCCGTCGACCCGGGAGACGAACTCGGCCAGGAAGTTCCACGCCCCGCCGAAGCCCTTGCCTGAGCCGGTCTGCCCCATCATCTGCAGGTGATGGCCGACGATGACGTAGCCGACCTCGTCGAGGTCCTGCCAGCGTCCCAGCCGGAACGGGTCCGCGACCGACTTGCCCGGCCGGGACGGCCCCGGCCACGGGATCGGGTGCTTCATCACCCGCGGGTCGCTGATGGTGATGTGCGCCTTCGACGCGTCGTCCGGGTCGATCGACGCGGTGATCGACCCCGGGGGCAAGCCGATCCCCGACTCGATGTAGGGCACCTTCCGCTGCAGGTCTTCCGCCGTCTGCTTGCCCTGCTCCAGCTGAACCGCGCCCTCCACCTTGTGGTCGCTCGCCTTCGTGGTCCTGGCCTCGATCGCCATCCCCGCCCGCTCCGCGCCCTGGCCGAACAGCGCGCTGAGCGGGTCGGCGGCCACCGCGGCGACGTCCACGCCCTTCAACCTGATGACGGAGCGGATGTTCCAGCTCAACGCGAGGGTGAAGCCGCCGATGAGCATCAGCCGGCCAGTCACCACGGTGGTCGGCCCGTTGATGGTGGCGGCTGTCACCCATAGCCCGGACAGCAGCATCGTCAGCGTGGTGTGGGTGCGGCCCCACACGCCGCGGGCGTGCGACTGCCCGTAGGTGACCGCGGTGAGCACGAGGACGGCGACGGCGAGGAGGAACACGGTCCAGGCGATGATGTCGGGCTGGTCGCTGTCGAGGATGACGTGGAACGCGCAGCCGACGCCGAAGGTGAGCCCCCCGGCGACCCAGGGGCCGCCCAGGACGACGAGCTTCGACACCTCCTTCGCCGCGACCTTCGCCATGCTCGACTCGTGCTCAACGGTGGCGAGCTCCTTCGTGCTCGCTCGGCCGGCCATCAGACGTCATCCCAGCGGAATTCCGAGCGCTTCTCCGGCTTCGCCTGCGGCAACACGTCGACGAACTCTTTGCGGAACTGGGCGTGGAACTTCACCAGCTCTACCCCGGCCGCACGCTCCAGCTCGGCGGCCCGCTTCAACCTGCGCACCACGCGGCGGGCGCGCAGCCGAACGTCGGGGGCACCGAGAAGGGCGAGCACCGGGTTGCCCTTGAAGCTGCGGATGAGAACCGCGTACAGCTCGTCGGACCCCAGGGTGAACTCCTCGCCGAGGTCGCGGCACAGCGCCCGCCCGACTTGCGCGTACGCGGTGATCGCTTTCGGTCCGCCCCAGGGGATGTTGGACAGCTCGGGGATGCGGGCGCGGCCCGGACGGTCGGCGGTCACAGCTCGTCTCCCTCGATGACGTCGCCTTCGTGGATGTGGTTGCGGCCGGTGCGGTAGGCGTCGCCGATCACCTGGGCGAAGTCGTGGGCGTCGTAGCGGATGGGCCGGGCGCCAACGGCGGCGGCGAGGAAGTCGTCGACGGCGGTGAGGAGGAGGTGGGCGACGGCTCGGATCCCGGCCCAGACGCTGGGTTCGGGGCGGCTCATACGGTCGCCTCCGTACGGAAGATGCTCGTACGGGCTGCCCGTACGGCCTTCTCGCACCAGCTCTTGGAGCGGCCCGTACGGTCCATGAGGGCCGCGTAGTCCGGGCCCCAGGAGTCTCCGCGGTCGGCGGCGGCGAGGATCTCTCGGGTGATCGTACGGACGAAGGTGTCCTTGTCGGCGAGCGCGGGCAGCGGCGTCTCTGTACGGGCCGGTGCGGGCTCTGGGCGGGCTTCGGGCTGGAAGGTGAAGGCGCGGCGGATCGTCCGTACGGGGGCGACGTACGGGCCCGTACGGAAGGTGAAGGCGCGGCGCAGCTGGACCGTACGCGGCTGCTCCGTACGGGGAGCCGCGGTGAAGGCGAAAGCGCGGCGGAACGTCCGTACAGCGGGGGCGGCCGGGCTTGTACGGAACACGTACGCCCTCCGTACGGGCGCCGGAGCGACCTCGGCCCGTACGGGTGCGGGCTCCGTACGGACGGCCTCGCCGTACGCCTTCCGTACGGCTTCGGTGATCTGCAGGCGCAGCGTGGTGACGGCCTCGGCTGCTCCGAACACCATCATGGGCGGCACGGAGTGCAGCAGGATGGCGGCCGGTTCGAGGGCGGCCCACGCCTGCCACGTGTTCATCGCGTACGTGAGAGCGAGCGCCATCCACTTCGTCCGGCGCACCCAGACGCCGGCCACGATGCCGTGGCGGGCAATGACCTGCTCGCCGAGGAGCACGCCGACGAGGACGAGCGACACCATGGGGTCGAGCATCCAGGCGATCCACCACTCGATGGAGAACATCGCCTTGCCCTGGGCGGCGAACGCCTGGACGGTGGCCATGGTGAAGAGCAGGCCGAGGATGAGCCCGGTCCAGATGAGGCGGTCGACGCGGGCGCGGAGGCGTTCGATGCGGTAGGCGATGACGTCGGGGTTGGTGTCGTAGGCGCGGACGTCGGCGGCGGCCTGGGCGGCGGCGGCGAGTTTCACGGCTTTCGAGCGGCGTGCGGGCTTCCGGGCCAGGAGTGGCGCGGGCAGGGCTACGCCCGTAGGGTTCAGCATGGTTCAGCTCCAAGTCGAATTTGGATGTCTGAGCTGCAAGGAAGGACCCCGGTCGGCGTTGGCGCGCTGGCCGGGCCTTCTGCATTTATGGGGGGTGTCAAGGTCTGTGGGGGCGGACCGGTAGGTGAGCAGGTGGATCTGCGACCGGCCCGCCCCGTGCCCTGATTGAACCACAGCCGCTATACCCCGCTCTATACAGCAGTGCACTGCGGTGCATGCCTACGCGGAGAGAGGTCCGGCCGCGCACGGCTTTACGCTGCCGACCATGATCAACGAATGGCGGGCTGACCTCGCCAGGTGGGAGCAGGTCGCGCGGGTCATCCGGGCGCGCATCGAAGGCGGCGAGTACAAGGCCGGGCATCTCATCTCCGAGCGCGGCATCGTCGAAGAGTTCGGGATCGCGTACACCACGGCGCGGAAGGTCACCGCGGGTCTGCGCGCGGATGGGCTGATCTACACGCGGCCGAACTACGGATCATTCGTCGGGCCGGAGCCTGCGGACGACTGATTTTGCTGTGTTAATTTTTTGCGGCACTGTCCGACCGAACCACCCTTGACCTGGGTACTCTGGACTTTCTTCACTGTCACGACTCGCGTAATTGCGCTTTACCGGGATTTCACCGCCGTGACAGGACGCGGCAGCGCGGACACCACGCCATTTTTTATCCCGACATATCACCAAATTTCGTGATATCTGCTTCAAAATGCGGCGGCATACCCGCAGGAAAGAACGCGTCGAGGAGCGCTTCTTCCCCGTTCGCACCACTCGCGGCACCTGGAAACCGGCACGACATCGACGCGCAACATCATGGAAACCGTCGGTTCCTATGGTCCGGGAATGCGGCTCACACCACACGAGCAGGAACGCCTGCTCATCCACGTCGCCGCCGGTGTCGCCCGCGACCGCAGGTCACGGGGCCTCCGGCTCAACCACCCCGAGGCCACCGCGATCATCGCGTCCTTCCTCATGGAGGGCGCCAGGGACGGGCGCACCGTCGCCGAGCTGATGGACGCGGGCCGCAAGGTGCTGTCCCGCGACGACGTCATGGACGGGGTGCCGGAGATGTTGTCGTCGGTCCAGATCGAGGCCACCTTTCCCGACGGCACCAAGCTCGTCACCGTCCACCAGCCCATCCCGTGAGCCCCGGCCGATCCCGTGAGAACCAGCCGCCCCGCGCACGCGGGCGATCCGCGACACGCCCTGCCGCACCCAGGAACGGTGAACGCCGATGACACCCGGTGAGATCCAGTACGGCGACGCGCCCATCCCGCTCAACCCGGGCCGCGAGCGCGTCACCGTCCGCGTCGTCAACACCGCCGACCGGCCGATCCAGGTCGGCTCGCACTACCACTTCGCCGCGTGCAACCCGGGTCTGGAGTTCGACCGCCAGGCGGCCTGGGGCACCCGGCTCGACGTCCCGGCCGGCACGGCGGTGCGCTTCGAGCCCGGCGTGGAGCGCGACGTGACCCTCGTACCGATCGGCGGGCTGCGGATCGTCCCCGGTCTCCGCCCGGAGTGGGCCGGACCTCTCGACGGGAGCCCCAGTGTTCATTGAACGGTCCCGCTACGCCGCGCTCTACGGCCCCACCACCGGCGACCGGATCAGGCTGGCCGACACCGACCTGCTCATCGAGGTCACCGAGGACCTCTCGATGGGCCCGTCGGGGGCGGGCGACGAGGCCGTCTTCGGCGGCGGCAAGGTCATCAGGGAGTCGATGGGCCAGGCCAGGACCACCAGGGCCGAGGGCTCGCCCGACCTGGTGATCACCGGCGCGGTGATCCTCGACCACTGGGGCGTGGTCAAGGCCGACATCGGGATCAGGGAAGGCCGCATCGTCGCGATCGGCAAGGCGGGAAACCCCGACACCATGGACGGCGTCCACCCGGACCTGGTCATCGGCCCCTCGACCGAGATCCTCGCGGGCAACGGGAAGATCCTGACCGCCGGCGCGATCGACTCCCACGTCCACCTGATCTGCCCGCAGATCCTCGACGAGGCCCTCGCCGCCGGGGTGACCACCGTCGTGGGCGGCGGCACCGGGCCCGCCGAGGGCACCAAGGCCACCACCGTCACCGGCACCTGGTATCTCGCCCGGATGCTGGAGTCGCTCGACTCCTACCCGATCAACGTCGCGCTGCTCGGCAAGGGCAACACGGTCAGCCACGAGGGTCTGCTCGAACAGCTCCGCGCCGGGGCCTCGGGTTTCAAGCTGCACGAGGACTGGGGCACCACCCCGGCCGCCATCGACGCCTGCCTGTCGGTCGCCGACGCCACCGGTACCCAGGTCACCATCCACACCGACACCCTCAACGAGGCCGGGTTCGTGGAGTCGACGCTGGCGGCGATCGGCGACCGGATGATCCACGCGTACCACACCGAGGGAGCGGGCGGCGGCCACGCGCCGGACATCATCCGGGTCGCCTCCTACGGCAACATCCTGCCGTCCTCGACCAACCCGACCCGCCCGCACACCGTCAACACGCTCGACGAGCACCTCGACATGCTGATGGTCTGCCACCACCTCAACCCGTCCATCCCCGAGGACCTGGCGTTCGCCGAGTCACGGATCCGGCCGTCCACGATGGCGGCCGAGGACATCCTGCACGACATGGGCGCGATCTCGATGATCGGATCGGACTCCCAGGCGATGGGCCGGGTGGGCGAGACGATCATCCGTACCTGGCAGACCGCGCACGTGATGAAGCGCCGCCGCGGCGCGCTGCCCGGCGACGGCCCGGCCGACAACCTCCGCGCCCGGCGCTACGTCGCCAAGTACACGATCTGCCCGGCGACGGCCCACGGCCTGGACGGCGAGGTCGGCTCGGTGGAGACCGGCAAGCTGGCCGACCTGGTCCTGTGGGACCCGGCCTTCTTCGGCGTCAAGCCGGACCTGGTGGTCAAGGGCGGTGTCATCGCGTACGCCCAGATGGGCGACGCCAACGCGTCCATCCCGACCCCGCAGCCGGTCATGCCGCGCCCGATGTTCGGCGCCGCCCCGGTCACCGCCGCCGCCACGTCGGCCCACTTCGTCGCCCCCCTCGCGCTCGAGGACGGCCTCGCCGACCGCCTGGCCGTGCGCAGGCGCCTGCTGCCGGTGGCCGACGTCCGGCGCAGGGGCAAGGAGAGCATGCCGCTCAACGACGCCATGCCCAGGATCGAGGTCCACCCCGACACCTTCGCCGTCAGCGTCGACGGCGAGGTGATCGAACCCGCCCCCGCCGAGACCCTGCCCATGACCCAGCGCTACTTCCTGTTCTGACCGGCTCCTGATCGACCGCCACGCCGTCTCGTCCGGCCGGCCCCGTCGAGCCGGTCTCGTCCAGCCGAAAGGAGACCCCGTAGCGCATGAACGCCGCGTTGCTGCTCCTGGCCGACTCCCGGCTGCCCGCCGGGGGTCACGGCCACTCCGGGGGCGCCGAGGAGGCGGTCAGGATCGGCGCGATCCACGACCTTCCCGGCCTCGCCGCCTTCCTGCGGGGCCGCCTGGCCACCGCGGGCCTGGTGACGGCCGCCCTCGCCGCCGCGGCCTGCGAGCTCGGCGCGGCCCACCTCTCCGCGAGCCCTCCGCCCCCGGCGGACGGCCCGCCGGCGGAGGTCCCCGCGCGGACGAACGGCGTCGCCCCCGCTCCCGCTCCCGCGCACGGTTCCGCTCCCTCGAACGGCTCGTTCCCCCATCCGGAGACGGGCCGTTCCGGGTGGGTACGGCTGGACGCGGAGGCCGATGCCAGGATCTCCTCTCCCGCCCAGCGGGAGGCGAGCCGCACGCAGGGCAGGCTGCTGCTGCGTACCTCGCGGAGGATCTGGCCCTCCCCCGTGCTCGACGCCCTGGCCGGGGCCGTGTCCCAGGGCGTCCACCACCCGCTGGCGCTCGGCGCGGTGGCGGCCGTGGCGGGGTGCTCGCCCGCCGAGGCCGCCCTCGCGGCGGCCTACACCTCCGTCACCGGACCCGCCACGGCGGCGGTGCGGCTGCTGGGCCTCGACCCGGTCGCCGTCCACCGCCTGCTCGCCGATCTCGCCCCGGCCCTGGAACGGGTCGCGGCCACCGTCCCCGCCGGGGAGGCCCCGCGGTCGCGGGACTCCCAGGAGTCCTGGAATTCACAGGAGTCCTGGGATTCCTGGGAGTCACTTCCCGCGCACGCCGCCCCCGCGCTCGACCTGCTCGCCGAACAGCACATCCGCGCAGATCTGAGGCTTTTCGTCTCCTGACGACCACCTGGAAGGACGGTGACCCCCATGGGCGCCAACCACGACGACCACCATCACGCCGCCGACCCTCACGGACGAGCACTGCGCCTGGGCATCGGAGGGCCCGTCGGCAGCGGCAAGACCGCGCTGACCGCGGCCCTGTGCCGGACACTCGGCCCCTCGATGCGCCTGGGCGTGGTGACCAACGACATCTACACCACCGAGGACGCCGACTTCCTGCGCAGGGCGGGCGTGCTCGACCCGGAGCGGATCGTCGCCGTGCAGACCGGGTGCTGCCCGCACACCGCCATCCGCGACGACATCGCGGCCAACCTCGACGCGGTGGAGACCCTGGAGGAGCGGTTCGGCCCGCTCGACCTGGTGATCGTGGAGAGCGGCGGGGACAATCTCACCGCGACCTTCAGCAGGGGCCTGGCCGACCGGCAGATCTTCGTGCTGGACGTGTCGGGCGGCGACAAGGTCCCGCGCAAGGGCGGCCCGGGCGTGACGACTGCCGACCTGCTCGTGGTCAACAAGACCGACCTGGCCCCGATGGTCGGCGCGGACCTCACGGTCATGTCGCGCGACGCGGCGGCCGTGCGGGAGGGCAGGCCCGTGCTGTTCACCTCGATCAGGGAGGATCCGAGCGCGCACGCGGTCTCCGAATGGGTCACCGGACTGGTCGAGTCCTGGGCCCACGAGCACTCCAACGCCTGACCCCATGCCCGTCACCGACTCCGCCCCGGTTCCCGCCCCCGCCCGCGCGCCCGCACCCGTCCACGACGACGTCCCCACACCCGCACGGTCCGTACGGCCGGAGCCGGGGCCGGCCGGGCGGCGGTCGATGAGGGCGCGGGCGGCGATCGGCACCCGCCGGGACCCCGGCGGCCGGACCGTCCTCGCCACGATGCGTTCGGGCCCGCCGCTCACGGTGCGGGCGACCGCGCCGGGCCGGGTGCACCTGGTGTCCACCGCGGCGGGTCCGCTGGGCGGCGACGACCTGGCCCTCGACATCGAGGTGGCGCCGGGAACCTCGCTGGAGGTGCGGTCGGTCGCGAGCACGCTGGTGCTGCCCGGCTCCACGGGGGCCGAGTCGGTGATGACGATCACGGCCAGGGTCGGCGCGGGCGCCTCGCTGCGGTTCGCGCCGGAGCCGACGGTGCTCGCGGCGGGCTGCCTGCACCGCGCGGTCGTCCGGCTGGACCTGGCGGAGGACGCGCGGGTGTTCTGGCGCGAGGAGATCGTCTTCGGCCGGTACGGCGAGCGGCCGGGACGCTGCCACTCGCGCTTCGACGCCGTCCTCGGCGGGATGCCGCTGCTCCGCCAGGAGTTCGTGGTGGGCGACCCGGAGATCGACGGCAGCTCCGCCGTCTACGGCGACGCCCGCTGCGTGGGCAGCACCCTGGTCACCGGACGGGCACCGGAGACGGTGGTCGGGGACGGCTGGGCCGTCCTCCCCCTGGCCGGCCCCGGCACCCTGGTCTCCGCACTCGGCCGGGACGCCGTCGAACTGCGGCGGCGGCTCCGGCACGGCGAGGAGGCGACCACCCTTGACGGCGCGGGGCCGGACTCCTGGTGACGGAACCGCCCTTGAAGGGGTGGAGCCGGACTCTCGGTCGCGGAACCGTCCTTGAGGGAGCGGCCGGGCCGTCAGTCGTAGAAGCCCAGGCGGCGGAGCTGCTTGGGGTCGCGCTGCCAGTCCTTGGCGACGCTGATGCGCAGGTCGAGGTAGACGCGGGTGCCGAGGAGCGCCTCGATCTGCTGGCGGGCGCGGCTGCCGACGTCCTTGAGCCGGGAACCCTTGTGCCCGATCACGATGGCCTTCTGGGACGGGCGCTCGACGAACATGTGCGCGTAGATGTCGAGGAGGTCGTCGCGGCCCTCTCTCGGCATCATCTCGTCGACGACGACCGCGATCGAGTGCGGCAGCTCGTCGCGCACGCCCTCCAGGGCCGCCTCGCGGATCAGCTCGCCCACCAGCACCTGCTCGGGCTCGTCGGTGAGCTGTCCCCCCTCGTACAGCGGCGGGCTCTCCGGGAGTCGCTGGACCAGCACGTCGGCCAGCACGTCGAGCTGCTCGCCCGACTGCGCGGAGACCGGGACGATGTCGTCGAAGTCGGCGAGCTGGGAGATCGCGAGCAGCTGCGCGGCGATCTGCTCGCGGGTCGCCAGGTCGCACTTGGTCACCACGGCGACCACCGGGGTCTTCTTGATGCCCGCGAGCTTCTCCGCGATGAACCGGTCACCCTTGCCGATGGGCTCGTTGGCGGGCACGCAGAAGCCGATCACGTCGACCTCGGTGAGGGTGGAGAGCACCAGGCTGTCCAGCCGCTCGCCCAGGAGCGTGCGCGGCCGGTGCAGACCCGGCGTGTCGACGATGACGAGCTGGGAGTCGGGGCGGTGCACGATGCCACGGATGGCCCGGCGGGTCGTCTGGGGCTTGGAAGAGGTGATCGCCACCTTCGTGCCGACCAACGCGTTCATCAGCGTGGACTTGCCGACGTTGGGCCGGCCGACGAAGCAGGCGAAACCGGCATGGAAATCAGCAGCTGAGGAACTCACGTCAACCATTGTCGCCGATGCCGGGCTCAGCTCTGACGCGGTGTCCCGTCGGGACCGGCCACGAGCACGGTCTCGCCGCCCAGATCGCGGACCGCCGAAGTGTCGGCGTCGGAGGGACCATCACCCGCCGTGACCAGCGCGGCGGCCTCCAGCGACTCCGCTCCGCTGGACACGGCCATCGCCACGGCGACCTGGAGCGCCGACAAGGTCAGAGACGGCAGTGCCACATTGGTCGCCGAGTAGGTCCGGCCGGTCTCGTCCCGCACGGCGGCCCCTTCGGCGGCACCGTTGCGGGCACGGGCGGAACGGGCCAGCACGATGATCTTCTTGTCCTCGGGATCGAGGGTCGCGTCACTCACGGCACAAGGGTATTCAGCTCCCGGCCCCCACGGCGACCCGGCCTCGCCCAGGCGGAGATCCCCTTGGAACAGCGGCACCCCGGCGACCTCCCCCAGGCGGTGCTCACCCGGACGGGGCTCACCCGGACGGTGACCTCCCAGAGGGTGACCCCTTCGCCGGACGGTGGCCTCCCACAGCCCGGACGGTGACCTCTCACGCGCCGACCTCGCCGACCAGCAGGCGGGCGAGCTGCCCGGTACGCGCGGCGTCGACGTCCCTGACCCCGGCGTGCACCAGCGAGATCAGGGTGTGGCCGCTGAGGGCGAACACCAGGTGGATCTCGTACGGGTATCCGTTCAGCCTGCCGTTCAGCCGCCTGGCCTGCACCCCCTCACCGACCGGGCCCAGGTCCAGATCGGAGACCCTGAAGGCGGTGCCGCGCCCGGCGGCGGGGGCCCGCGCGACCGGGCAGCCGCCCAGCGCCTCGGCGAGCTCGCCGAAGTGGAGCGCCGCGTCGTCACCGCCGTAGGAGGCGAGACCGAACCCGGCCAGTTCCCCGACCCCGTCACCCTGATAGGTCACGGCGGCCCGCGCTCCCAGCGCCCGCTGCGGCGGCCTGCCTCCGGCGGCGTCGAGGACGAGCCTGCAGTCCTCGTCGACGGCCCGGAAGGGGGCGCGCCAGCCGTTGCGCGGGCGGGCCGAGAACCCGTCCGGCAGGTCCCGCGCCTCGCTGAGCACCCCCCGCAGCCGGTTCAGCTCCGCGGCGCGGTCCGTGGCGTCGTGGGGCCCCGCCTCACCGCCACACCCGGCCGAAATGCCCGATAAAAGCCCACATAGCACCGCAAAAACGACAAAATTCGTTCCCCGTGCCATGAGCATTCCCCCGACGTCATGGGCGAGGCGTCCCGTCCCCACCGACTCGCTTTCTTCCCCGTCGGCAAAAGCGGCAATCATTCAATAAACGCCCAAGGGTGCCCTCAACCGCATTTCACGGTCGAGAACACCCTTGAGCGAGTGACGCAGAACAGCCTCGGAGCCCTGCGTGACTCTGTCTCCCCCTGAAGCCGATCCCCCGCACCGCGAACCCCTCCGGGCGCCGGGACCTTCTCCACCGGCCCCCGCGCGACCGGGTGCCGTGAGAGAAGCATCGCGCGCCCCGCTTGCAGGAGGCTTGCGGACGGCTTGGGAACGGATCGGCCCACCGGATCCACCCACCGGGTCGGCCGACCCGGATCCGCCCGTCCCGGGCGCTCCCCGGGCCACCGCGGCGGCCCGGGAGCCCTCACTGGTCGGCGGAGGCCGAGACCGAGTCGGGCTCGGCGGGAACGGCCCTGGTGACGAGGACCGTACCGATCCGGTTGCGGCGACCGGCGAGGCTCTCGGCCGTCAGGCTGAGCCCCTCGACCACCGCCTGGGAACCGGCGATCGGCACCCGGCCCAGCGCGTGCGCCAGCAGCCCGCCGACGGTCTCGACGTCGTCGACCTCCAGCTCGATGCCGAACAGGTCCTCCAGGTCGCCGACCGGGAGCCTGGCGGTCACCCGGACCGCGCCGCCCTCCAGCGGCTCCACCCTGGGCGCCTCCTGGTCGTACTCGTCGGCGATCTCACCGACGATCTCCTCCAGGATGTCCTCGATGGTGACCAGGCCGGCCGTGCCGCCGTACTCGTCGATGACGATGGCCTGGTGGATCTGGCGGGCCTGCATCTCGCGGAGCAGCTGGTCGATCGGCTTGCTCTCCGGCACGTAGGTGGCCGGGCGCATGAGGGACTCCACCGGCTCGGCGCGTCCCTCGTCGCCGGTGTCCTGCACCCGGCGCGCGATGTCCTTGAGATAGGCGATGCCGATGACGTCGTCCTCGTTCTCGCCGACCACGGGGATCCGCGAGAAACCGCTGCGCAGGGCGAGCGACAGGGCCTGGTTCAGCGTCTTGCCGCGCTCGATGAACACCATGTCGGTGCGGGGCACCATGACCTCGCGGACCAGGGTGTCGCCGAGCTCGAAGACCGAGTGGATCATCTCCCGCTCGTCGGGCTCGATGACCCTGCGCTCCTCGGCCAGGTCGACCAGGTCGCGCAGCTCGGCCTCGGAGGTGAAGGGCCCCTCGCGGAAGCCCTTGCCGGGCGTCACCGCGTTGCCGAGCAGGATGAGCAGCTTGGGCAGGGGCCCGAAGATCCGGGTCAGGCCGTAGACCAGGGGCGCGCTGGCGAGCGCGATCGGCTCCGCGTGCTGGCGGCCCAGCGTGCGCGGAGAGACCCCGACGATCACGTAGCTGACGACGATCATGACGGCCGCCGCGGCGGTGTAGGCCCAGCCCTGGTCACCGAGCCAGTCGATGAACAGCAGCGTGGCGATCACCGTGGCGACCAGCTCGCAGCTCAACCGGAGCAGGAGCAGCAGGTTCAGGTAACGCGGCGGGTCGGCGACGATGGCCTGCAGGCGCTCCGCGCCCCGGCGGCCGTCGCGGACGAACTCCTCCGCGCGAACCCTTGAGATGCGGGTCAGGGCCGTCTCCGCGCTGGCGATCAACCCGCCGACCACGACGAGGACGACGGCCGAGAACAACCACCCGTTGGCGAAGTTCACCGCTGGGGGCGCACCTCCCGCCACGATTCCAGAAGCTCGCCCTGCAGGCCGAACATCTCCTTGTGCTCCTCGGGCTCGGCGTGGTCGTAGCCGAGCAGGTGGAGGATGCCGTGCGTGCACAGCAGCTCCAGCTCGGCCTCGGTGCCGTGCCCGGCCTCGGCCCCCTGCTTGGCGGCCACCTGCGGGCAGAGCACCACGTCGCCGAGGAGCGCCGGGTCGGTGGGCGCGTCGCCCTCCTGCCTGGCACCCGCGCCGGGACCGGGACGCAGCTCGTCCATCGGGAAGGCGAGCACGTCCGTGGGGCCCGGCTCACCCATCCACTGCTCGTGCAGCACCGACATGGCCTCTTCGTCGACGACCAGGATCGACAGCTCGGCGAGCGGGTTGATGCCCATCCGCTCCAGCACGTGCCCCGCCAGGGAGACGATGAGCCCCTCGTCGATCTCGACGCCGGACTCGTTGTTGACCTCGACGCTCATCGGCCGTTCCCCGCTCCCCGCCCGCCGCGCGACCGGTTCGTGCCACGCGACCCGATCCGCTTCCCGCGCCGGAGCCGCTCCGTGCTCATCGCTCGCCCACCGCTTCTCGACCGGCCGCCGGCCCGTCCACTCTCATGATCTCCCCCGGGGGCGCTGCTTGACCACGCCCTTGATCTGCTCCACCGCGCTGCTCTGGCGCTGCGTCTCGTCGTAGCGCCCGTATGCGTCCACGATGTCTCCCACCAGCTTATGCCGCACCACGTCGGCACTGGTCAGGCGACTGAAGTGGATGTCGGAGATGCCGTCGAGGATGTCCTGGACGACCCTGAGGCCGCTCTGGGTGCCGTTCGGCAGGTCGACCTGGGTGACGTCACCGGTGACAACGATCTTCGAATTGAAGCCCAGCCGCGTCAGGAACATCTTCATCTGCTCCGGCGAGGTGTTCTGCGCCTCGTCCAGGATGATGTAGGCGTCGTTGAGCGTACGGCCGCGCATGTAGGCCAGGGGGGCGACCTCGATCGTGCCCGCGGCCATCAGCCTGGGGATCGAGTCGGGGTCGAGCATGTCGTGCAGCGCGTCGTAGAGCGGACGCAGGTAGGGGTCGATCTTCTCGTAGAGCGTGCCGGGCAGGAATCCCAGCCGCTCGCCCGCCTCGACCGCGGGGCGGGTGAGGATGATCCTGTTGACCTTCTTCTCCTGGAGGGCCTTCACCGCCTTCGCCATGGCGAGATAGGTCTTGCCCGTGCCGGCCGGTCCGATGCCGAAGACGACGGTGAACTTGTCGATCGCGTCGACGTAACGCTTCTGGTTCACGGTCTTCGGGCGGATGGTCCGGCCCCGCGAGGAGATGATGTCCAGGGAGAGGACCTCGGCGGGCCGGTCGGAGGTCATCCGCAGCATGGCGATGCTGCGCTCGACCGCGTCGGCCGTGAGCTGCGCGCCCCCGCGGACGAGTTCGGACATCTCCTCGAAGAGCCGCACCACGGTGCTGCTCTCCTCGGGGCTGCCGGTGACGGTGATCTCGTTGCCCCGGACGTGGATGTCGGCGCGGAAGGCGCCCTCGATGACGCGCAACAGCTCGTCGCGCGAGCCCAGCAGGCTGACCATCGACTGATCGTCCGGAATAACCACCTTCGCCTGGGTCCGGCTGGCACCCCGGGACCGCGGCGGCGTTCTGCTGGAATCGTTTGTCTCGGACATGAGCGGGCCTGACGGCCTGTTCGCCTCCAGATATAGGCGCGGAACTTCACCGCCATGCTAGCCGCGATCGCCAGGATCGCGCCTACCGGTTTTCAGCCGGGCGGCCACCGCAGGCCGCGCCCGCCGAGCACGTGTCCGTGCACGTGGAAGACGGTCTGGCCGGCCCCGGGCCCGGTGTTGAACACCAGCCGGTAGCCCGACTCTGCGACCCCCTCGCGCAGGGCGACCTCGTGCGCGGCCTTGATCACCTCGTCGGCCAGGCCGTGGTCGGCGGCGGCCAGGGCGGCCGCGTCCCGGTAGTGGCCCTTGGGGATCACCAGCACGTGGGTCGGCGCCTGGGGATCGACGTCGCGGAAGGCCAGCGTGCGATCGGTCTCGTAGACGATCTCCGCGGGAATCTCCTTGGCCACGATCCTGCAGAACAGGCAGTCGGCTTCGCTCACCATGACAGGCACCATACCGTCGAGGACGTTGCGAATCGGTGATGGTTCCCGTCCGCAAACAAAGATCCGCCCAGATATGGTGGGTGTGCAAAACTTCAACCACGACAGCCCTTTGCGCGCAGCAATATATGGCCGCCTGGCGAGGACACGACTGGGTCATGCCCCCTAATGAACCGGAAGAGCGTAAACCCTCTGGGAAGGCCAAGCGTCCCACTGATGTGACCACCGAGACCCTCGTGGCCGACAGGTCGCTCGGGGCGGTGCCCGTCGGATGGGATGCCGACATGGCCGTTACCGCGCTCTACAGCGCGCACTATCGGTCTCTTGTCCGTCTCGCCGTCTTACTCGTCCGCGACATGGCAACCGCGGAGGAGGTCGTGCAGGACGCGTTCGTCGCCATCCATGGCGCCTGGCGCCGACTGCGCGACACCGACAAGGCACTGGCCTACCTGCGACAGTCGGTCGTCAACCGATCACGTTCGGTGCTTCGGCATCGGGCGGTCGTCGAGAAGTACGCGCCCAAGGGCATGCCCGACGCGCCGAGCGCCGAGAACGGGGCGATCGGCGAGTTCGAGCGTTCCGCCGTCATCGAGGCGCTCCGCGGGCTGCCCGCACGCCAGCGGGAGGCCCTGGTGCTGCGCTACTACGGAGACCTGTCCGAGGCGCAGATCGCCCATGCGATGGGCATCAGCAAAGGCGCGGTCAAGAGCCATACGGCTCGCGGCATGGCCGCCCTACGAACCTCACTGGAGCAACTGTCATGACCGACTCCCCGGATGAGTACGGCGAGCTGCTTCGCCGCGCGCTCAGCGCGGAGGCGAACTCGGTCGTTCCCTCCCCGGACGGGCTGGAGGTGATCCGCGGCCGCATCGAGCGGCGCGGGATCCGCCGGCTGGTGTGGTGGCGCGCCGGAGCCTCCGTCGCCAGCGCGATCCTCGTCGCGGCGGCCGTCGTCATGGTGGTTCCCCAGTTCCGCGAAGAGGTGGGCCGCCAGGTGAGAACCGAATGGGTCAACTTCACCGCGTCGACCCCTCCCGTCGACGGGTCCGCCACCTCGCGTCCCCCGGCGCCCTCCTCGCAGCCGCCGTCCGTCCACGCCCCGCTTCCGGCCGCCAGCAGGTCGGATCCCGGCGCCACCATGCTCTCGCCGAGGCCCGCACCGTCCAGGAGCGCGGCGCCCAGCACGCGGCCGACCTCCAGGCCCGACCCGGCGACGACGGCTCCCCGGCCGACGCCGACGCCGACCCCCACCTGCCCCATCCCCCTCGACAGCCCCACCGTCGAGCCCAGCGGGGTCTTCAGGAGGTGCGAGGAGATCGAGGCGACACCGACGCCGACGAAGACGAGGCCGGCTCCCTCGGAGAGCCCGTGCTCGCCCGACGAGTGCGCGCCGTCGGGCGACGCCTCGCCCCCCATGCCGACGGAGGCGAGCACCCCGGCTCCCGTCCCCACCCAGAGTTAGCGCGGTGACCGGTCACGGCGAGCCCTGACCGGTCCTCTCCTCGTCACCCACTCGCGGGGGCGGGTCTCCGGGGGCCTCACGGACACTCCCCGGTGGCCTCACGCTTCCCGGGGCCTCACGACACGGATTCGCCGGGACCGGCGACCGCCGAGGGGTGACCCGCCGCGCACCGGCGGGATGTCACCAGCGGCCGCTGCGCGTCTGGAGCACCGCCGCCGCGACGACCCCGGCGGTCGAGGTACGCAGCACCGTCGGCCCGAGCAGCGCCGGCACCGCCTTGGCCTCAAGGAACGCGGCGATCTCCTCGCCCGAGACCCCGCCCTCGGGGCCGACCACCACGACGATGTCACCACCGGCGGGAAGGGGCAGGCCGGACAGCGGGGCGGCGGCCTCCTCGTGCAGCACCACGCCCAGCGCCGCCGCCGACAGCAGGCCGGCGACCTTCGCGGTGGACGCGAGCTCCGTCACCTCCGGCAGGTGGAAACGGCGCGACTGCTTGCCCGCCTCGCGTGCCGTGGACCGCCAGCGGGCCAGCGCCTTGGCCGCCCGCTCGCCCTTCCACTGGGTGACGCACCTGGCCGCGGCCCAGGGGACGATCACGTCGACCCCCGCCTCGGTCATCATCTCCACGGCCAGCTCGCCCCGGTCGCCCTTGGGCAGGCCCTGGACCACGACCAGGCGCGGTGACGGCACGGGCACGTCGTGGCGGCGCAGCACCTCGACCCGGAGCGAGTCCCTGCCCGCCTCGGTCACCACGCACTCGGCGACGGAACCCGCCCCGTCGGTCAGGTCGAGCCGCTCCCCCGCCCGCAGCCGCCGTACGGCCGCCGCGTGGCGCCCCTCGGGACCGCCGAAGACGAACGCCGGCCTGGCCAGGTCGGCGGGGTCGGCCAGGAAGACCGGGACGGTCATGGGCCGTCGGAGCCGGCCCGGCCCGGGTGACACACCCCCGGGACGGCCTGGGCGGGACGCCCCGGCCGCGGTCGGGCCAGGCCGCGAGGTGACCGGGCTCGGGCCGGGTCAGCGGCCATTGAAGGCGTCCCGCAGGCGGGAGAAGAAGCTCTGCTGCCCGGGGGCGAACTTGCCCGGCGGGCGCTCCTCGCCGCGGAGCCTGGCGAGCTCCTTCAGCAGCTCCTCCTGCTCGGCGTCGAGGCGGGAGGGGGTCTCCACGTTCACGTGGATCAGCAGGTCGCCGCGGCCCGTCTCGTTCAGGCGCTGCACGCCCCGCCCGTAGAGCGGGATCGTCTGCCCCGACTGCGTGCCGGGACGGATGTCGAGGTCCTCGGCGCCGTCGAGCGTCTCCATGGTCAGGATGGTGCCGAGCGCGGCCGCGGTCATCGGGATCTGCACGGTGCAGTGCAGGTCGTCGCCGCGCCTCTCGAAGATCTCGTGGGGACGCTCGACGATCTCCAGGAACAGGTCGCCGGGCGGGCCTCCCCCCGGGCCGATCTCGCCCTCGCCGGCGAGCTGGATGTGGGTGCCGTCCTCGACCCCGGCCGGGATGCGGACCTTGATGGTCCGCCGGGTGCGGACCCGGCCGTCGCCGGAGCACTCCTGGCAGGGGTTGCGGATGATCGACCCGAAGCCGCCGCACTGGGGGCAGGGGCGGGAGGTCATGACCTGGCCGAGGAAGGACCGGGTGACCTGGGAGACCTCACCCCGGCCGTGACACATGTCACAGGTGTCGGGGTGGGTGCCGGCGGCCGCGCCGGAGCCCGTGCAGACCTCGCAGACCACGGCGGTGTCGACGACCAGCTCGCGGGTCGTGCCGAAGCCCGACTCGCGCAGGTCGAGCTCGACCCGGATGGTGGCGTTGCGCCCGCGTCGGGCACGGGAGCGGGGACCCCGGCCGCCGCCACCGGCCGCGCCGAAGAAGGCGTCCATGATGTCGCTGAACGGGAAGCCTGCGCCGAAGCCCCCGGCCCCCGCGCCGCCGCCCGAGGCGAACGGGTCGCCGCCCATGTCGTACATCTGCCGCTTGCTGGAGTCGGACAGGACCTCGTAGGCCTGCGTGATCTCCTTGAAGCGTTCCTGGGTCTCGGGGTCGGGGTTGACGTCGGGATGCAGCTCGCGCGCCAGGCGTCGGTACGCCTTCTTGATCTCTTCCGCACTGGCGTCGCGGCGCACCCCGAGGGTGCCGTAGTAGTCGCTCTTAGCCACTTTTCGTTGACCTCTTATGATGCAGCCAGGATCTGGCTGACGTAGCGTGCCACCGCGCGCACCGCGCCCATCGTGACCGGGTAGTCCATTCGCGTCGGGCCCAGCACACCGAGCCGGGCCAGTTGCTTGTCCCCAGAACCGTATCCGGCGGCGACGATGGACGTGCCCTGGAGTCCGGTGTAGGGGTTCTCCGAGCCGATCCGCACGGTCAGCGCCGAAAGGTCGGAGGTCTCACCGAGCAGTCGCATGAGCACGACCTGCTCTTCCAGAGCCTCCAGCACGTCGCGGAGCCCGACGGTGAAGTCGGCTCCCGCGAGGTTGGCGGCTCCGGCAAAAACGATCTTCTCATCGTGCCGGTCCACCAGGGACTCCAGCAGCACTGACAGGATAGTGGCAGCGAGCGGCCGGTCTTCCGCGGGCAGCCGCTCCGGCAGGTCGGCGACCTTGTCGGGGACGCTGGTGAGCCCGCACCCGTCGAGGGAGGCGTTGAGCATCGCGCGCAGATGGGCCACGCGCTGCTCGTCGACGACGTGGGGCAGCTCGATCACGCGCTGCTCGACCCTGCCGGTGTTGGTGATGAGCACGAACATCAGCCGGCGCTCGCTCAGCGGCACCAGCTCGACGTGCCTGACCGTCGAGTGGGTCAGCGTCGGGTACTGCACCACGGCGACCTGCCGGGTGAGCTGGGCCAGCAGCCGCACCGTCCTCATGACGACGTCGTCGATGTCCACCGCGCCCGCGAGGAAGCTCTCGATGGCCTTGCGTTCCGCGCTCGACAGGGGTTTCACCTGCGAGAGGCGGTCGACGAAGAGCCGGTAGCCCTTGTCGGTGGGCACCCGGCCGGCGCTGGTGTGGGGCTGGGCGATGTAGCCCTGCTCCTCCAGCACCGCCATGTCGTTGCGGATCGTCGCCGGGGACACCCCCAGGTTGTGCCGGTCCGCGAGGGCTTTCGAACCCACCGGCTCGTTGGTGGACACGTAGTCCTCGACGATGGCGCGGAGCACGGCGAGCTTGCGGTCGTCGACCAACGTGGTCACCTCCCTGCCTGCGTTCAGAGGGAAACACGAGGTTTGGCACTCTGTGTTCCCGAGTGCCAAGTGTACGGCCCCGGTGCGGAAGGCGCGATAAGCAAGAGCTGCGGATGATGACGGCAAGCCGTTGTCAAGTCAACTGCTATCGCGATCCAAGCGGCACCCATCAGAATTCGGTCATGTCCAACGATTTCGGTTCTTATCCGGGTGACGCCTCCCGCGGCCCCGGTCACGGCGGCCCCCAGCAGCCGTATGGCCAGCAGCAGTACGGCCAGCAGCCTCCCTCGTACGGTTACGCGCCTCCCGGTTACGGCGCCCCGCAGGGACCGCCGCCCCCCGCCGGGAAGATCAAGCCCGGCATCGGGTGGATCGTCGGGGTCTGGCTGCTCGCCCTGGTCAGCGTCATCGTCGGCATCGGCGGCTTCGCCGGCGGCCTCGTCGGCGCGGTCACCGACGCGGCCCCGACGCAGACCTTCGCTCCCGGCGAGGCCAAGACGGTCACGATCGACCCGGCGGACAAGCCTGCGATCTACGTCGCCACGGGCGGGCCCACCCGGTTCGAGTGCACGCTGAAGGGCGGCACGGGCACCCCCAGGCTGCAGAAGCCGGACCTCCAGCAGACCGTCGCGGGGTCCGACGGGGTCACCTGGGAGATGGGCCTGCGGGTCGGCGTGGACCAGGCGGGTGACTACCAGGTCCAGTGCTCCGCCGATCCCGCCGAGGGCACCAGGTTCGGCGTGGGCAAGGAGCTCGCCGCCGAATCGCTGGTGGGCGGGGTGGTCGCCCTGTTCGTGATCCCCGGCGTCGGGATCCTGCTCGCCATCGTCGTGACGATCGTCGTACTGGTGAAGCGCGGCAACGCCCGCAAGCGCCGGGCCGCCGCGGTGCCGGTGGGGCAGTGGGGACAGCCGGGACCCTACGGCAGGTGACGGTGGTGTTTGCTAGCGTCCCACCTGATCCCCGGCGAGAGAGGGTGGGCGGTCGGTGATGTACGAGCGTGACGTTCTGGCGGGAGACTGGCGGCGCCCGCGCAGGGGGACGATCCCCCAGGTGCCCGCGGAGCTCGACCTGGTCGTCGAGGACGCCGACGGCGGCTTCTGCGGCGCCGTGGTGGCCTGCGACAAGGAGGCCGTCACCCTGGAGGACCGCTTCGGGCGCCGGCGGGTGTTCCCGCTGGAGCCGGCCGCGTTCCTTCTGGAGGGCAAGGTGGTGACGCTCGTACGGCCCGCCGCGGCACCGCGCGGTCCCCGGCGGAGCGCGTCGGGTTCCATCGCGGTGGAGGGCCTGCGGGCCCAGGTCGCCAAGGAGAGCCGGATCTACGTGGAGGGCGTGCACGACGCCGCGCTCGTGGAGAAGGTCTGGGGGCACGACCTGCGGGTCGAGGGCGTGGTCGTGGAGTACCTGGAGGGGGTCGACCACCTGCCCTCGATCGTCGAGGAGTTCGGCCCGGGGCCGGGGCGGCGGCTGGGCGTGCTCGTCGACCACCTGGTCCCCGGTTCCAAGGAGAGCCGGATCGCCGCGCAGGTCTCCTCACCGCACGTGCTGATCGTCGGGCATCCGTTCGTGGACGTCTGGCAGGCGGTCAGGCCGCACGTGCTCAAGATCCCCTCCTGGCCCTCGGTGCCGCGCGGCGTGCCCTGGAAGGAGGGCGTCATCGCCGCGCTGGGCTGGAACGTGGAGCCCGGCGCCGCATGGCGCCACATTCTCGGATCGGTCACGACATATGCCGATCTAGAGCCCGAGCTCCTCGGCCCCGTCGAGGAGCTGATCGACTTCGTGACGGTTCCCGGCGAGGACGGCCAGCCCGTCTGACCCGTCAGGGCCGTCAACCCATCAGGAGGGGACATGAGCGAGAACCCCGAGGACCCGCCGGGCGACGACCGGACGCGGCGCATCGGCGATCCCCCGCCCGGCCACACGTGGCCGGGCCAGGGTGCCCCGCCTCCCGGCCAGGGCTACGGAGTGCCTGACCAGGGGTACGGGCAACCCGGTCAGGGGTACGGGCAACCCGGCCAGGGCTACGGGCAGCCGAGTCAGGAATACGGGCAGCCGGACCCGAGGTACGGGGGCTACCCGCCGCCCGCCTCACCGTACGACGCGGGCGGTTACCAGAGCGGCCCCACGGGCGGCCACCAGCCCGGATACTCCCAGTACGGCGCGTACGGCGCGGCACAGGGATACGGCTACCAGGCTCCGCCGGGCACGTACGGACCGCGGCCCGGCAGCGACGACGCCACCATGTCGATGCTCGCCCACCTGCTGGGCCTGCTGACCTCCTTCGTCGGGCCGCTGGTGCTCTATCTGGCGAAGAAGGACGAGTCGCCCTACGTGCGCGACCAGGCCGCCGAGGCGCTCAACTTCCAGCTCACAGTGCTGATCGTCTACTTCGTCTCCTGGATCCTGGCGTTCGTGCTCATCGGTTTCGTGCTGATGTTCTTCCTGTGGGTCGCGTCGATCGTCATGGCGATCGTCGCCGCGGTGGCGGCCAACCGGGGAGAGAGGTACCGCTATCCGATGAACATCCGCTTCGTCAGCTGACCTGTCCGGGCCCGGGGTGGAGCCTCAGGTGAGGTCGCGGACCAGGGCGTCGGCCAGCAGGCGGCCGCGCAGGGTGAGCACCGCGCGGCCCGCCTTGAACGGCTCCACCTCCAGCAGGCCGTCGGCCAGCGCGCGGGCGACCACCGGGGGGCGTTCCAGCTCCCGGAGCGGGAAGCCCCGGGCGAGCCGCAGCTCCAGCATCAGCCGTTCCACCGCCCGGTCCTGAGGGCCCAGCACCTCGCGCGCGTGCGCGGGCGAGGTGCCCGCGGCCAGGCGCTGGGCGTAGGCGGCGGGGTGCTTGACGTTCCACCAGCGGGTGCCGCCGACGTGGCTGTGCGCCCCGGGGCCGACGCCCCACCAGTCGCCGCCGGTCCAGTACAGCAGGTTGTGCCGGCAGCGCCCGGCCTCCGAGGTCGCCCAGTTGGACACCTCGTACCACTCGAACCCCGCCTCGGCCAGCATGGCGTCGGCGATCAGGTAACGGTCGGCGGCCACGTCGTCGTCGGGCATCGGGAGCTCGCCGCGCCTGATCCTGGCGGCCAGCCTCGTCCCGTCCTCGACGATCAGCGAGTACGCGGAGACGTGGTCGGGGCCCGCCTCGATCGCCGCGGCCAGCGACGCGCGCCAGTCGTCGTCGCTCTCCCCGGGCGTGCTGTAGATCAGGTCGAGGTTGACGTGGTCGAACCCCGCCTCCCTCGCCTCCCGTACGGCCCGCGCGGGGCGGCCGGGGGTGTGGCGGCGGTCCAGCACCTGGAGCACGTGCTCGCGGGCGCTCTGCATCCCGAAGCTCATCCGGTTGAACCCGCCCGCGCGCAACTCCGCCAGGTAGGCGGGATCCACCGACTCGGGGTTGGCCTCGGTGCTCACCTCGGCGCCGGGGGCGAGCCCGAACTCCTCCTCGATCGCCCGCAGGATCCGTACAAGGTCGCCGGCGGGGAGCAGGGTGGGGGTTCCCCCGCCGAAGAACACGGTCTCGACGGGGAGGTGCGCGGCGCCGAGGTTGGCCCGCGCCCGTCGCACCTCGTCGACGGCGGTGTCCGCGTAGTCCTTCTGCGACGCGCCGGGACCGAGCTCGGACGCCGTGTAGGTGTTGAAGTCGCAGTAACCACACCGGGTCACGCAGAAGGGGACGTGGACGTAGAAGCCGAAGGGGCGCTCGCCGAGCCCGGCGAGCGCGCTCTCCGGGAGCTCGCCCGAGGCGGGCGCGGGGTCCCCGTCGGGAAGTGTGGATGGCACGCCCCAAGTCTGCCGCCTCCTCCGCGATGCCCGGTACGCCGAGGATCCGGTGCTCGGGGACGCCGAAGCGGCACTCCCGGGCGTCAGATCTCGTGCTCGTCCCGCACCGGCAGGCCGTACCGCCGGGCGAGGGGGTTCCACAGCTTCAGAAAGCCCCGTTTGGCGGTGGTCGCCTCGCCGGAGAAGGCGAGACCGCGCCGGTAGTCGTCGTCGCGGCTCCAGGCGCGGCTGCACCCGGCCTCCTGGCGGGTCGCCCAGGCGAGGAACGCCTCGTCGGCGTTGAACGAGGCGGTCAGGGCCCTGGTGAGGCGCGCCTTGACCGCGTCGCCGCCGTCGAGCTCGCCGGTGCCCAGCGCGTCGACCTGGATCACCTGCTCGCGGCGGGCCGCGGTGATCCGCTGGAGCGTGGCGAGCCCGGTGGCGGTGCCCTCGCAGGAGCGCAGCTGGTCGAGGGCCGAGCCGAGGCCCGATCTGGAGCCGCCGCTGTCGGCGAGCAGGGCGTCGAGGACCCTGGCCTGGGTCTCGGCGTCCTGGGGCCCCTGGGGGGCGCGCCCCGCCGGGGGTGTCTCGGCCTCGGCCTCCGCCCGGTCGCCGGTCGTCGCCGTCCGGATGCCGCCCGCCACGGACGTTTCGCCGCCTCGCGGGGTGAGCCAGAAGGACCCCGCGGTGGCCAGCGACATCGCGAGGACCGTGGCCGTCGCGACCAGTGGCCAGACCTTGCGATCCTCGCGGGGCGGCCGGTCCCGGCCTCGGCCCGGCGGCGGTGCCGGAGCCCGGTCCCCCGCCGGGGGTTGCCGGGGCCGCTGGTCCGGGGGGAGATGCTGCTGCCAGTCGGCGGGGTCCTGCCGCCACTCCTCCGGCGGGACCCGGGCCCCGCCCGCGGGAACGTCCCGCGAGGGCTGAGCCGGTGGAAACCGGGCCGGCGAGGACTGATCCAGCGGAGGCCGGCCCCCCGTCGACGCCCCGCACCCGGGGCATCGCGACAGCCCGCGCACAGGGGTGCCACATCGGTTGCAGAACGCCTGCTGCTCCATGCCTTACCAAGTTAGCCGAAGCATCCCGCCGTCCACCGGTCAAAACGCCGTTGGCCGTTGACGGCCAGATCCCGCAGGTCTACGATCCGGGAAAACTTAAAGGAAAGTTTCCTATAAGTTACTTATTTCAAGCAGTGGAGAAGCCCGTGCAGAGACTCCTCCGTAAAATGCTCGCGGCAGCCCTCGCCGCGGGTCTCGCGGCCGTGGCCGTGCCGGCCGCGGCCCAGGCCCAGACCCCCCGGGAGCACGGTGACCGCTACAAGCGGGTCGCCTACTTCATCCAGTGGGGCGTCTACGGTCGCAACTACCACGTCAAGGACATGGAGACCAGCGGCGCCGCCGCCAAGCTGACCCACATCAACTACGCCTTCGGCTTCGTCAACGCCGGGGGCGACTGCTACTCCCCCGACCCGTGGGCCGACTGGCAGCGCCCGGTGCCCGCCGAACAGAGCGTGGACGGCGTCGCCGACACCGAGGGCCAGGCGCTGAACGGCAACCTGAACCAGCTGAAGAAGCTCAAGGCCAAGCACCCCGGCCTCAAGGCGCTGATCTCCCTCGGCGGCTGGACCGGTTCGAAGTACTTCTCCGACGCGGTGCTGACCCCCGAGGGCCGTGCCAAGCTCGCCTCCTCCTGCATCGACCTGTGGCTCAAGGGCAACCTGCCCGGCACCGCCGCCGGTACCGGGGCGGGCGTGTTCGACGGCATCGACCTCGACTGGGAGTGGCCCGGTTCCTCCGGGGCCGACGGCAACATCATCCGTCCCGAGGACAAGCGGAACTTCACCCTGTTCGTCACCGAGCTCCGCCGCCAGATGAACGAGTTCGACCGGCGCACCGAGCTGACCGCCTTCCTGCCCGCCGCCGCCGCGAAGATCGACGCGGGCTTCGAGGTCCGCGACGTCTTCAGGCAGCTCACCTTCGCCACCGTTCAGGGCTATGACCTGCACGGCTCGTGGGAGACCGTCACCGGCCACAACGGCAACCTGTTCAACGACCGGCGCGACCCCCACCCGGTGAAGTACAGCGTGGACCAGACCGTCCGCGACTACCTGACGCGCGGCGCACCCGCCAAGAAGATCGTGGTGGGCGTACCGGCGTACGGCCAGGGCTGGACCGGCGTCACCGGCGGGAGGAACGGCCTGTACGGCACCGCCACCGGCCCCGCTCCCGGCACCTTCGCCGCGGGAAGCGAGGACTACAAGATCCTCGTGAACAAGCCGGGCAAGCGCTACCGCGACCTGCTGACCGGGTCCGTGTGGCTCTACGACGGCAACGAGTTCTGGTCCTACGACGACCCGGCCTCGCTGCTCCAGAAGGCGGCCTACATCCGTCTGAAGGACCTCGGCGGCTCGATGATGTGGTCCATCGACCAGGACGACACCAAGGCGTCGCTCACCTCGGCGCTCTACAGCGTCCTGCGCTGAGCGACCCCCTCATACCGGGCGAGGCCGCAGGATCCGGGTCACCAGCGGCCTCGCCCGCACGTTCTTCCCCCGGCGCCCTTCACCCCTGGCCGAGCCGGTGCGGGGACGGCGCGGGGTGGGCCGGGCCGGTCGCGGGGCGGACCCGGGCGCGCCTGGGGGAGTGCCTACTTCTTGGCCTTGTCCGTGGAGGACTCGGTGGACAGCGCGGCGACGAACGCCTCCTGGGGAACCTCGACGCGGCCGACCATCTTCATCCGCTTCTTGCCCTCCTTCTGCTTCTCCAGCAGCTTGCGCTTGCGGGAGATGTCGCCGCCGTAGCACTTGGCGAGGACGTCCTTGCGGATGGCGCGGATGTTCTCCCGGGCGATGACCCGGGCACCGATGGCCGCCTGGATCGGCACCTCGAACTGCTGCCTGGGAATGAGCTCGCGCAGCTTCTTGGCCATCTCGACCCCGTAGGCGTACGACTTCTCCCGGTGGACGATGGCGCTGAAGGCGTCCACGGCCTCGCCCTGGAGCAGGATGTCGACCTTCACCAGGTCCGACTCCTGCTCGCCCGAGGGCTCGTAGTCCAGCGAGGCGTAGCCGCGCGTACGGGACTTGAGCTGGTCGAAGAAGTCGAAGATGATCTCGCCGAGCGGCATGGTGTAGCGGATCTCGACGCGGTCCTCGGACAGGTAGTCCATGCCCTGCAGGTTGCCCCGGCGGTTCTGGCAGAGCTCCATGATGGCGCCGATGAACTCCGAGGGGACGAGCACGGTCGTCTTGACCATCGGCTCGAAGACCTTCTCCACCTTGCCGGTGGGGAACTCCGAGGGGTTGGTGACGACGACCTCCTTGCCGTCCTCCATGATCACCCGGTAGACCACGTTGGGCGCGGTGGAGATGAGCGAGAGGTTGAACTCACGCTCCAGCCGCTCGCGGACGATCTCCATGTGGAGCAGGCCGAGGAAGCCGCAGCGGAATCCGAAGCCCAGGGCCGCGGAGGTCTCCGGCTCGTAGTCCAGGGCCGCGTCGTTGAGCTGGAGCTTGTCCAGGGCCTCGCGAAGGTCGGGGTAGTCGTCACCGTCGATCGGATACAGGCCGGAGAAGACCATGGGCTTGGGGTGCTCGTAGCCGCTGAGCGCCTTGAGTGCCGGACGCGTCACGGAGGTCACCGTGTCGCCGACCCGCGACTGGCGGACGTCCTTCACGCCGGTGATCAGGTAGCCCACCTCGCCGACGCCGAGCCCCTTGTCGGCGATCTTCGGCTCGGGCGAGATGACGCCGATCTCCAGCGTCTCGTGGGCCGCGGTGGTGGACATCATCAGGATGCGCTCGCGCTTGCCCAGGTGACCGTCCATCACCCGGACGTACGTGATCACGCCGCGGTAGGTGTCGTACACCGAGTCGAAGATCAGCGCGCGGGCGGGCGCGTCGGCGTCGCCGACCGGGGCCGGGACGTTCGCCACCACGTGGTCCAGCAGCTCGCGGACGCCGATGCCGGTCTTGCCGGAGACCCTCAGCACGTCCTCGGGCTCGCAGCCGATGAGGTGGGCGATCTCCGCGGCGTACTTCTCCGGCTGGGCGGCCGGCAGGTCGATCTTGTTGAGCACCGGGATGATCGTCATGTCGTTGTTCATGGCCAGGTAGAGGTTGGCCAGGGTCTGCGCCTCGATGCCCTGCGCGGCGTCGACCAGCAGGATCGCGCCCTCACACGCCTGGAGCGACCGGGAGACCTCGTAGGTGAAGTCGACGTGCCCGGGGGTGTCGATCATGTTGAGGACGTAGTCGGTGTCGCCGACCTGCCACGGCAGCCTGACCGCCTGCGACTTGATCGTGATGCCGCGCTCGCGCTCGATGTCCATCCGGTCGAGATACTGGGCGCGCATGGAACGGTCGTCGACCACTCCGGTGATCTGCAGCATGCGGTCGGCGAGCGTCGACTTGCCATGGTCGATATGCGCGATGATGCAGAAGTTGCGGAGCACAGCGGGGTCGGTCTGGCCAGGCTGAATGCGCACCGGGGTCCGTTTCAACAGATTGATGACGATCATACGGCTGGCATGCCAGCCGTCTTCCATGGTGACATGTCCGGGTGATTGCCCGGACCAGAGCACGGCGCGGCCTGCGGTTCCTCGCTATGGTGGCGGCCCTGCTCCTCGCGCTTCCAGGGGTGGCCGTGGCCACCCTCACCCTGCAGTTTACCGGGACACCCGCCCCATGGGCGAAGACGACCGGCCACGACGCCCTGTGGCTGGGCCACGCGTGGGTCGATGGCCGCAAGACGGCCGACGACGTGCGCACCCTCGCCGCCCGGCTGCGAAAGACCGGGATCAAGGACGTGTACGTCCATTCTGGCCCGTTCGACCCGGACGGGACACTACCTGTCGCCAAATATCCGAAGGCGGCCGACTTCCTGAAGTGGTGGCGCGAGGAACTCCCCAAGGTCAGGGTGTCGGCCTGGCTCGGCCAGAAGGTCGACGGCGTCCTGGACCTCGACGACGCGGCCTCCAGGCAGCGCGTGCTGGACGGCGCCCGCGCGATCACGGCGCTCGGCTTCGACGGCGTCCACTACAACTTCGAGCCGATCGGCGACGGCGACACCGACTTCCTCGACCTGCTGACCCGGACCCGCGCGATCGTGGGCGACGGCCTGCTGTCCACCTCGACCCCGCAGATCGAGCCGTTCCCGCTCGTCCGCCCGGCCGCGCGCGCCGCCATCGGCCACGACAAGTACTGGTCACCCGACTACTTCCGCCAGGTGGCGAAGCTCACCGACCAGGTGGCGATCATGACCTACGACTCCTACCTCCCCTTCCCCTCCGTCTACGGCGGCTACGTCGTACGGCAGAGCTCGCTGGCGCTGGAGCTCGTCCCCGAGGAGAAGACGGTGCTGATCGGCGCCCCGGCCTATCACGACCACGACGTCTCCTGGGCCGACGCGGCCGAGAGCGTCGAGAAGGCGGCCAGGGGCGCCCGGCTGGCGTTGACCTCGTACGGCAAACCGCGTGAACGGTTCGGCCTGGCGCTCTACGTCGACTTCGCCGCCACCAAGGAGGACTGGGCGGAGTACGAGAAGTTCTGGTTCAAGCCGTGAGGATTACGGTCCGAGCCACCACGACCACACGCTAAACTGATCAGGCATCCTTCTGCCTGGCCTGTCGATTTGAGTGTCGACCATGGCAGTTGGTAGCCTAGTCAACTGCGTGTGGCGCGCCCTCTCTGCCCGCGCGCCCCATCCAACGACATTCACCGAGGCTTCTTCGTGGCGAACATCAAGTCCCAGATCAAGCGCAACCGGCAGAACGAGAAGGCCCGGCTGCGTAACAAGGCTGTCAAGTCTTCCCTGAAGACGGCCATCCGCAAGTTCCGCGAGGCCGCCGACCAGGGTAACGTCGAAGAGGCCGCCGCGCTGCAGCGCGCCGCCTCCCGCCAGCTGGACAAGGCTGCCAGCAAGGGCGTGATTCACAAGAACCAGGCCGCCAACCGCAAGTCGGCGATCGCCCAGCGCGCCGCCGCCCTGTCGGTCGCCAAGTAGCTCCACGTTTCGCGAACGCCGCACCCTTCGGGGATGCGGCGTTCTTGCGTTTCAGGCGCCTCTTCCCGGTGCCCCCCATGTCCCGCCCTGTGGCTCAGGCCGTCTCTCCCCGAAACACCTAACGCCCCGTGCGGCTGGCGACCACGGTCTGGACCATGTGCTCCAGCGCGTACGCGGGGTCGGCTCCGCCGCCCTTCACCTGCGCGTCGGCGGTGGCGGCGGCCTGGATCGCGCGGGCGAGACCCTCGGGGCCCCAGCCGTTCAGCTGCCGCTGGACCCGGTCGATCTTCCAGGGCGGCATGCCGAGATGGCTGGCGAGCTGGCCGCCCCGGAGGTTGCGGGGCGCGCCTCCCACCTTGGCCAGCGAGCGCAGGCCTCCGGCGAGCGCGCTCACCAGCAGGACCGGCGCCGTACCGGTCGAGAGCGCCCAGCGCAGCTGCTCCAGGGCGTCGCCCAGCCGTCCCTCGACGGCCGAGTCGGCCACGGTGAACCCGCTGACCTCGGCCCTGCCCCGGTGGTAGCGCGCGACGGCGGCCTCGTCGATCGTCTTGCCGGGGGTGTCGAAGGCGAGCTGGTTGCACGCGGCGGCCAGCTCGCGCAGGTCGTTGCCCACGGCGTCGAGGAGCGCGGCGGCGGCGTCGGCCCCGATGGTGCGTCCGGCCCGCTTCAGCTCCGCCTTGACGAACGCCAGGCGCTCGGCCGGTTTGGTCACCTTGGTGACGGAGACCACCTGGGCTCCGGCCTTCTTGACCCCGTCGACCAGGGCCTTCCCCTTGACGCCTCCCGGATGGACGAGGACCAGCACGGTCTCGTCCACCGGGTGGGCCGCGTAGGAGACGACCTCGGCGATGACGTCCTTGCCGAGGTCCTGGGCCGAGCGGACGACCACCACGGACCTGTCGCCGAACAGTGAGGGCGACGTCATGCGGGTGAGCTCTCCGAGCTCCATCTTCGAGCCGGGCAGATCGTGCACCTCGGCGGTCGGATCGGCGGCCTTGACCGCCGAGGTCACCTCGCTCACCGCGCGGTCGGCCAGGAGTTCCTCGTCGCCGAGTATCAGGATCACGGGTGCCGGATCGGTTGCCGCCATGACGAGCAGCATGCCATGTCCCGGTGCCGGGTGAGCCGCCGGCAAGTCGTTCGCAATCGGAATGCAGGTGCCGCGAGGCACCCTGGGAACAACACAGGAGGTGAGAACCATGACAAACTCCACTATTCGCCGCCACGCCTGCCCCCGCTGCGGAACGTCCCTCGACGAGGGTCCGATCATGTACCGTTGCGCGCGCTGCAGCCGGTCGGTCTACGCCGCCGACGTGGACACCGAGTTCCGCCGCCCGGCCAGAACCGGGAGCTGACCCGCGCTCCCCGGGCGGAACCGGGATCCGGCCCACGCCCCGGCCAGAACCAGGATCCGGCCCGCACCCTCCGGCCGGAACCGTCCGGCCGGAAGCAGGACCCGGCCCGCACCGTCCGGCCCGCACCGTCCCGCCGGAACCGAGGCCTGACCCGCACCGCCCGGCCAGGACCGGGACTCGACCCGCACCGGCCCCGCCCATCCCGGCCGGGCGCCACAAGCCGCCCGCCAACGGGGCCGCGCGCCCCCTGGCGACGACCGCCAGAGCCCCCTCGCGGACCACCACCGCGAGGTCTCCCGACAGGTCCGTCCGGTAGGCGCGCATGCCGAGCCGGTGCAGCGCGGTCAGGGTCGACGGGGCGGGGTGGCCGTAGCCGTTGTCCGCCCCCACGCTGATCAGAGCGGCGCGGGCACCGGAGGCGGCGAGGAAGGCCGGGTCGTACCTGCCCGAGCCGTGGTGGGGAACCTTGAGGATCTCGGCGGGCGGCAGGCCACGCCGGAGCAGCTCCGCCTGGGCCTCGGTCTCGATGTCTCCGCTGAGCAGAGCCGCCCCCGCGGCCCAGCGGACGTGCATCACGACGCTGGCGTTGTTGACGGCCGCCCCTTCTCCCGCGCCGGGCGGGGAGTCCTCGGCCACCGGGCCGATGACGGTGAGCTCCGAGGGCCCGAACCGCCAGCTCGCACCGGGCCTCGCCGCCCACTCGACCACGTGGCGGCGGGCGAGATCGGCGCTCAGCCTCACCCCCTCGCGCTCTCCGGCACCGTGCGGGGTCACCATCACCGCTCCCACGGCGCGCCCGCGAAAGACACCGTCGAGACCGCCCACGTGGTCGAGGTGCGGATGGGTGAGAACGACCAGCGGCACCTCCCCGACTCCCATGGAGCGCAGGCAGCGGTCCATCGGCACCGGGTCCGGCCCCGCGTCCACCACCACGGCCCGCCCCGGCCCCGCCGCGACGAGCAGAGCGTCTCCCTGGCCGACGTCGCAGGCCACCAGTAGCCATCCGTGAGGCGGCCAGCGTGCCACGATCGGCGCGGCCACCGTCACGGCGAGGACCAGCCCGGTGAGGGCCGCCAGGACGATCAGGCGTGGCCGCCGGTGCCGCAGCACCAGCACGGCGAGTGGCACCGCACCGGCCAGCAGGAGCAGCCCGGTGACGCCTCCCGGCCACGGGATCACGCCCAGCGGGAGCGCCGCGGTGTGCTCGGCCACCTCGATGATCCATCCGGTGGCCAGTCCCGCCGGCCGGACCAGCAACTGGGCGAGCCCCATGTGCAGGGGCGCGACCAACGCCACCGCGAAACCGAGCAGGGTGGCGGGGGCCACGGCCGGGCCCGCGAGCAGGTTGGCCGGGATCGCCACCGGTGCGAGCTGTCCCGACATCAGAACCAGGACCGGGGTGACCGCGACCTGGGCGGCGGCGGCCACTGCGGTCGCCTCGGCGAACCATCGGGGCATACGGGCCGAGAGCCGGTCGCGCCAGCCCGGGGCGAGGACCAGGATGCCCGCGGTCGCCGAGACCGACAGGGCGAAGCCGTAGGAGCGGGCGAGGTCGGGGACGAAGAAGACCAGCCCCAGGACGGTCACCGACAGGGCCGCGACACCGTCGCGCGAGCGGCCCGTGCCGAGGGCGAGGGCGGCGACCCCGCCCATCAGGAGGGCCCTGAGCACGCTGGGCGAGGGCCGGGCGACGACCGCGAAGGCGACCATGGCCGCCATCGCCAGCACCGCCCGCGCCGCGAGAGGCAATCCGGCCACCCTGGCCAGCGCGACCGCCGCCCCCGCCACGACGGCGAGGTTCGCGCCGGAGACCGCGAGAAGATGGCTGAGGCCCGCCGCCTTGAAGTCGGCTTTGACCTGCTCGTCCATCCGGGACACGTCGCCGACCACCAGGCCGGGCAACAGCCCGCGCTGCGTCGGCGGCAACACGTCGGCCGCCTCCCGCAACCCCGACCTGAGTGCCCCGGCCGCGCGCTGCTCCCAGGAGGGCCCGCTCAGCACTCGCGGTGCTCCCCTGACCAGCACCACCGCCGCGAGCAGCTCTCCGGGGTCGGCCCGGCCGAAGCGCCCGCTGACCTCCACTCGCTGGCTGGGCAGCAGGGATCGCCATCCGGCGCCCGAGACGAACAGCACCACCGGAGCCCGCAGCGCCACCCTGCCCGCTCCCGTCCCGACCGACTCGACCCGGGCGGGCACCACGAAACTCTCCCGCGGGAAGGGCCCTCCCCTTCGGTTCGTCTCCCGGGGGTCGTCGGTCACCACCACCTCGGCCATCGCCGAGGCGTTCCTGCCCGCGAGCTCGGCGACCGGCCCCGTACCGACCGCGTGCACCCGGAAGGCGACCGACCCCGCCACCGCGGCGGCGCATCCCAGGACCGCGATCGCCGCGTTCCGCCGGGTCGCCGCCCCCTGTGCCCGGGTCAGGACGGCCACGGTCAGGGCACCCGTGGCCATGAGACCGGCCGTCACCGCACCGGTCGCGGCTGAGCAGCCCAGCAGGACGAGTGCGGTCATCCATGAGACCGCCGCCGGCAGGACCAGATGCGCGGCATGCGCACGCCATCCCTTTCCTGAACCGCCCAGGATTCCCGGCCCCTCGGACCCGCCGGCGTGTGCGGAGCCACCCGAGCCTCCGGCCGTGGCGAACCGCGTCACGACCGTCCTCGCGACCGAGGTGTCAAACACGGGCTCTGTCCCGCATCTCGGCGTACTTCCGGTCACCTATCCCGCTCACGTCGCGAAGCTGCTCGACGGAGCGGAAGCCGCCGTGCGCGTCGCGGTATTCGACGATGCGCCGGGCGAGCACCTCGCCCACGCCCGGTAGCTCCTCGAGCTGCTCGGGGGTGGCGGTGTTGAGGTCGACGACGGCGGTGGCGGGATCTGCCGGATTCACCGGAGTGGGCGCCGCCGCGACGGCGGCCGTGCCGGAAAGGCCGACGACGATCTGCTCGCCGTCGACGAGCCTGCGCGCGAGGTTGAGGGATCCCGTGGCGGCCGCTCCACGGACGCCCCCGGCCTCCTGGAGCGCGTCGGCGACCCGTGAACCGCCGGGCAGCGTGACCACCCCGGGCCGGCGGACCTTACCCGTCACGTGAACGGTCAGCTCGGCGACCGGCGTGGACGCCTGCCGCGAAACGGTGACGGGCGCCGACAGCGGTGACCCGGCGATCGGCATCGGCGGGGCCAAGGGCTCGGGCTCCGGCTGGGACCGCCAGGCGTACACGCCGCCCGCGACGGTGGCCACCAGGGCGACGAGCAGCAGGAGGCGCAGCCCCGGGCGGTCAGGACCGAGCGCGACCTTCTCGGTGGCCACGACCTTGCGAAGCGCCTCGAAGGACGGAGGGATCGGCGCCGAACGCATGCGCGCAGCGGGACCGTCGTGGACGGCGTCCTCCGGCTCGCCCTGACCGCCGGCCCGCGCATGCCTGCCCCGGCACGGCGTGCCGGCCGGACGGCACGGCGGGGGCACCCGGTCGGGTGATCCGCTCCCGGTCAGGATCCGCAGTCGCGACTCGGCTTGGAACCGCTCGGTGTTCTGGCCTGTGGTCCGCACCCGCAGGACGTTACGGAGACGGCGGCGGGCGCACTTTCACCGAATCTCGTTCTGGGGATAAGGGGACGACCGGCGGAGGGCGGGGACACAGGTCGGCCTGATCGGCGCGCGGGTCATCAGATGGATCCGAAGACCATACGGGTTCGAAGACGACACGGATCGGCCGACCTCACGGATCGGTGGACACCAGAGGCTCGCCCGCGGAGATGGTGATGCCGAGCATGCCTGGACCGACGTGCGCGCCGATCACCGGGCCGACCTCGACGACGATGACCTTGGCGAGGGCGGGAATGCGCCGGTGCAGTCGTGCGGCCAGGGCGTCCGCGCGGGACCGGGCGGCGAGGTGCTGGACGGCGACCTCCACCGGGCCCGTACCCGCGGCCTCGACCGCGAGGTCTTCGAGGCGGGCGATGGCACGGCTCGCCGTACGGACCTTCTCCAGGGGAACGATCGCGCCGTCGGAGATGTGCAGAATCGGCTTGATCATCAGTGCCGAGCCGAGGAGGGTCTCCGCCGCGCCGATCCGGCCTCCCCTGCGGAGATACTCCAGGGTGTCGACGTAGAAGAAGCTGCGCACCGACTCCGCGCGGCGGCGGGCGGCGTCCGCCGCCTCGGCCCGTGTCGCGCCCGCAGCGGCGGCGCTCGCGGCGGCGAGGACGGGGAACCCGAGACCCATGGCGATGGACCTGCTGTCGACGACGTCGACCGGGACGGGGGAATGCTCGGCCCCCGCCCGGGCGGCCTCGACCGTGCCGGACATCTCCGCTGACAGGTGGATGGAGACGATGCCGGTCGCGCCCCGGGCCGCCGCCTCGTTGTAGGCGTCCGTGAAACGGCGCGGGGCGGGCATGGAGGTCGTCACCTGACCCCGTTCCCGCAGCATGTCGCCCATGCCCGCGCCCTCGATCCGCGGCATGTCGTCGAGCGGTCTGCCTCCCACGATCATCTGGAGCGGCACCACGACGATTCCCCTGCGGGAGACCTCCTCAGGAGGGAGGTAGGCGGTGGAGTCCGTGACGACGGCGACCGGTGGAGACATGCCCAGAGGTTACGCGGTGGAGATCACACGAAGGAGACGGGCTCGGCTCCTCCCCTGGTGAACGACTCCCCCGGTGAACGGCGAGGAGCCCTCGTGAACGGCGGGGAGCCGCGAGCGTGAGGGGAACGGCCGCTCGAGGGGAGGATCCGGCGGGCGAGGGTTCCGAGGGCGAAGCCTCCGGAAGGGGAGACCTACTGGACGGGGGTGCCGCCGCGCCAGACCCGGCGGGGCTTGAGTCCGAAGGCCCAGGCGAAGGCGCCCTCGTGGTCGGCGTCCCACTGGACGATGTCGGCCAGGCGGCCGGGGGCGAGGACGCCGCGATCGGGAGCGCCGAGGACCGTGGCACCACCGAGGGTGGCGGCCCGGAGGGCGTCGCCGACGCTCATGCCGAAGGCCGCGACGGCGAGGCTGATGACCAGGGACATCGAGGTGATGCCGCAGTGGCCCGGGTTGTGGTCGCTGCCGAGCGCCACCGTGACCCCCTGGGCGAGCATCCGGCGGACCGGGGGCAGGCTGCCACGCTGGAGGGCGGTCCCGGGGCAGACCACGGCGGGGACGCCGTAGCGGGCCAGTATCGCGATGTCCTCGTCGGTGGTGTGGTGGAGCAGGTCGGCGGAGGCGCAGCCGAGTTCGGCGGCGAGCTGGACGGCGCCGCGCCGGGTGTAGGCGC
This sequence comes from Streptosporangium sp. G12, assembly GCF_052983175.1. Classification (NCBI taxonomy): domain Bacteria; kingdom Bacillati; phylum Actinomycetota; class Actinomycetes; order Streptosporangiales; family Streptosporangiaceae; genus Streptosporangium; species Streptosporangium sp. G12. The sequence goes on along the minus strand of NZ_JBRIQO010000004.1, from coordinate 279,599 downwards.
CGGCGTGCAGGCGTGGCAGCAGGCCGACGTTGCGTCCGGAGGCCAGGACCCAGCGGGCCTCCTCCGCGGTGAAGTGGCCCTCGTCGCAGTAGACGTCGACACCGTCGGCTCCCGCCGCGGCGGCGTCGGCGCACCAGGCGCCCACGGCCTCGACATAGTCGCGCTGGCGGCCGAAATACTCGGGCGGGACGACGTGCGCGGCCATGAAGGTCACGTGCACCCGCGGCATCATCGGCTCTTTCTCCAGCTCGCGCAGGAGCCGCACGTCGGCCAGCTCGCCGTCACGGGTGAGGTGGTAGCCGGTCTTGGCCTCGATGGTGGTGGTGCCGCTGAGCAGCCAGTCGCGGAGCCGCTCGCGGACGCCGTTGCAGAGCGTCCAGGGGTCGGTGCCGCGGGTGACCGTCACGGTGGAGCCGATGCCGCCGCCCGCCGCGGTGATCGCGGACGGGGTGGACCCGCTGGAGCGCATCGCCATCTCGGCGTAGCGGTTTCCCGCGTAGACCGGATGGGTGTGCGCGTCGATCAGGCCGGGAGTGACCAGCGCGCCGCCCAGGTTCTCGACATGGTCGACGTCGACGATGTCGTCGACGACCCCCGGCACGCTCTGCGGAAGATCCGCGGCGCGGCCGACCCAGGCGATCCGGTCGTTGTGGACGAGGATCGCCGCGTTGCTGAACACGTCGTTTCCGGTCCAGAGCCGGCCGATGTTGGTCAGGAGGCGGACCGTCATCGCATCACCGCCTTGTGTTCAGGGGAAGACACCTGGAGGAGGACCGCACCCGGACGGGGCGAGCCGCCCCGGACGTCGCCGGGCACCGTGCCCTTCAAGCCCGCTGTGAGTCCGGACGGCATCGGGGGGTCTCCTGCTCTCATCCGCATATCCGCTGTGCGGCGACAGTATCGCCGAGATCATGATCGGGCGATTTCAGTTCAGTTACGTTATTTCACAAGTCGGCCCGCTGTACAGGCTAATTGGGAAGAACGCCGCCCCTCCGCGACCGCACCTCACCCGTCGGCTCGACGATCACGCGTGGCGTTGAGCAACTTTCCACAGCTCAGACTACTTCTTCATCGCCCGTAACAGTAGCCACCAGAGCAACTTGCGTCATAACATCTCGCTAGATTTGCCTTATGGTAGCAATCCAAACCTTGGGCGACCACTGTCACTTTTGAGGCTTTTGTACGTTTTCGCCCTCTTGTAGTGCAGCCATATCGGGCCTCTCGGCGCAAGTTTCACCATTGAAACGCCGTTCGCCACCACTCTAGGCTGACATCCGGAAGGCTCACGCTCCTCGGCCCTTCTCCTCTACGCCTCCCCTACGACCTCCTGCGGTCCCCTTGCGGCCCCCCACTCCTCCCCGATCTTCCCCGGGCTCCGCGCGTGGTACGGCACCCTGAGATCACCCGCGAAGGTCGTGATGTGATACGGCCGCGCCGGCCGCTCGACCCGGTCGCCCCGCCCTTCCGAAGCTCTGATGACGAGCGGCCTGCCCAACCTCGAAAAAGGTCGTAAGCAGGACGTTCCATGTAGCCTTTCGTGCGAGTTGTCTCCAGGTCGTACGCATGGGAGTTGCCTTGTCCGTCCACGCGGACGCCGGTCGGCGTCGCATCGAAGAACTTTTCCAGGAGCACGAGGCGCGCGTCCTCAAGCGCTGGCTTGAGATCGCCCGTTCGGCCACCGGCGGCACCGGCAATCAGGCGGATCGCGGAGGTCTCACCGACCAGTTGGGCGAGCTCTACCAGGCGCTGCGCCAGTCGTTCGACGACTCCGGCGACCTCAGCGACCTGCGCGGCCTGCTCGCCGAGCTCTCCCGGGACCGTGCCCGCCAGGGTTTCACCCCGACCGAGACCGCGATCATGGTGTTCGGCCTGAAGGAGGCGCTCTACGAGATCGTCGAGGAGGACGGCTCTCCCGAGGCCGTGCGAGGTTTCATCTGGTTCTCCCGGGTAATCGACGACCTCGGGCTCTTCACCATGGAGAGCTACGCGGCGGCCAGGGAGAAGATCATCATCGATCAGGCGGAACAGCTGCTCGAGCTGTCCACCCCGGTGGTCAAGCTCTGGGAAGGCATCGTCGCGGTGCCGCTGGTCGGCACGCTCGACTCGGCCAGGACCCAGGTCGTCATGGAGAAGCTGCTGCAGACGCTCGTCGACACCGGCTCCGAGCACGCGGTCATCGACATCACGGGTGTGCCCGCCGTCGACACCGAGGTCGCCCAGCATCTGCTCAAGACCGTGGTGGCGGCCCGGCTGATGGGCGCCGAGTGCGTGATCTCCGGCATCCGCCCGCAGATCGCCCACACCATCGTCACCCTCGGCATCGAGTTCGGCGACATCGTGACCAAGGCCACCCTCGCCGACGCGCTGGCCCACACGCTGCGGGCGAGCGGGGTCAAATTCGTCAAGGGCGGGGAGTCCCGGATCGCGGTACGGACGGTGGAGAGCTGATGGATCGCGTCCCCATCCTCAAGCTCGGCGACATCCTGATCGTCTCCATCCAGATCGACCTGCAGGACATGAGCGTGCTCGCGCTCCAGGAGGACCTGTCGGAGAAGGTTGTCGAGACCGGCGCGCGCGGGGTGATCATCGACATCACCGCCGTGGAGATCGTCGACTCCTTCATCGGCCGGATGCTGGCCACCATCGCGGCGATCTCCCGCATGCTCGACGCCGAGACGATCGTCGTCGGCATGCGCCCGGCGGTGGCGATCACCCTCGTCGAGCTCGGCCTCTCCCTCGGCGGCGTGCGCACGGCGCTCAACCTCGAGAAGGGCGTCGCGCTGCTGAACCAGATCGAGAGCTCCCAAGCCTCCACGGCCGCCTGGTGACGACAGTGGAGGAGTTGCCCATCAACGTCAACGGCGACGTCGTGCTGGTCCGCCAGCACGTCAGGACCGTCGCCGTGAACGTGGGCCTGTCCCTGGTCGACCAGACCAAGGTGGTGACCGCGGCCAGCGAGCTGGCCCGCAACGCCCTGGTGTACGCGGGAGGCGGGCAGGTACGGGTCGAGGTCGTCCACAAGGGCATGCGGCGGGGCCTGCGGATGGTGTTCAGCGACAACGGGCCCGGCATCCCGGACATCGAGCAGGCGCTGACCGACGGGTGGACGACCGGCGGAGGCCTCGGTCTCGGCCTCAGCGGCTCCCGCCGCCTGGTCGACGAGTTCGACCTGGAATCGACTCCCGGTGAGGGCACATTGATCACGGTGACGAAATGGGCACGCTGATCCACTCCCAGCACGACACCTGGGTACGGGCCGAGGACGCCAGCGCGATCGGCGCCCTCCGCCGTACCGCCGTGACGCTCGCGGAGATCCGCGGGTTCGGCGAGGAGGACACCGGGCGGGTCGCCGTCGCGGTGAGCGAGGCCGCGTCGAACCTGGTCAAGCACGCGACCGAGGGCGTGATGCTGATCCGCCCGCATCCGGAGCTGGACTCGGCCGTGGAGGTCCTCGCGATCGACCGGGGGCCGGGAATGCGGGACGTCTCGCGCGCCCTGCGCGACGGCTACTCCACCACCGGCACGCTCGGCATCGGGCTGGGCGGCATCGCCCGGATGGCCAGCGGGTACGAGGTGCACTCGATACCCGACCGGGGCACCGTGCTCGGCATGTACTTCGTCGCTCAGGACGCCTCGCGTCCTGCGTGCCGGGTGAGCGGCCTGACCCGCCCGATCGGCGAGGAGACCGTCTGCGGCGACGCGTTCGTGATCATCGAGGAGGGCACCGCGACGACCGTGATGCTCTGTGACGGCCTGGGCCACGGCCCCGCGGCCGCCCAGGCCTCCCAGGAGGCGGTACGGCTGTTCCTGCGGCACGCCGACCTCGCCCCGGTCACCGTCCTGGAGCGCATCCACGCAGGCCTCGGCCACACCAGGGGCGGCGCGGTCGCGGTGGCCCGCGTCGACGGCGCCGCGGGCACGGTGAGCTTCGCCGGCCTCGGCAACGTCTCCGCGTGGATCGCCCACAACGACGGCCGCCAAGGAATGATCTCCGTCCCGGGCATCGCCGGGCACAAGGCCAGGACCCTGCGCCAGTACGAGTACGCACTCCCCCGGCACAGCGTCGTCCTGCTCCACTCCGACGGCCTGACCGAACGCTGGGACATCACCTCCTATCCCGGGCTCGTCACGCGCCTCCCCTCCGTCGTCGCCGGCACGCTGCTGCGTGATGCCGGGACCCGCAGGGACGACGCCTGCGTGGTCGCCGTCAGGCCGGGCGTATGACCGGGGACGAGCTGGTCCGGATTCACGTCCAGGACGACCAGGACGTCTTCGCCATGCGCAAGCTGGGCCGCGAGGTGGCGGAGAGCGTGGGGCTGGAGGCCCAGGACCAGATCCGGGTGGCCACCGCGCTGAGCGAGATCGGCAGGGAGTTCGTCGAGGCGGGCGCCGGCATCTCCGTCTCCTTCCGGCTGGAGCGGGACGCCCTGCTCGTCGCGGTCGACTTCTCGGCGAAGACCGACTTCCGTCCCTCGGGCGGCGTGACGCTGGCGGGGCGTCTCGTCGACCTCATCGAGCTCGATCCCGCCGAGGGAAGAATAAGCATGGTCAAACGGCTCCCGCAGGGCCGCAAGCCGAGACTCTCGGCGGAGGAGATCCGCGCCAAGATCGCCGCTTCGGCACCCACCACCGCCCTCGACGAGCTGCGCAGGCAGAACAGTGAGCTCGCCGAGACCCTGGAGGAGGTCCTGCAGCTCAACACCGAGCTCCAGGAGACCAACCAGGGGGTGCTGGCGCTCTACAACCAGCTGTCCGAGGAACTGGAGGAGACCAACCGCGGCGTCGTGGCGCTCTACGCGGAGCTGGACGAGAAGTCCGCGCAGCTCCGGGCGGCGAGCGACGCGAAGAACAGGTTCTGGGCCACCGTCAGCCACGAGCTGCGCACCCCCCTCAACTCGATCATCGGCCTGGTCCGCCTGCTGGTGGGACCGGGCGGGGATCCGCTGGCCGCCGAGCAGCTCCACCAGATCAACCTCATCGGCTCCTCGGCGGAGACGCTGCTGTCACTGGTGAGCGAGCTGCTCGACATGGCGAAGGCCGAGGCGGGGAGACTCGACCCCCAGCCCTCCATGGTCGATCTGGTGGCCCTGGCCGAACGGCTGCGCATGACGCTGCGCCCCACCACCGGCAACGACGAGGTGACGCTCACGGTGGAGGTCTCCCAGGCGCCGCAGGAGATGCTGGTGGACGAGGTGATGCTCACCCGGATCCTGCGTAACCTGCTCTCCAACGGGCTGAAGTTCACCGAGCGCGGCGAGGTCAAGCTGGAGGTGAACCTCGACGCGGCCACCCACGACCTGGTCTTCACCGTGACCGACACGGGAATAGGCGTGCCCGAGGAGCACCTGGAACGCGTCTTCGAGGAGTTCTTCCAGGTTCCCGGGCCGATCCAGGTACGGAGCAAGGGGACCGGGCTCGGCCTGCCGTACGCCCGGCGGCTGGCGGAGGCGCTGGGCGGCGCGCTGCACCTGGCCAGCGTCGCCGGGTCCGGCACCACGGCCACCCTGAGGCTGCCCTACCGGCACGACGGGGCTCCCGTGGTCGGCCGGTTGCTCATCGTGGACGACGACGAGGAGTTCCGCGCCACCGTACGCCGGATGCTCACCGGGTTCGCCGCGCACATCGACGAGGCCTCCGACGGGCTGATGGCGCTGGAGATGATGACGGCCACCCCGCCCGACCTCGCGCTGGTGGACCTGCTGATGCCCCGCCTCGACGGCACCGCGCTGATGCTGCGGATGTCGGACGACGAGCGGCTGCGCGAGGTTCCGGTGATCGTCGTGACCGTCGCCACATCGCGCCATGTCCCCGAGAGGGCACACATGATGATCTCCAAACAGGGGCTCCGCCGTGAGACCCTCCTGGAGGCGATCGAAAGCGCCCTCGGACCCGTGAATGGGTAACAACGGGGCGACGGTACTCGTCGTGGACGACACCCCGACCAAGCTGTACATCCTGTCGAGCTGGCTGCGGCGCTCGGGCCACCAGGTCGTACAGGCCACCGGCGGCATGGAGGCGCTCGTCAAGGTCAGGGAGCTGCGGCCCGACCTCGTCGTCCTGGACGTGCGGCTGCCCGACATCAGCGGCTACGAGGTCTGCGAGCAGATCAAGGCGGACCCGGCGACGTCCTCCATCCCGGTCATCCAGATCTCCGGGGCGGCGATCACCCCGGCCGACCGGGCGCAGGGCCTCGAACGCGGGGCCGACGCCTACCTGGCGGAGCCGGTCGAGCCGGACGAGTTCGCCGCGACGGTCGAGGCCACGCTGCGCTACTACCGCGCCCGGCAGCGGGCCGAGCTGATGGCCATGCGGCTGGCCGCCCTCACCGAGGTCACGCTCTCGATGAACGCCGCCGAGACGTTCGAGGAGCTCCTCGCCACGGCCGTCGAGGGAACCTCGCGAATCATGGGGAGGCAGGCGGGCACGCTCGCCCTGCCCCCTGACGGCCGGACCCGCAGGTTCTCCGCCTTCCCCTCGGAGGCCTCCGTCGCCAAGGTCGCGGCGCCGGACACGCTGCCCGGGTTGAGCGCGATGTCCCTGGGCGCCGCCGCCGGTACGCAGGTCTTCACGGTGCCGGCCGCCGAGTGGATGGAGCTGATGCCCGACGCGACGCTCAGTGGCGACGTCTCGGCCGTGGTCTGCCGCACCAAGCTGGGCAGACCTCCCGTCTACCTCGGGGTGGAGGGGACATCGCCACTCGACGCCGACGAGTCCAACGTGCTGCGCCAGCTCGGGCAGGCCCTCGCCCTGGCCGTGGACGCGCTGCGGGCGTACGCCGAGGAGCACGCGATCGCCCTCACCCTGCAGCGCAGCCTGCTGCCGACGCGGATCCCCGAGATCCCCGGGCTCGCGATCAGCTGGCGGTACCAGCCGGCGGTCGACAACGTCGAGGTCGGCGGCGACTTCTACGAGGTCCTGCGGATGGGCCGGCGGGTGCTCATCGCCATCGGCGACGTCCAGGGACACTCGCTGCTGGCCGCCACCGTCATGGCGGAGCTGCGCCACGCGCTGCGCGCCTCCGTCATCGGCACCTCGGACCTCGGCGCGTCGATGGCGCTGCTCAACGAGGTGCTGCGGCGCTACCACCCCGGCATGACCGCCACCGTGTGCCTGCTCCTGCTCGACCCGGCGACCGGGGAGATGGAGATCGCGAACGCGGGGCACATCCCGCCCCTCTTCATCGCGGACGACCAGGCCGGCTATCACCGCCTGGGCAATCTGCTGCTGGGAGTGGCAGAGGAGACCTACCGGGTCGACCGGGTGAACATCCCCGAGGGAGGCTCGGTGCTGATGTTCACCGACGGGCTCATCGAGGACCGCGACAAACTGCTCGACGAGAGCCTGGAGATCGTGCGGCACCTGGCGGAGCGGGTGGAGGAGGACCAGGAGGTCTTCTGCGACCGGCTGATCGAGCGGTTCGGCGCCAGGGAGGACGACGTGGCGCTGGTGATGTTCCGCCGCGGGGCGCGTCGCTGAGACCCTTCGCCGTACCGTCCCGAAGGACGGTACGGCGTGCCGGAAGCGCGGGTCAGACGGCGGTCTCGACCGGCTTGGCGGTCTTCTCCAGCTCGGCGAGGAGGCCGGGCAGGACCCTGGCGTGCAGGACCGTGCCGTCCCCGGTGTGCTCGACGCCGAGGACCTCACCCTCCTTGTGCGCCCGGGAGATCAGGTCGCCGCGCTCGTACGGCACGAGAAGCCTGACCTCCTGGTCGAATCGGGGCAGCTCCCGCTCGATCACGGCCCTCAGCTCGTCGAGCCCGGCACCGGTGCGGGCCGAGACCACGACGGTGTGACTCTCCTTCGCGGTCAGCTGGGCCAGCACCACCGGGTCGGCGGCGTCGGCCTTGTTGATGACCACGATCTCGGGGATGTCGCGGGCGCCCTCGATGTCACCGATCACCTCGCGCACCGCGGCGAGCTGCGACTCGGGGTCGGGGTGCGAGCCGTCGACCACGTGCAGGATCAGGTCGGCGTCGCCGACCTCCTCCAGCGTGGAGCGGAACGCCTCGACGAGCTGGTGCGGCAGGTGCCGGACGAACCCGACGGTGTCGGCCAGCGTGAACAGGCGGCCGTCGGGCGTGTGCGCCCTGCGGACCGTCGGGTCGAGCGTGGCGAACAGGGAGTCCTCGACCAGCACTCCCGCGCCGGTCAGCCGGTTCAGCAGCGAGGACTTGCCCGCGTTGGTGTATCCGGCGATGGCCACGGCGGGGACCTCGCGCTGCAGGCGCCGCGAGCGCTTGGTCACGCGGGCGGTGGTCATCTCGCCGATCTGGCGGCGCAGCTTGGCCATCCGCTCGCGGATCCGGCGGCGGTCCAGCTCGATCTTGGTCTCACCGGGGCCACGACCGCCCATGCCGACGCCGCCCGCGGCGCGACCGCCGACCTGGCGGGACAGGTTGCCACCCCAGCCTCGCAGGCGCGGCAGCAGGTAGTTGAGCTGCGCGAGCTCGACCTGCGCCTTGCCCTCGCGGCTCTTGGCGTGCTGGGCGAAGATGTCGAGGATCAGCATGGTCCGGTCGATGACCTTGACCTTGACGATCTCCTCCAGCTGGCGGAGCTGGCCGGGGCTCAGCTCTCCGTCGCACACCACGGTGTCGGCACCGGTGGCGGAGACGATGTCGGCGAGTTCCTGTGCCTTGCCCGAACCGATGTAGGTCGCGGTGTCGGGTTTCTGCCGGCGCTGGATCAGCCCCTCCAGCACTTCCGAACCCGCGGTCTCGGCGAGGAGCTTCAGCTCCAGGAGGGAGTTCTCGGCGTCGATCGCCGTTCCGGAGGTCCAGACGCCGACCAGGACGACCCGCTCAAGCCGCAGCTGGCGGTATTCGACCTCGGTGACGTCTTCCAGCTCCGTGGAGAGGCCCGCCACCCGGCGGAGTGCCTGGCGCTCGGCCAGATCCATCTCGCCGTTGTCGAGCAGGTCGTCGAATCGGTCGATGTCCAGCGGCTCACGAGTGTCTATGTCGTCGCTCCATTCAGATGGTTGGTGCTTACGCGTTCTTCTCATATGAGTGAACGCCCGAACACCCCGGGTCTCTTCCCCCCGATGGTGCCATGGGAACCCCTACGTCATCACCTGGTTATCACCACTTCGTCCCCGCGGGGCCCAGGCGCCCCGATCGGGCTCCGGGGAACGTCCCGGGGTCGTGACGTCAGGGAAGCAGGACCTGGGCGTCACCGGAGCCGGTCTTCAGCGTGACCTTGCGGGGCGAGGCGGGATCCTTCGTCACCTCCACGGCCTCGTCGCCGGAGCCGGTCTCGGCGGTGACGTCGTAGCCGCCCTGGGGAAGGTACGCGACGACGTCGCCGCTCCCGGTCTCGATCCGCACCCCCTCGGGCGCGGCGGAGAATCTCGCCTCGACGTCGCCGGAGCCGGTCTCGGCGGTGAACCGCTTGGAGGTGAGGCTGCCGGCCTCGATGTCGCCGGAGCCGCTCACGGCGTTCACCTCCCCGGTCAGCCCGCGCATCGTGATGGTGCCCGAGCCGGTGTCGAGCTTGGCCGTGAGGCCCCGCGGGATCTCGACCTTGTAGTCCACCGTGCAGTTCCCGCGGCACTCGTCGCGCAGGGTGAGTGTGCCGCCGTCCACCGGGTGCCGGGGGGTGGGCTTGTCGCCGCGCCAGTGGATGGTCTCGGTCACGTGGACGGCCGTCCGGTCCGACTCGGTGACCACGATGTCGCCGGAGCCGGTGGCGACGTCCAGGTTCGTCAGCTTGGCGGTGACGTCGTAGGAGACGACCTCCTGCTGCCGCTCGCGGAAGTCGAGGGCGAGGTCGCATCCCGAGAGCACGAACACCGACCCCAGGACCGCTCCGGCGACGAGCATGTTCTTCCTCATGCGCTCAATCCTCGATTTCCCGGGAAGCCCTCGCTCCCCATGTGCGACCGGTCCGTTCTCCCCCTCTGCCGAGGGCGCTGACCTCACTCTGTCCGAGTCCGCCTCCCAGATCATCGGGGAACTCCCCGAGCGAGCCCTGAGGAAGACCCTGCCTTTGACCCACAACCGACCCTCAAGTAGCGTCGATTCCACAATTCAGAATTACTTTTCCACTCTGCGGAAAATTGCACGGAAAGAGGGACCCATGGACGGTGTGGAGATCGGCGGCCCCATCCAGGACCGCTTCGACGAGATCCTCACGCCGGAGGCACTGGCCTTCGTGGCCACCCTCCAGCGTGAGTTCGACGGCCGGCGCCTGGAGTTGCTGGAGGCCCGCCAGGCCCGCCAGGCGGAGCTGTCGGCGGGCGGCACCCTCGACTTCCTGCCCGAGACCCGGCACGTGCGCGAGTCCGAGTGGCACGTCGCCCCGCCCGCGCCCGGGCTGGTGGACCGCCGCGTGGAGATCACCGGCCCCGTCGACCGGAAGATGACGATCAACGCGCTGAACTCGGGTGCCAAGGTCTGGCTGGCGGACTTCGAGGACGCCAACGCTCCCACCTGGGAGAACACCATCGGCGGCCAGCTCAACCTGCGCGACGCGCTCGACCGGACCCTGGACTTCTCCGCCGGGGAGAAGAGCTACACCCTCAAGCCGGACACCGAACTGGCCACCATCGTGGTCCGTCCCCGCGGCTGGCACCTGGACGAGAAGCACCTCACCCTCGACGGCAGGCCGTTCTCCGCCTCTCTCGTCGACTTCGGCCTCTACTTCTTCCACTCGGCGCAGCGGCAGATGGCCAAGGGCAAGGGCCCGTACTTCTACCTGCCGAAGATCGAGTCGCATCTGGAGGCCCGTCTCTGGAACGACGTCTTCGTCAGGGCCCAGGAACTGCTCGAGATCCCCCAGGGGACGATCCGGGCGACGGTGCTCATCGAGACCTACCCGGCCGCGTTCGAGATGGAGGAGATCCTCTACGAGCTCCGTGACCACTCCGCGGGCCTCAACGCGGGCCGCTGGGACTACCTCTTCAGCGTGATCAAGAAGTTCCGCACCCGCGGCCGCGAGTTCCTGCTGCCCGAGCGCAACGCCGTGACGATGACCGCCCCGTTCATGCGCGCCTACACCGAGCTGCTGGTCCGCACCTGCCACCGGCGCGGGGCCCACGCCATCGGCGGGATGGCCGCGTTCATCCCCTCCCGCCGCGATCCCGAGGTCAACAAGGTCGCCCTGGAGAAGGTCACCGCCGACAAGACCCGCGAGTCCGGTGACGGTTTCGACGGCTCGTGGGTGGCGCACCCCGACCTCGTGCCGATCTGCCGCGACGTCTTCGACGCCGTTCTCGACGACCGGCCGAACCAGCTCCACCGCCTGCGCGAGGACGTCTCCGTCTCCGCCGCCGACCTGCTCGCGGTCTCCAAGACCCCCGGCGACATCACCGAGGCGGGGCTGCGCAACAACGTGGACGTGGCGCTGCGCTACCTGGCCGCCTGGATGGGCGGGCAGGGCGCGGTGGCGATCCACAACCTGATGGAGGACGCGGCGACCGCCGAGATCTCCCGTTCCCAGATCTGGCAGTGGATCCACAACGGCATCGAGCTCGCCGACACCGGCGCCGTGGTGACCAGGGAACTGGTCGAGAAGATCATTGACGAGGAGCTCGCCAAGATCGAGGCGGAGCCCGGCTACGACGAGACCCTCTACGGCCAGGCCACCGCCCTGTTCAAGGAAGTCGCCCTGGACGACGACTTCGCGGAGTTCCTTACTCTCCCGGCGTATGCGCGTATGCCGTGACATGACCATTCCGACGGTGAGGAATCCTCATCCCCTGGCGGGGATTCCTCACTCCGAGCGGCCACCGGGGGCGGATGCGGACGTCGGGCCGAGTGGATACTTTGCGTGCATGAGCGATGACAGGAACGGCGAAGGAGCCGACCAGGGCGAGTACGAAGCGCTGCTCGACGCCGTCAAGCGCGAGATCATCGGCAGCAGGGGGCGGGTGGCACTGCTCACCACCGACACCGAGCTGATCCGGCAGTACTGGCGGATCGGCCGCCACATCCTCGACCGGCAGCCGGACGACGAGTGGGGAAGGAAGGTGGTGCCCAGGCTCTCGGCCGACCTGCGCGGCGCGTTCCCCGAGGCGACGGGCTACTCGCGGACCAACCTCCTCTACATGAGGGCCTTCGCGGCGGCCTGGCCCGACGCCATCCCGCAGACGGCGCGGCCGATTCCCTGGGGTCACCACATCGTCCTGCTGGATATGCTGGACAACAGGGCGACCAGGGAGTTCTACGCGCGCAAGACCGCGGACGAGGGATGGGCCAGGGGCGTCCTGATCACGATGATCAAGGGCCGGCTCCACCTGCGCATCCGCCGCTCCCCGGCGGGACCCGCCCGCACGCCGCCCTCCCCCGACTGCCGGGCGTCGCAGCGGGCGGCCGGCGAGCCCCGCTTCGCCGGTCTCGTGGACGAGGGTCCCAGGCACGGCAGGAACGCCGGCGCCGCCGCGCTGAGCGAGAATTCGAGACGAGGATGACGAGGGTGCCGTCCTCGATCGGCCGATGGAGGCCGGCGGGCACCGGCGGCGCCGGACCGCCGGGCACGCCGGAGGAGGAACGATGTCGACGAAGACCCTGGACGAGCCGGCCCGCAGGTTCGAGGAACTCCTCGGCCCCGGGTCGGTCATCACCGATCCCGTACGGCTGCGCACCTACGAGTGCGACGGGCTGACCCACCACCGGGTCACCCCCGGCGTCGTGGTGCTGCCCGAGAGCGCCGAGCAGGTCGCGGCCGTGGTGAGGATCTGCAACGAGTACGGCCTGCCGTTCGTGGCCAGGGGCGCCGGGACGGGGCTGTCGGGCGGCGCCCTGCCCCGGGCCGACGGGGTGCTGGTCGTGACCTCGAAGATGCGGCGGATCCTCTCCGTCGACCTGCCGAACCGGCGGGCCACCGTGGAGCCGGGGGTCACCAACCTGGCGATCACCGAGGCCGTCCGCGACCTGGGCCGCTACTACGCGCCCGACCCCTCCAGCCAGCAGGTCTGCACGATCGGCGGCAACGTGGCGGAGAACTCCGGCGGCGCGCACTGCCTGAAGTACGGCTTCACCGTCAACCACGTGGTCGGCCTGGAGATCGTCACCCCCGACGGCGACATCGTCGAGCTCTCGGACACCGACCCCGGCTACGACCTGCTGGGCGCGTTCGTCGGCTCTGAGGGCACCCTCGGCATCGCGACCAAGGTCGTCGTACGGCTGAGCAGGCTGCCCGAGTCCGTCACGACGCTGCTCGCGGCGTTCGAGGACATCGAGCGGGGCGGGCAGGCGGTGTCGGCGATCATCGGCGGCGGCATCGTACCCGCCGCGATCGAGATGATGGACGCCCTCGCCGTCGAGGCGGCCGAGGCGGCCGTGGCGTGCGCCTATCCCGAGGGCGCGGGGGCGGTGCTCATCGTGGAGCTGGACGGCCCCGCCGAGGAGGTCGCGCACCAGTTCGGCGAGGTGACGCGGATCTGCCGGGAGAGCGGCGCGTTCGAGATACGGGTCGCCGACGACCCGGCGGAGCGGGCCGCGATCTGGCGGGGCCGCAAGTCGGCGTTCGCCGCGGTGGGCCGGATCAGTCCCGCCTACATCGTCCAGGACGGCGTCGTCCCCCGGACCGCGCTGCCCGGGGTGCTGGCGAGCATCGACGCCCTCTCCCGCGAGTACGGCATCAGGGTGGCGAACGTCTTCCACGCCGGTGACGGCAACCTGCACCCGCTGGTGCTGTTCGACGACGCGGAGCCGGACGCGGAGGAGAGGGCGGAGATCGTCTCGGGGAGGATCCTCGACCTGTGCATCGAGCACGGCGGCTCCATCACCGGTGAGCACGGCGTCGGCGTGGACAAGTCCCGATATATGACCAAAATGTTCTCCGAGGACGATCTCAACACCATGCAGCTGGTGCGCTGCGCCTTCGACCCCCGCGGCCTGTCGAACCCGGGCAAGATCTTCCCGACCCCCCGGCTGTGCGGCGAGGTCCCCGGGGTCCGCAAGGGCGTGCACCCGCTGGTCGAGTCGGGACAGGCGGAGCAGTTCTGATGGGAGCACCGCTGGAGGCGGCTTTGACGGCACCGGTGAAGACACTGAGGGCGCTGCGCGAGACGGGCGTGACGATCAGGGAGGCGACCGCCGACGACGCGGTGGGCGGGGTGCCGCCGCGCTGGGTGGCCCTGCCGGAGAACGCCGGGGAGGTCGCCGCGCTGATGCGCGTCTCGGCCGCGCACGACCTGGCCGTGGTCCCGGTGGGAGACGGCACCAAGCTCGACTGGGGCAATCCCCCCGAACGGTGCGACCTGCTGATCGACACCTGCTGCCTGCTCCTGGGGAACGGGTCGGGGGTCGAGCACTCCTCGGGCGACCTCGTGGCGCGGGCCGGCGCGGGGCTCCCCCTCGACGTCCTCAACGAGACGCTCTCGCGCTCGCGGCAGGAACTCGCCCTGGACACCCCCCTGGGCACCGGCACGGTCGGCGGCACGCTCGCCACCGCGGTCGCCGGGCCCCGCAGGTTCCGCTACGGCACCGCCCGCGACCTGCTGATCGGCATCACGGTCGTGCTGGCCGACGGCACGATCGCCACCTCGGGCGGCAACGTCGTCAAGAACGTCGCGGGCTACGACCTGGGCAAGCTCTTCACCGGCTCGTACGGCACGCTCGGCGTCATCACCGAGGCCGTCTTCCGCCTCCACCCGATCCCGGCCGACCGCCGCTGGGTCACCGTGGACCTGCCCTCCTCCATCGGGCCGGGTTCTCCCACGGCGAAGGACGCGTCGGCCGCGCCGGTCGCGCTGTCCGCGCTGGTCGCCGAGCTCGCGGCCTCGCAGGCCGAGCCGAGCGCCGTCGAGCTGGACTGGCCGGACCTCACCGGCGGGCCCACCGTGTCCGCGCTCGTCGAGGGGGTGGCGGCCGGCGCCCGTGCCGAGGCCGTGCGCAAGACGATGGACGAGTACGGGAGCGCGCGGATCACCACCGAGGCGCCCGCCTGGTGGACGGTGCCGCCCGGTGAGGAGGTGCTGCTGGAGCTGCGGGTCCCGCCCGCCGCCGCGTACCCGGCGCTGCGGGCGGTCGCCACCCGCGGGCTGCCCGCGCGCGTGCGCGGGTCGGTGGCCTCCGCGGTCCTGCTGGTCGCCCTGCCAGAAAATGTCGGAGAGGCGGAGTTCGCCGGGTTCGTGACGGGCGTGCGCGACGACCTCCGGCGGCTCGGCGGCGGGCTGACGGTGCTCGCCGCGCCCGCCGCCCTCGCCCGCGGGATCGACCGCTGGGGCCCGTCGGGCGCCCTGCCGCTGATGCGACGGGTCAAGGAACGGTTCGACCCCGGCCGGAGGATGTCCCCCGGCCGGTTCGCGGGAGGGATCTGACGTGGACCCTGAGCTGATCAACGACTGCGTGCACTGCGGGTTCTGCCTGCCCTCGTGCCCGACGTACGTCCTGTGGGGCGAGGAGATGGACTCCCCGCGCGGCCGGATCCACCTGATGAAGCAGCACGTCGAGGGCACCCCGCTGACGCCGGAGATGGCCGGGCACTTCGACGCGTGTCTGGGGTGCATGGCGTGCGTGACCGCCTGCCCGTCCGGGGTGAGGTACGACCGGCTGATCGAGCAGACCCGGGCCGAGGTGGAGCGGGTGCACGTGCGGGAGCCGGACGACAGGGCGCTGCGGGCGCTGGTCTTCCAGCTGTTCCCCTATCCCCGGCGGCTGCGGGCGATGCGGCTGCCGCTGCGGCTCAGCGCCGGGCTGCGGCGGGCGGTCGCGCCGAGGCTGGAGCGGATCAACCCGTCCCTGGCGGCGATGGCCGACCTCGCTCCCCCGGCCGCCGCCAGGGTGCGGCTGCCGCGCCGGGTCGCGGCGCGGGGGACGCGCAGGGCCACGGTCGGGATGCTCACCGGCTGCGTGCAGGGGGAGTTCTTCCCGCAGGTCAACGAGGCCACGGCCCGGGTGCTCGCGATGGAGGGCTGCGACGTGGTGATCCCGCCCTCGCAGGGCTGCTGCGGGGCGCTGTCGCTGCACTCCGGCCAGGAGCGGCAGGCCCTGCGGTTCGCGAAGCGGACGATCACCACCTTCGAACGGGCGGGCGTCGACACGATCGTGGTCAACGCCGCCGGCTGCGGGTCGACGATGAAGGACTACGCGGAGATCCTCGAGAGCGAGGGCGGCGACTGGGCGGACAGGGCGCGGGCGATCAGGACCGTCGACCTGGCGGAGTATCTCGTCGCGCTCGGCCCGGTGGCCGAGCGGCATCCGCTGCCGCTCACCGTGGCCTACCACGACGCCTGCCACCTGGCCCACGCCCAGGGGATCCGGTCGGAACCCCGCAAGCTCCTGGACGGCGTCCCCGGCCTGGAGCTGAGGGAGATCGCCGAGTCGGCGATCTGCTGCGGCTCGGCGGGGACCTACAACCTGTTCCAGCCGGAGACCGCGAGGGACCTCGGTGACCGCAAGGCGGAGCGGGTGCTCGCCACCGGCGCCGACCTGCTGGTCTCGGCCAACCCCGGCTGCACCATGCAGATCGCCGCGGCGATCCGCCGCCGGGGCGCCGAACCCGTCCCCGTCGCGCACACCGCCCAGGTCCTCGACGCCTCGCTGCGCGGACTGGCGAGGGTGCCGTGAGCGGGGGGCTTTCAAGCGGCGGGGGCCTGGTGAGCGGGGGTCTCGTGAGTGGAGGTTCCGTGAGCGGGGGCCTGGTGAGCGGCCCGCCCGGCCGGTGCGGGATCGAGGGGGGCGCATGAGCGCGGTGCAGTCGGTCGACCGGGCGCTAGACGTGCTGGAGGCGCTGGCCGAGCGGGGCGGCGAGGCCGGGCTCTCGGAGATCGCGGCCGGCACCGGGCTGCCGTACGGGACGATCCACCGGCTGCTGCGCACGCTGCTCGCCCGGGGCTACGTACGCCAGGAGTCCGACCGCCGCTACGCCCTGGGCGGCGCGCTGGTGCGGCTCGGCGGGGTGGCCGAGCGCATGGTCGGCGTGTGGGCGCAGCCGTACCTGACGAGGCTGGTCGAGCTGTCGGGCGAGACGGCCAACCTGGCGGTGCTGGAGGGTGACTTCGTGGTCTACGTCGCCCAGGTGCCCTCTCCGAGGCGGCTGCGGATGTTCGCGGAGGTCGGTCGGCGGGTGCTGCCGCACAGCACGGCCGTGGGGAAGGTCCTGATGGCCGGCAGGGCGGACACCGAGGTGGCGTCGCTGGTCGAGCGGACCGGCATGCCGCGCAGGACCGCCAACACGATCACCGACCTTCCCGGCATGCTCGCCGAGCTGGAGCGGGTGCGAGAGCACGGGTACGCGATGGACCTGGGCGAGGAGGAGCTGGGCGTGCACTGCCTGGCGGTGGGCGTACGGGACGGGGCGCGGACGATCGCCGCGCTGTCGGTGTCCGGACCGGCCGAGCGCATCACCGCGCTCGACCGGCGGGACCTCGCCGAGGGCATGCGCAGGATCGCGCACGACTTCGGCGCCGAACTGGGCCCGGTCGTGCCCGACCGGGCGGACCGCACGTCATGAGCCGGTCCCCCGCCCCGGCGGATACGGCGTGAGGCGACCGCGGGATCATCCGGTGGCAGCCGCAGGACGAGGATTCAGGGGACCGGCACACCTTCTGCCCTGACTTCCTGCCCTGACTTCCCGGCCGTCCGCTTCCGGCGACGGCCGGGCGAGGGTTCCGGGCGCCGGGGTCAGCGGCCCTGAGGGGTGATGTTGAGGTCGCTGCCCTGCGGCACCGGCACCACGCTGACCTGTCCCTTCTGGATGGCCTGCCAGAGCACGGCGCCCTGCGGGCCGAGAACCCTGACCAGGTCCTTGATCGATTCGATCTCGGTGCGGACCTTGGCGTTGCGCTGGGTCTGCGCGATGTTCTCCGCCTTGGCCGCCTGCTCCGAGGCCAGCGCGGCGACCAGGGCCTCCGGCGGCTCGGGCTTCTGGATGGTCAGGGAGATGTCACCGCACTGCCCGCTGCCCCCGTAGTTCTGGTTGCAGAAGTAGTCGCCCCCGGCCGTCGCCTTGATGAACTCCCTGGCGAGCTGGCCGACCCGCGCCTCCCAGGCCTGCTTCACCTTCGGGTCGTTGAACAGTCCCCGCCACTCGAACTCCTGCGAGGCGGCGTCCATGGCGCGGTCCAGCGGCACCCGCATGTAGATGTTGAGCATCCGCCGCCAGCCGTCGGACGTCTCGCCCTCCTCGTAGTAGGCGCGGAACTTCAGCCCGATCTTCTCGTGGAACTGCTGGAGCGTCCTGCAGTCGGTGTTCAGCGTGAACGTCGCCACCCCGGACACGGTCATCTCCACGTTGTCCTTGGAGACCACGGACAACGGCTTGGACTCGGCGTCGTCCGCCTCGGAGAAGTCGAAGGTCCGCTGGCCGAACGGATAGGAGTATCCGTTGTCGCCGGGGCCGAGGAGCGTGGCGCCGCTGGAGGGGTTGACGCACCTCTCGAACTTGATGGCCTCGAAGACGCCGCCCGCGTAGTGCAGGACCACCTCGTCGGGCTGCGTGCTCACCCGCGAGCACGCGCTGAGGGCGAACCCGGAGACCACCAGCAGGGCGACCACGAGGAGGAACCCCTTCAGCAACAACCGCCTGCCGCCACCGGCCTTCTGAGCGCTCATCATCTCTCCCTTTGCACCCGTTCCGTGAAGGCGGAGCTTAGTGGCGGCCGATCACGGACGGTGGGGCCTCCGGCGACTCGACGCCCAAGGGAGACATATACATCTATGGAACCCGATGCAGGTGACCGGCGGAGTAGGAGGTGAGAGCGCGGACGCGCTCCGGTAAGGATGCACCGTGACAATGACTGGACGAAGCGGGTGGTGACACTGGGTCTCCCCCAACGGACCGGGGCCTTCCCGCCGCCCACACCCGCCGACGACACGACCGACGCGACACTGATCGGGGAGTCCCTGACGGACCCCGACCGGTTCGCGGGGCTCTTCGACCGCCACGCCGACGAGATCCACCGGTACGTGGCGCGACGGCTGGACGACGTGACCACGGCCGACGACGTGACGGCCGAGACATTCCTCGCGGCCTTCCGCAAGCGGGCCCGGTACGACCTCGGCCGCGTCGACGCCAGACCCTGGCTGTACGGGATCGCCTCCAACCTGATCTCCGGTCACCGCAGGTCGGAGACCCGCAGGCTGAAGGCGCTCGCCCGGCAGGCTCCCGAGCGCGCGGCCGAGTTCGAGGACCGCAGCGCCGAGCGCGTCACCGCCGACCGGCTCAGGCCCGCCCTCGCCGCCGCGCTGGCCGGGCTCGGCTCCGCCGAGCGGGACCTGCTCCTGCTGGTGGCTTGGGCCGACCTGACCTACGAGGAGGCCGCGCAGGCGCTCGGCATCCCGATCGGGACCGTCAGGTCCCGCCTCTCCCGCACCCGGACCAAGATCCGCCGCTCCCTGGAGTCACACAGATGAACGACGACGAGATCCAGCTGGTGGCCGCCATCCGGCCCGAGGCTTCCCCGTACGACGACCAGGCGAGGCAGGCGGCCCGGCGGGGGCTGGTCGCGGCCGCCACGCCGCAGGCCCGGGGTTGGCGGCCGCGGTGGCGCGGACCGTACGCGATGGCCCTGGCCGGGGCGCTCGCGGTGGCGGTGGGGGCGACCGCGATCACCCTGGCACGGGCTCCCGGCGGTTCGCCGGGCCCCGTGGAGGAGGTCGTGGTGACGATGCCCAAAATCGTCGCCGTCTCGGCGGGCGAGGTGCTCGACAGGGCGGCGCGGGCGACCGTGCGGACGGACCTGGCGCCGCGTGACGACCAGTTCGTCAAGGTCGAGTCGGAGACGATGTACGGCTTCTACGGCGACGAGGCCACGAACGCGGAGACGGGTGAGGCCGGCGGGGGGACCCGCTACCTCTACCGGACCAAGCGGGCCATCTGGCTGTCGGCCGATGGGACGAGGAACGGCGTGGTGCGGATCGAACACCTGGAGCCCAAGGCCTACCCGGGCTGGCCGATCCCTGAGAGCGCGTACGAGCGGACCGGCGTCGAGACGCTCCCGCTGGTGAACTGCGGGAAAACCCCCGACTACATGCGCACCGACCACGCCGCGCTCAAGAAGCTCCCCACGGACGTCGAGGGGATGCGCGCCCACCTCTACACCGGCGACCGGGGTGGCAACTCCAAGGACGGGGCGGCCTTCACCGCGGCGGGCGACATGCTCAGGGAGACCTACATGCCTCCGGCGCAACGGGCGGCGCTGTTCAAGGCGGTGGGCACCATCCCCGGGGTCGACGTCACCGAGCGGGCCGAGGACGCGGCGGGACGCCAGGGGATCGGCGTCGGCCGGGTCGGCGTCGGCGGCGTCAGGGAGGATCTGATCTTCGACGCGAAGACGTACGAGCTGCTCGGCGAGCGCGGGATCGTGGTCGACGAGAAGGCCGCCAGGTCTCCCAAGGGCAGCCTGGTCGCCTCGACCGCCCGGCTCTCGGTCACCGTGGCCGACGAGGCTCCCGAGGCGGAGATCACGGAAGCGGACAAATGCGGCTGACAGCCGCCCTCCCGGTCCCGCCCGCACCGCGGGCCAGGGGTTCCCGGCGCCGCTGACCGGCCGAACGGTGCGCGAGACGGGCCTCCGGTTCTCCGGCCCCGCCTGCCGGCCGGACGGTGCGCGAGACGGGCCCGGGGTTCCCTGCCCCGCCCTTCGTGGTCAGGCGTGAACGCTGTGGACGGGGGATCCGTCGGCCGCGCAGTGGACCTCGACCTTGACCTCGTCCTCCTCGGACTCGAACTCGACGCGGGCCCGGTACGCGGGTCCGCGCTCGACGTCGTCGGCCTGGAATCCCTGGGCGGGGCTCCAGGACCGGAGGGTGACCAGGCCGTTCTCGCACCGGGCGATGACCTTGCCGCCCACCGTGGTGATCAACCGGCTCTTGCCGGGCTCCGCGACGGGCGTGGCGGTGGTGGTGACGGTGACGGTCGGCGCGGGAGTGGGCCCGGCGGGGTCCGGGGTGCCCTCGGCGGGAGGAGCGGACGAGGGAACGGAGGGCGGAACGGACGAAGGAAGGGCGTTGGGCAGGGACGAGGCGAGGGCGAGCGCCTCGTCGACCTCGGCGGCGGAGAGCGGCCGGAGCCCGGTGTCCGTCAGCGGCTCGCTGAGCCGGTCGATCACCGCCACCCCCACTCCGATCGCGAGGAGCCCGGTGATCAGCCACCCGGCCACGACCAGGGAAAGACGCTTGCGCATGCCCTCACTGTGCCACCGGAAACGATAAGACAACGCTAAGGAGCCGTTAACCCGCTTTTGACGCGGTACGGAAGGGGGCTAACGTGACGGCAAATGTCGAACGTGCTGCTCATCGAGGACGACGTCGCGATCCGCACCTCCCTCACCCGGGGCCTGCGCGACCGCGGCCACGCCGTGTCGTCCGCCCCCGCCGCTCTCGACGGCCTGCGGCTGGCCGTCGAGGAACGCCCCGACCTGGTCGTCCTCGACCTCGGTCTGCCCGACATGGACGGCCTGGACCTGCTGCGGATGCTCCGCGCGGTGAGCCGGGTCCCGGTGATCGTGGCGACCGCGCGGGACGGCGACGCGGAGATGGTCAGGTTGCTGGACGCGGGTGCCGACGACTACGTGGTCAAGCCGTTCAGCGCGGCCCAGCTCGACGCGCGGATCCGGGCGGTGCTCCGGCGGGTGGCCGGTGAGAGCCGCGCCGACAGCGCGGTCACCGTGGGGGGCCTGCGGATCGACCCGCGCACCCGGGAGGCGACCCTGGACGGGACGCCGCTGGATCTGAGTCCCCGGGAGTTCGACCTGCTCCACTACCTGGCGGCCCGGCCCGGCGAGGTGGTCACCAAGCGGGAGCTGCTCACCCACGTCTGGCAGATCCCCTACGGGGGAGCCGACAAGACGGTGGACGTCCACCTCTCCTGGCTGCGCCGCAAGCTGGGCGAGACGTCCCAGGAGCCCCGCTACCTGCAGACCGTCAGGGGTGTCGGCGTGCGACTGGCCGCCCCGGCATGAGGCGCTGGCTGACCCTGCTGGTCGCGGCGACCACCTCCCTCGTGCTGATCGCGCTGCTGGTCCCGCTGGCCCTGCTGGTCCGCACGGTGGCGGTGAGCGGGGCGGTCAGCGAGGCCGAGAGCGAGGCCGAGTCGGTGGCGGTCGTGGTCGGCGCGGTGGACACCGAGACCCTGCGGCTCACCGCGGAGCAGGCCGAGCATCCGGTCACGGTCTTCCTCCCCGGCGGCGAGGTGATCGGCGATCCCGCCCCGCGCTCCGCCGCCGTGGAACTGGCCTCCCGCGGTCGCAGCGTCACCGCCGCCGCCCCCGGCGGGCGGGAGATCCTGGTCGCGGTCCAGGGGGCACCCGGGGGTACGGCGGTGGTCCGGGTGTTCCTGGACGACGGCCGCCTGACCAGGGGCGTGCCCCAGGTCTGGGCCGGGCTGGCGGCGCTCGGCCTGGCCCTGGTCGGGCTGGGTGTGCTGGTCGGCGACCGGCTGGCCCGCGCGGTGATCAGGCCGATCACCGCGCTGGCGGGGGTTTCGCACCGGCTCGCGGCGGGCGATCTGTCAGCCAGGACGGAGCCCGACGGCCCTCCGGAGGTGCAGGCGGTCGGCGTCGCCCTCAACCACCTGGCCGAGCGCATCACCGGCCTGCTCGCGGAGGAGCGGGAGAGCGCCGCCGACCTGTCCCACCGGCTGCGCACCCCGCTGACCGGGCTGAGGCTGGAGGCGGAGTCGCTGGCCGATCTCGAGGAGTCGGCCAGGATCGAGGCGAGGGTGGACGCCCTGGAACGCGCCGTCACCTCGGTGATCACCGAGGCCAGGCGGCGGGGGCGTGAGCGGGCCGAGTGCGACGCGGCGGCGGTGACCGGGGCGCGGGTCGCGTTCTGGTCGGTGCTCGCCGAGGACCAGTCGCGGCACTTCACCCTCGAGCTGGCCCCCGGCCCGCTGCCGGTCGGGGTCGCCGCGGACGACCTCGCCGCCTGCGTGGACGCCCTGCTCGGCAACGTGTTCGCGCACACGCCGGAGGGGGTCTCGTTCTCCGTACGGCTGGAGGCGACCGGCGGCGGCGCGCTGCTGACCGTCGCCGACGCCGGTCCCGGCTTCGCCACGCCCGACCCGTCGCAGCGCGGCGAGAGCGGTGCCGGGTCGACCGGTCTCGGCCTCGACATCGCCCGCCGGACGGCGGAGTCGGCGGGTGGCTCGCTGTCCCTGGGGGCCTCCCCCGAGGGCGGGGCGAGCGTGATCCTGTTCCTGCCCGCCGTCACGCCCTGAAGCCGGGGACGGGAGGCCGGCCTCCTACCCCTGCCGAAGGAGGTTCATCACCATGATCACTCCATGGGGCGACATGTCGTCGGTGTGCAGGCGGGAGAGCTCGACGTTGAGCCGAGCGGGGCGCCCCCTCCGGTTCACGCCGTCCAGGGTGACACCGTCGGCGCGGCCGTTCCCCGGCTCGGGCCCCGCCTCCAGCATCCGCTGAGCCCTGGTCAGAAGCTCCCCGACGGGAAGGCCGATGTCGAGGGAGGCCAGCCGGCAGCCGATCGCCTCGTCGGCGCGGAGCCCCCACAGCTCCTCGGCTCCCGGGCTCCAGACCAGCACCCGCGTGTCGGTGTCGATCACGGCCACGGCGTCGCCGAGGCTGCGCACCACCGAGGAGACGAGGAGGGTGGCCCGCTTGAGCTCGTCACTGCGGGAGTTGAGGGTGTCGTTGATCTGCTGGAGCTCGTCGTTGGTCGACTGCAGCTCCTCGTTCATCGTCTCCAGCTCCTCGTTCGTGGACTGCAGCTCCTCGTTGGTGGTCTCCAGCTCCTCGTTCGTGGACTGCAGCTCCTCGTTGGTGGTCTCCAGCTCCTCGTTGGTCGACTGCAGCTCCTCGTAGGCGTGCTCCAGCTCCCGGTTCGTCTGCTCCAGCCGGTCGCGGAGCTGGCGGTAGCGCGTCACGTCGTGGAAGGTGACGCCGACGCCGACCAGCTCACCGCCCGGTTCCAGGAGCGGGACGACGGCGATGTCGAAGACGCTCGGCTCCGGCGTGTTCGGCCGGTGCCAGGTGACGTCCTGCAGCTCGGCGACGCGCAGGTCCAGCTCCACCTGCTCGATCACCGAGCGGAGCTCGACCGGCCGGTAGGACACCTCCAGGTCCTGGAACGGCCGCCCGATGTCTCGGGGGTTGAGGTTGAAGAGCAGTTCGGCGCGCGAGTTCGCCAGGGCGAGGTTCCTGGAGCGGTCGAGCGCGATCTGCGCGACCGGGCCGGTGGCGAGCGCCGCCGCCTGCAGCACCGTGTGCCGCACGTACGGGCGGGTCTGCGCCACGCCGGCACCGGGGGCCCAGGTGGTCCGGCTGCCCGGCGGCGGCGATCCGATCTTCTTGAACAGCCTCATCCGGAGGTTCACCGGCTCGAACCTGTCTCCGTGGTTCAGCAGCATCTCCGCCTTGCCCAGGAAGAGGTAGCCGGGGTCGGAGAGCGCGAAGTGGAACCGGCGCACGACGCTGAGCTGGGTCTCGCTGTTGAAGTACATCAGCGTGTTGCGGGCCAGCAGGAGGTCGACCCGGGAGATCGGCGCGTCGCGCGTGAGATCGTTGCGACCGAAGATCAGCTGGCGTCGCAGGTCGCGCCGGAACCCGAAACCGGCCTCCACCGGCTCGAAGTAGGTCTGGCGCAGATCTTCCGGCACCTCGGCGAGCTGCCGCTCGCTGTACACGGCCGCCCGCGCCGTCTGGAGGGCCTTCTGGTCGAGGTCCGTGGCGTATATCTTCACCCGCTCGCGGAAATCGTCCATGCCGAGCTGTTCGGCCAGCACCATCGCGAGGCTGTAGGCCTCCTCGCCCGTCGCGCAGCCGGCGCTCCAGATCCGGATCACCTTGCCGGGCCCCTTGCTCGCCAGCAGGCTGGGGATCACGGTCCCGCGGAGCGTCTGCCAGGCGGCCGGATCGCGGAAGAAGGCGGTGACGTTGATCAGCAGGCTGTCGAAGAGCCGGTTGAACTCCTCGGGTTCCAGCTCCAGATAGTCCCGGTACTCGCCGTAGTCACGGAGCTTGAGCGCCTCCAGCCGCCTGCTGATGCGGCGCATGAGGGTGGTGCGCTTATATCCCGTGAAGTCGAAGCCGCGCGTCTCCTTCAACATGAGCAGGAGATCGTCGAATTCACGTTCGTCGCCGGGCATCACACTGCCAGCCTAGGCCCGTCACCGACCGCTACGTGAGGGCAAGGGTGTCCCCGGTGCCGTCGATGCGGCTTTGTAGCATTCGCATCGTCTCCAGTGCCTGCCTGGTCTGCTCGGCGTCCTCCAGCAGGCGCTGCGACGAGTGTTTCCTTCCCTGCAGCTGCGCGCGCTCCAGCATGCGCTCCAGCATGCGCAGCCGCTCCTCCAGCCGCAGGACCGCCGTCCACAGCGCCCGCTCCACGGCCTCGGCCTGGCTCGCGGCCATGCCCTGCGGGGACCACCCGTGTCCCACCCGGCAGCCGTAGTGGGCCTCTCCGCCGTTCTTCGTCTCGTACACGGGCCCGCCGCACTCCGGGCAGCTCAACCCTGTGAGATCGCCCCCGTACGGGCCGATCTCACCGGATAACAGGTAGAGGGCGATCTCCTTCTCGATGCCCGGATCCTTCACGACCTCGTCCTCGACGATCGTGCGGCTCTGCCGCACGATCCACTCGGCGATCTCCTCCACCGCGAACGCCTCCGCGCTCCGTGCCGCGGCCAGGGCGGCGCGGGGCATCCCGTCGAACGCGCTCTGCCGGGGATCCTGGACGGCGACCGCGCCGAGGTGGCGCTCCACCACGGCGCACCCCCTCGCGCCGTCGTCGAGCGTGCCGCTCAGCACGACGGCGAGCGTACGGGGACCCCCGTCCAGCGCCGCGCTGAGGAACAGCGGGTCCGCGGCCGGCCGGTGACCGTTGTAGCGAGGGCCGCGCGAGAGCCTGATCGCGCCGTCCCGGACCATCAGGTGGCGGTCAGGAGGCGCCACGTAGACCCGGCCGTGTCGCAGGGACTCGCCGTCTCCCGCGGCGGTGGCCTCCAGCGGCCCGGCCCGGTCGAGGATCCCCGCGAGACTGCTCTCCGCGCGGGGGGGCAGGTGCAACACCACGAGGACGGAGGCGGCGAGATCGCCGGGCAACCGCGCGAGCAGGGCACGCAGAGCCTCCACACCGCCGGCCGAAGCCGCGACGACCACCACATCACGCCCGCTGGAACCTGCCACATTTAGCTTCTATCCCGTCGGGACCCATTCATACTGGAGAACCGTAGGATTGTCGGCGGGGCCTCCGAAAGACCCTTGAAGGGTATGGCCAATATGGATATGTCGGTGTATGTCATTCACCAATATGGTGATACTGCTCTGGTGGCCGTGGTGGGCGAGATAGACGCCTTCAACTACCGGCTGCTGGAGTCGGAGCTGGAATCTCTCATGCTCGGAGGCGCACGACACATCCTCGTGGACGCCGGCGAGCTGCTTTTCTGCGACGTCAGCGGGGCCCGGGTGCTGGAGCGGATTCACGAGGGTCTCCGCGCGGCCGGAGGAGAGCTGTTCGTCGTCCCCTCCCCGACCGTGATCCGGCTGTTCACCGTGCTCTGGGGAGCGCAGGAGCCCAAGCACCCCGGCCTGGTCGACACCTCCGGCATGGACGCTTTCCCCGGAGTCCCGTCCCTCCCCCCGCGGCACGTCCCGGTCCTGCGGCGCATCGGCGGCAGGCGCCGCACCCACCGGGACGCCACCGGGCGCGCCGGGATCCCGGATTCCGAGAAGCCCTCCCCACGGGACGCCACCCCGCCGGAGCACACCTCCCCCTGGGAGCGGGAGAGCACGACGCTCCGGGGGCGCATCGCCTCCCTTACGGAGAGCACCGCGTCCCGGGCCGAGCCGGACCCGGGGCACCTGCCCGCCGAACGCGCGGCGCACCCGGCGCTGGAGAGGGCCGCGCGCCTGAGGCGGGAGGCGGCGGCACGCCTGGAGACGCTCCGCCTCCGGACGCAGACGACCTGCGCGACGCTGGTCGAGATCCACGAGCGGAGGGCCGCCCTCCAGGCCGGGCTGGACACCCACCTCGCGATGCGGGCCGCGGTGAGGCTGGCCTGCGACGACCACGCCGAGCGGGCGAAGGCGGATCGGGCGCGCGAACTCGCCGCCTCCTTCCCCGCAGGATCCGGCTGAGGCGCACCGCGGCCGGGTCGCCGAGCGGATGATCAGGCGCCTTCGCGGTTATCCGCGGCCATGCCGGAAAGCATGATGTCGTGACTTTTCCGCTTCCCTGAGGGAGGGGAATTCCGCTGAGCCGCTAGCGCGGCTCCACGAAGGGCAAGCCGTATGGCGGGTGATCCCGAGATCCACGACAGCTCAGACGCCCACGACGAACCACAGGACGAGCGCCGCGAGGCCCGCAGGGAGTGGAGCGAGCGCACGCGCGAGCGCATCGCCCAGGCCGGCGAGCGGGCCGGGCAGGCCGCCGAGCGCCGGCACGAACTCGCCCGCGGTGAGACCGCGCCGGTATCACGCGCCTCCCCGTCACCCCCGTCCCCGCCGTCCCCGTCGTCCCCGTCGTCCCCCGCGCTTCCCTCGTCCTCCGGCTCACTCCCACCCCCAGAGTCGCTCTCGTCGCGCGCCGAGCGGACGGACCAGGCCGGCGCCCACCTGGGAAAGGCGCGCCTGCGGGCCGACCAGGCCAGGGAGCGCGCGACGGCCGGATACCGGTCGGCGGCCCAGGCCCACCGGAACGCGGCCGCGAGCCACGACCGGGCCGCGGCGGCGGGGAGCGGGGACGCGGAGACCCACCGGCTCCAGGCGCTGACGCATCGCCGCCAGGCCGCAGCCGACGAGCACCGGGCGTCCATGGCCGAGCGGGCGGGCCCCGATCTCCGGAAAGACGACCCCGGGGATCTTCGAAAAGACGACCCCGGGCGAACCGGCCCCTGATGCGGTGTGCCCGAAGTGGCGTAAGAAAACGCGCCGGAATTCAGCGGCGGGCCGAACTCGCCTTTGGTTAACGGTCCCTTAGCGCGCCCCTAGCAAAGTCTCCGAAAATCTTGGCATATGACACGAATTGCCAGGATTACTGTCGGAACCCTCGCCGCCGCCGCCCTCCTGACCGGTGGAGGCGGCATCGCTCTCGCCGCGCAGACGGACAGCGCGGCGATCACCGCCACCGCGGCCGGCACCGGTACGACCGGTGCGACCGTGACCGGCGCCACGGGCACGGCCGCCGCACCGGTCACCACCTCGGCGGGCATCTCCTCCCGCGAGGCCGTGCAGATCGCCAAGAAGCGCGTTCCCGGCGCGCGCGTCAGCAAGGTCGAGCGCGAGTGGGAGCACGGCCGGCGGGCCTGGAAGGTCGAGCTGCACAGGGGCGCCTGGGAGTACGACGTCTACGTGTCGGCGAAGACCGGAAAGATCATCAAGTTGAAGCGTGACTACGACGACTGATCAGCAGGACTTGAGGACGGACTCCATGGCGTCCTTCTCGCCGGACGTCACCCACAGGTCGTATCTGACCTTCACCCTGATCTGGCGCTCGACGTAGGGGCACCGGTAGGCGCGGCGCGGCGGCAGCCAGGTCGCCGCGTCTCCGGCGCCCTTCTGGCTGTTCAGCGGCCCGTCCACGGCCAGCAGGTTCAGCGGGTCGTTGGCGAGTTCCTTCCGCTTGGACTCGGACAACTGCTGGGCGCCCTTCTGCCAGGCGTCGGCGAGCGCGACCACGTGGTCGATCTGCACCGCCATGCTGGTCCGCGTCCCGCGCTCGAACTTGATGGTCTTGCCGCTGTACGGATCCTCGAGAATTCCGGACTGCACGACGCAGCCGTCCTCGCCCTTCTTGAAGACCTCTTCCTTCAGGTCGCGAATGAGAATGTCGTTGCGGGTGTCACAGCCGTTCCCGTCGACGTCCGACCACGCGGAACCGAATTCGTCGCGGTCGAACCCGGTCATCGAGGCGCGCCCCTTGACCTGCAATTTCTTCAGATCCTTGAGCGCCTCGGACGCGGATTTCCCCCCGCCGGAGGACTGCGCCCCGTCGTCCACACCTCCGCCCGGCACCGGGCCGCAGCCCGCCACCGTGAACGCGATCGTCGCGACGACCACACCTCGTACCAGCGCAGTCCGCACCATGCCACCTCTCACGTGCATCACTCTCTGAAGCGGCAAATTACCTCAGATAACGTCCTCAATCTTAAAAGCCTCAAGCAGTCTTTGGGGGGACGCGAGAATTTCCGGCGCATCAATCCACGCCTTAACGACATCCCTCATATGACCTGCGCAAATACCCTCACATGCGCGCCACGATCACCGGACCAGGTGACCACCCCCGGAGATCAGGTGATCAGGATCCCGCCGTCGACCGGGATCACCGCACCGGTGACGTACGAGGCGGCGTCCGAGGCGAGGAAGATCGCGGCGGCGACGAGCTCGGCCGGATCGCCGGGGCGCTTCATCAGCACCCGGTGCTCAAGGTGCCAGGTCAGATAGCCCTCGGCGTACTGGTCGGTCATCTCCGAGGCGAAGAAACCCGGCTCAAGGCAGTTGACCCGGATGCCGCGCCGTCCCGTCCACTGCTGGGCGAGATCGCGCGTGAGGCCGACGACCCCCGCCTTGGAGGCGCTGTAGGCGGCCTGCGGCAGCCCGGCGGTCGTCTCGCCCAGGATGCTCCCGACGTTGACGATCGAGGAGCCCGGCCGCATGAGCCTGGCGCAGGCCTGCGCCATCCAGTAGGTGCCGTGCAGGTTGACGTCCACGACCTGCCGGAACTGCTCGGGCGTCTCCTTCAGCGCCGGGACCGCCGAGCCCACACCCGCGTTGTTGATCAGGACGTCCACCGCGCCCAGCTCGGCCACCGCCGCCTCGGCCAGCGCCTGGCAGTCCTCCGGCCTGGTCACGTCGGTGACGAGGGCCACACATCGCCTGCCGGTCTCCTCGACCAGGGTGCGGGTCTCCTCAAGGCGGTCCTTCCTGCGGGCACCGATCACGATGTCCGCGCCCGCCTCGGCCAGGCCCCTCGCGAACGCGACCCCCAGTCCGGAGGACGCCCCGGTGACGATCGCGACCTTGCCGTCCAGCCGGAACCGTTCCAGCATCCGGATTCTCCTTCGTCCGCCCAATGCGCCGAATGAGATTCTAGTGACCACGACGAGAATCGCCCGTGAGGAGTCTCCTCACGGGCGACGCGTTGTCCTGTGCAGCCGATGGTCCGAGCGGTCCGGACGGTACGGCTTCCCGGGCTCCGAGGTGGTCAGGGAGGAGCCGCCTCCCCCTTTCGGAGACCGGACGACGCCACGGGCCGCCGGGCGCGGCCGTGGCGAGCCGTCCTACAGGCCGTACTCCTTGGTGATCCTCTCGTGCCGCTCCACCTCGACGTCGACGGCCTTGGCCAGGTCGAGCCAGGCCAGCGGGTGCACCCAGCGCTCGGTGGCGTCGTCCAGAAGCGCGTCGAGCTCGACCGGGCTGACGTCCGGCGGGACCGCGATCCAGCCGAACACTCCGGGCAGCGGCTCGCCCGAGGTCGGGTGGTTCACGGTGTAGTTGTCGTCGCTGTAGACCCACATCGGCCAGCCACGCTCGGCCATGACGTCGTTGAACTCCGTCCAGTCGGCCTGACTGGGAGCGGCGCCGTCGAAGAACCAGCTGGTGTAGCCGCCCGGACGGAGCATGCTGACCGCGGCGAAGGGCGGGACGAAGTTCTCCTGCTCCTCGGCGCTCTCCGGGATCGGCTCGAGCAGCTGCGGCTCGAAGACGACCAGGTCACCCGCGTTGTACTCCATGCCGGGAGGCTGGGGGATGGCCAGGCGCGCCGTCGCGGGGCCGGTGCGCACGCTCAGGACCTGGCGCTGGCTGCCGTCGGGGGCGGGAAGGATGATGCGCACCAGGCCCATCTCCTCCTCGATCGGCCCCTCGCTCGACTGCAGCGGCATCCCGATCTTGGCGGCGCCCAGACGGACGGTCTCCCAGTCTTCGGCGGCCGTCGCCATGACGACCATCCGCCAGACGTCCTGCTGCTCGATCTCCCCGGAGTCGAGGAGGTCGCGCAGGATGCCCGCACCCTTGGCGTTGTCGCCGAGCTGCTGCACCGCGGCCGACCACAGGCGGGCCGCCTCGATGCCGCCGCCCGCGGCGAACGCCGCCTCGCCCTCGGCCGCCGCCTGCTCCCAGCGCTCCCGCGCGGTGTACAGGCGGCCCAGGGCGAGGTGGCGCTGCACGTCGGGCAGCCGCTCGGCCATCTGCTCCAGGCGCTCGTCCTGACGCGCCTCGATCAGCAGGCCACTGAGGTACGCGGCGTCCTGCGGGTCGGCGTTCTCGATGTCGCCGGACTCGACCAGCATGGTCCAGTAGATGTCGGCGCCCCTGGCCGGGTAACCGAGGAAGCCCAGCGTGGTGGTGTGGCGCCGGGTGGCCTCCACGTCACGGCCGGACAGCGGGGTCAGCCAGCCCACCCAGCGCTCCGGGTCGGCGTTGAAGCCGTCGGCGGCGTCGAAGGAACCGACCAGCTCGGCCTCGGGGCCCGGAGCCGGAAGCGGGGTGGCCTCGTCCGCGGCGGTGCGCAGCTCGGCGACCCGCTCGGCGATGTCGCCGGGGTTCCTGAGCTCGCCGGCCGCCGACTCCGCGAGGTCGGCCAGGAGGCGCGCCTGCCAGAGTCCCTGGCGTGCGACCGCCAGGTGCCCTGCGACGAGCGACAGCTCGACCCGGGCGCGGTAGCCGCCCATCATGGCGAAGTAGTCGATCCACTGCTTGAGCACCCGGCCCAGCTGCCAGGTGTTGGTGATCTGCGCCGTTCCGGCGAGCGCGCGGACGGCGTACGACCACTCCACCCAGACGCGGGGGTGGTCGCCCACCACGTCGAGGTCGGGCAGGGCGTCGACGGACTCCTGCACCCGGTCGAGGGTGGCGAGCACGAGCGCGCGGAGCACTCCCTCGCGGTGCTCCTTGGCCACCGGGTCGTCGGGCTTGAAACCGGTCGCGGCGTCGAGCGCGGTGAGCGCGTCCTCGGCGCGGCCGGCGGCCAGCAGCGCGCGGGCCGAGGCGGCCCCCAGCTCCCAGCTCGCCTCGCGGCCCGCGCCGCCCAGCGCCGCCACCGCGGTCTCGGCGTGCGAGATCGCCTCGTCGACACGGCCCGCGTCGACCAGCGCCGCGACGTAGTGCTCGGCGACGGAGGCGAAGGCCAGCGAGTCCGGCTCGACGTCCAGCGCCGAGAGCGCGGCCAGCCGCTCGGCGGCGTAACCGGGACCGTCGGCGTTCGCCTGCGCGATGGCCAGCGCCACGACGGCACCGGGCACGGCCGGGCACTCTCGCACGTCCTCCCGCTTGGTGAACTCCACCAGTGTCTCGGCGTCGGCGATCGCGACCGTCCCCTGCGCGCGGTTGCCGACGCGGCCGACCAGGTGCCAGTAGCGGGCGTAGAACTCCAGCCAGGGCAGCCGCAGGTTCTCCGCCTGCTGCGCGATGGCGGGCGCGAGCACGTCGAGCTGCGCGTATCGGCCTTCCAGCGCCTGCGCGGGCACGTCTCCGATCGCCATAGCCAGACCGGTGTTACCTGCTTCATGCAGTTGCCGCTGGGTGTCGCCCACCCAGGCCCAGATGTCCACGTCCATGAGACGTCAGTCTGCCAGGTCGGCGAGCATGCCCCAAACGGCTTGGCGAACACCAGGGCGAAGCGGCAGGTGGCGCGCACGCCTCAGAGCGTGACCTCACCGGACGCGACGAGGACGGCGGGACCCGCCAGGTAGCTGGTGCGCTCGTCGAGGGTGACGGTGACGGTGCCGCCGAGCACCTCCACCGCCCAGGTGCCGCTGGTCTCACCGGCCAGCCGCGCGGCGGCCACGGCCGAGGCGACGGCGCCGGTGCCGCAGGACCTGGTCTCGCCCGAGCCGCGCTCGAAGACCCGCATGACGACCCGGCGCGCGCCCACCGGATTGAGCAGCTCGATGTTGACCCCGGCGGGGAACACCTCGGGGTCGAACGCGGGCTGGTGGCTCAGGTCGAGCTGGGCCACCGGGTCGCCGGTGACGCAGGCCAGGTGGGGGTTGCCCATGTCGACGTGGAGACCCTCGTACTCGTGGCCCGCGACGGTCGCGCGGCTCGACCCCAGCACCCGGGGCGGGCCCATGTCGACGGTCACGTCACCCGTCTCCGCGAGCCGCACCCGCTTGACGCCCCCCCTGGTCGCGACGCCGAACTCCCCCGGCGCGGCGAGACCCGTGTCGACCAGGTAGCGGGCGAAGAGCCGCACCCCGTTGCCGCACATCTCGGCGACGCCGCCGTCGGCGTTGCGGTAGTCCATGAACCACTCGGCCTCGCCCGCCTGGCCGGACACCTCCGGGCAGAGCTTCGTCCGCGTCACGCGCAGCACGCCGTCCGCGCCGATCCCCGCGCGCCGGTCGCACAACGCCACCACGAGCGTCGCGGGCAACTCCAGCTCACCGTCCGGGTCGGGGAGGATGACGAAGTCGTTCTCGGTGCTGTGTCCCTTCGCGAATCGCATGTGACCAACTCTATCCAGGCACGCGTCCGCCCCCGCCGCCCCGCCCCGGCCGGTCTCCGGTCCGGGGAGCGGTCAACCGCGGATCGCGGCGAGCGCGCGGCCCAGGAGGTCCGGTTCCCGCTGGGGCAGCCAGACCACGCGGGGATCGCGGCGGAACCACGACTCCTGACGGCGGACGAACCTGCGCGTCGCCCGTACCGTCTCCTGCTTCGCCTCCTCCTCGGTGCACTCACCGCCGAGGAATCTCAGCACCTGCGCGTACCCGAGGGCGCGGCTGGCCGTACGGCCTCCGGCGAGCCCGCGCGCGGCCAGTTCCCTGACCTCGTCCACCAGCCCGGCCCGCCACATGTGCTCGACCCGTGCCTCGACCCGGGCGTCCAGCACCTCCCTGGGCACCTCCACCCCCAGCTGGACGCTGTCGTAGACGGCGTCGTACGACGGCATCGTGGCCGAGAACGGCCGGCCGGAGATCTCGATGACCTCCAGGGCCCGGACGATCCTGCGCCCGTTGCCCGGGAGGATGGTCTCGGCGGCCTTCGGGTCGCGCTCGCGGAGCCGCTCGTACAGCGGGCCGGGGCCGCGCAGGTCGAGTTCGGCCTCCAGCCGGGCGCGGACCTCCGGGTCGGTTCCGGGGAACTCCAGGTCGTCCAGGGCGGCCCGCACGTACAGCCCGGATCCGCCCACCAGGACCGGCACGATCCCCTTGGCCCGCAGGCCGTCGATGATCGGCCGGGCCAGCGACTGGTACTCGGCCACGCTGGCCGCCCTGGTCACGTCCCAGATGTCCAGCAGGTGGTGAGGCACCCCCCTGCGCTCCGCCACGGAGAGTTTCGCCGTCCCGATGTCCATTCCTTGGTAAAGCTGCATGGAGTCGGTATTGATCACCTCGCCCCCCAGTTCGAGGGCGAGATCCACGGCCAGGTCGGACTTTCCGGCCGCGGTCGGGCCGACGACGGCGATGACGGGTAGCTGAGGCACGGGGTAAGTCTGCCAACTCCCCGGGTATGGATGAGAAACGATGCGTCCTCGCATCGGAATTGGGGGATTCACCATGTCGATCCTCGACAAGGTCAAGCACATGCTGGGCGGCGGCGCCAAGACCGAAGAACTCGCCAAACAGGGCATCGACAAGGCGGAACGGATCGCCAAGGAGAAGCTGGGCGGAAAACACGCCCGGCGCATCGACACCGCCGCGCAGAAGGCCAGGAAGATGGCCGACAAGATCAACGAACCGGACACCAGACCCCCGGGCACGACACCCGCGCCCGGGCGGGACGACAGCACGTCCGGTCCCGGCCGGCCCGGCACGACACCCGAACCCGGCCGCGCCACGCCTACCGGACGCGACGACGGCACATCGGATCCCGGCCGGCCCGGCACCACGCCCGCGCCCGGCCGCGCCACGCCTACCGGACGCGACGACGACACGTCCGGTCCCGGCCAGCCCGGCACCACGCCGCCGCCCTACGGGCCTTAGGCGGCCGGCGAGGCCGATCACAGGTCCCGGCCCCGGTCCCGGTCAGTCCCAGTCGAGCATCGGCTGCAGGTAGCCCTCCAGGGTGAGCAGCCGGCGCTTCGACTCCACGCCGTCGCCTCCGCTGAACCCGCCGAGCCCGTTCCCGGCGACCACCCGGTGGCACGGCACGATGACGGGGACCGGGTTGGCTCCCATGATCGACCCGATGGCCCGCGCCGGCACACCCGTCCCGCTGCGGGCCGCCAGCTCCCCGTAGGTCACCACCTTGCCGTACGGAACCGTCTCGTAGAGCGTGCCGAGCACCCTGCGCTGCACCGGCGAGGTCAGCCGCCAGTCCACCGGAACCCCGAAGACCCTCAGCCTGCCCGCGTAGTAGTCGCCCAGCTCGCCGAGCACGGCCGCCGTCATGCCTGGGTCGTCCGCCTCCTCCAGCCCCAGCCGTTCGAGCAGGCGGGCCCTGAACCGGGACGGCTCCTCCCAGCCCACACTCGCCACACCGTCCTCGGTCACGGCGACGGCCATGTCCCCCAGCGGTGTCGGAACGCTCCCGAACGCCACGCTCCCCGCCATCGGCCTCGTGCCCCCTTCGCGAACTCGTCGTCCCCGGCGCCCCGGGCACCGTCCTCTCCCGCCACCGTAACCACTGCGGGCGGGGTCACTCCGTCCAGCGGGCGGCGAAGTAGCCGACGCCGTAGGGCGCTCCGTCGTAGAGGATCTCACCGCGCAGGGCGCTCCCGCACCCGCCGAGGACCTGCAGGGCCGCGCGACCCGCGACCCACAGCTCGGCGGCCTCGCCGGGGTCGAGCGCCGGGACCTCGCCGCGGGCGAGCGCCTCGACGATCGTCCTGTCGTACGGTTTCGCGCGAGGGTCCAGGTATCCGGGGGACTTCTCGGTGAGGCGGGCCGAGCCGTCGGCCATGACGAGCATCGCCACGCGACCGGCCGTGGCCGCCAGCCGCTCCCCCAAAGCCGCGCACTCCCCCGGAGCCGCGTCGAAGGAGATCGCGTGGAATCCCGAGGCCGTCAGGTGCTCTCCTTCGAGGAGCCGGCGGCCGATCGTCAGGGACAGCGGCAGGACGGGCTCCCCCTCGCCGCTCCGGACGTCGACACCCCAGGGCGCGAGGCTCCCGGCGGCGTCCGCGCCGTACGCCGCGGTCCGGTCCGCGCCTCCCACCACCACGATCTCGTCGGCGTCGCGCAACGCCCCGATCGCGGCCGCGCAGGCCGCCCTGAGGTCGTCGAGCTCTGCGGCCGCGGTCCCGGCCAGCTCGGGGACCAGCAGCGGGGGATGCGGGCACACGGCCGCGGCGACAAGCACCTCGCCAGACTAACGGAGCCCTGCCGGCGGAGCCCTCTCCGGGAACCGCCCCGCCGTCTCGCGGCTCACAGCGAGAACGGCCGTGCGGGACAACAGCTTGCGGGGTACCGGAACGCGGCGGGGCACGGTGATCCACTCACCGTGCCCCGCGCGCCGAACGGGTCCGGCGGACCGGAGACGTCCGGCTTTCCGATCCCGGTCAGTAGCCGCCGACGGGCCCCTGGGGATGTACGTAGCCGGCGGGGTCGTCGGTGCCGGAGTCCTGCGGCCGCTGACTGCTCTGCGGCTGCTTCGACGGTTCGTCCTTCGAGGGCTTCCCGGCGGCCGACTCGGCTCCGGGATCGCTCTCGTCCGCCCCGCCGGCACCTGCACCGGCACCGGAGTCGGAGTCGGAGTCGCCGCCTCCGGTGGACGTGTCACCGGCTCCGGAGGCGGCGTCCGCCTCCTTCTCCGGCTTCTGCTTCGTGGCCTGCGGCGGGCTCTGGTCCGGTGCGGGCTCCTGGGACGCCTCCTGGGCGCTGTCCGGCGCCGGCGGCACCCGGGGGCCGTCGCCCCCGGCGTTCATGAAGGCGAAGACGGCGCCCCCGCCCAGGAGGGCGGCGGCGAGGACGGAGAAGACGGCTATGGCCAGGCCGTTCATCCGCTGGGGCTTGCGCTTGCGAGGCTTCTTGGGCCCATCGGCGGGGCCGACGAGGATCTCTGGCTCTCCGGGACTGCCCGGGGATGGAGGGACGTGCATGAGGAAGAACTCCCTGCGGCTCTCGGGGGGAAACCTCCACGGCTTCCGAGGGTGCCGAACCACAGTAGTCACAGGAGGGAAATGCTCGCACATCAATCACAGGCGAATCACGAAATATCATTCTTTGAGGAAGCCGCGGCAACCCCGTGCGCATACCCCCTGGCAGGGACGGCGGTGTCGCCGGAATCGCCGTCGCCGCCGGGGATTCCGATGATTCGATCATGGGCCCGCGCCATGCGGAGGAGCGCCTTCGAAAAAGACGCCGGAAGACCTCGCCCGAAGGGAGAAACCGGGAGAGGTGCTTCCGGCGCGGCACCCGAAGGACGGAACCTCAGGAGACGGAGCAGCCCGAGGTCTCCGGGAGCGGGGCGGGACGGCCGATCGAGGGCATGCCCAGCATGACCCCGGAACCGGCTCCGGCCGGGGCGCCCTGGCGGGCCTCCCAGGCGTCGCCCGCGCGGGTACGGCGGAGCCTCAGCGCGGGGCCGTCGGCGACCAGGTGGTGCGGTGCCGCGTACGTGACCTCGGCACTCACCACGTCACCCGGACGCGGGGTCTCGGCACCGGGGGCGAAGTGCACCAGGCGGTTGTCGGGGGCCCGCCCGGACATGCGGTGGGTCGCCTCGTCCTTGCGGCCCTCGCCCTCGGCGACCAGCACCTCGAGCGTCCGGCCGACCTGCTTCTTGTTCTCCGCCCAGGAGATCTCGGTCTGCAGGGCGACGAGCCGCTCGTAGCGCTCCTGCACGACCTCCTTGGGAACCTGGTGGTCCATGGTGGCGGCGGGCGTACCGGGCCGGATGGAGTACTGGAACGTGAAGGCGTTGGCGAACCGCGACTCGCGCACCACGTCGAGGGTGGCCTGGAAGTCCTCCTCGGTCTCGCCGGGGAAGCCCACGATGATGTCGGTGGAGATCGCCGCGTCGGGCATGGCCGCGCGGACCCGCTCGATGATGCCCAGGTAGCGCTCGGCCCGGTAGGAGCGGCGCATGGCCTTGAGGACCCGGTCCGAGCCCGACTGCAGCGGCATGTGGAGCTGGTGCATCACGTTGGGCGTCTCGGCCATCGCCGCGATGACGTCGTCGGTGAACGCCGCCGGGTGCGGGCTGGTGAAGCGGACCCGCTCCAGGCCCTCGACGTCGCCGCAGGCCCGCAGCAGCTTGCCGAAGGCCAGCCGGTCGCCGAACTCCACGCCGTACGTGTTGACGTTCTGGCCGAGGAGGGTGATCTCCAGCACGCCCTGGTCGACCAGGGTGCGCACCTCGTTGAGAACGTCGCCGGGGCGGCGGTCCTTCTCCTTGCCGCGCAGGGCGGGCACGATGCAGAACGTGCAGGTGTTGTTGCACCCCACGGAGACCGACACCCAGGCGGCGTAGGCGGACTCGCGCTTGGTCGGCAGCGTGCTCGGGAAGGTCTCCAGGGATTCCTTGATCTCGACCTGGGCCTCCTGCTGGACGCGCGCCCGCTCCAGCAGCACCGGCAGCGAGCCGATGTTGTGGGTGCCGAACACCACGTCCACCCACGGCGCCCTGCGGACGATCTCCCCCTGGTCCTTCTGCGCCAGGCAGCCGCCCACGGCGATCTGCATGCCGGGGTTGCCCACCTTCGAGGGGCGCAGGTGGCCGAGGTTGCCGTAGAGCTTGTTGTCGGCGTTCTCCCGTACGGCACAGGTGTTGAACACGACCACGTCGGCCGTCTCCCCCTGGACGGCCGGGACGTATCCGGCGTCCTCCAGGAGGCCCGACAGGCGCTCGGAGTCGTGCACGTTCATCTGGCACCCATAGGTACGGACCTCGTACGTGCGGGCGCTCTCCACGGTGGCAGTCATCTCACGACAAGGGTAGGCGCTCCGCCGAACCTTCAGGTACGCCCCCAACCCGTCGGACTCCAGGTAATCGATTGATCACGCAGCGTCAATCCTCTCGCTAAGCTGGGGCTCCAAAGCCGCATGCGAGAATTAGGACTCGACCGACAGCTGAGAGTGGTGAGCCACGGTGGCGATGCTCGTGCAGACCTCGGAGGCCCCGGTGAAGGCCAAGAAGCCCGTCAAAAAGCCCTCCAAGAAGCCCCGCAAGAAAACAGCGGCACCGAAGACGGCCTTCTGGGAGACTCCCGGCGAACTCAGCCTCGACGAATGGTCCGAGCTCAACTCGCGAGACGACGGCGGTCGCTACGAGCTCATCGACGGGAGCCTCATCGTGTCCCCCGCCCCACCATTCAGACACCAGCGCATCGGAGACCGTCTCCAGACCTATCTGGAGACGGTGACGCCGGAGGATTTGATCCCCGTTACCGCGACAGGCCTTCTCCTGGATCGCAAGCCCGGCGTCATTCCCGATCTGATGGTGGTGGAGGCGGCGCCTTTCGAAGAGGGCGCGGAGGTCGCACAGCCCGAGTGGGTCCACCTGGTGGTGGAGATAGTCTCCAGGTCCACCACGGCCACGGATCGGATCATCAAGCACGCGAAATACGCAGAGGCGGGCATTCCCTACTTCTGGCGGGTCGAGATGAAGTCATTCCGAGGGCAGGGATCCGACGAGCTCCCGGTGATCTTCACGCACGCGCTCGACGAGAACGGCGAGTACCAGCTCATCCACCGCGTCGCCGCCGGGACGACCGTGGAACTGACAGAACCCTTCAAACTCACCCTCGACCCGGCTACGCTGGGCAGGGTCCGATGATCAAGGCGTGAGCAGGCCGTGATCTGATCGGTACCGCAGGGTTAGCCCCAGGTGCCCTTTACAGAATTACGTTGTCCACCATGACGGAGAACGGGGACAAGACTCCTCTGGTCGTGCTCGAAGGCGTCAACAAGCACTTCGGCAGCCTGCACGTCCTTCGGGACATCAATCTGACGATCTCCCGCGGCGAGGTCCTCGTCGTCATCGGCCCGTCGGGCGGCGGCAAGTCGACCCTCTGCCGGACGATCAACCGGCTGGAGGCGATCGACGAGGGAACCATCACCTTCGACGGGCAGCCGCTCGCGGTCGAGGGCAAGACCCTGGCCAAGCTCAGGTCCGAGGTCGGGATGGTTTTCCAGTCCTTCAACCTGTTCGCGCACAAGACGATCCTCGAGAACGTCACCCTCGGGCCGATCAAGGTTCGTGGCATCGCGAAGGCCGAAGCGGAGCGGCGGGGCATGGAGTTGCTGGAGCGGGTCGGCATCGGCGCCCAGGCGTCGAAGTACCCCGCGCAGCTCTCGGGAGGCCAGCAGCAGCGCGTGGCGATCGCCCGCGCCCTGGCCATGGACCCCAAGATGATCCTGTTCGACGAGCCGACCTCGGCGCTCGACCCGGAGATGGTCCAGGAGGTGCTCGACGTCATGATCGGCCTCGCCCAGGAGGGCATGACGATGATGGTCGTCACCCACGAGATGGGCTTCGCCCGCCGCGCGGCGAACCGCGTGGTGTTCATGGCCGAGGGCCAGATCGTGGAGGAGAACACCCCCGAGGAGTTCTTCACCAACGCCAGGACCGGCCGGGCCAAGGACTTCCTCTCCAAGATCCTCACTCACTGACGGCTCTGCTCATCCCTGATATGTCCCTGATGAAAGACGAGGTAGCAAGAATGCGTGTACGTCGTATTGGAGCCGTGGTGATCGCAGCCGCGGCGGCGATGGCCGGTCTGACCGCGTGCGGCGACGACGCCGGCGGCGGAAGCGACAAGTTCGTCGTGGGCATCAAGGTCGACCAGCCCGGTCTCGGGCAGAAGCAGCCCGACGGCTCCTTCAAGGGATTCGACGTCGACGTTGCCCGGTATGTCGCCAAGGAGCTCGGCTACACGGACGACAAGATTGAGTTCAAGGAGGCCATCTCGGCCAACCGCGAATCTTTCATCCAGCAGGGCCAGGTCAACGCCGTGATCGCGACCTACTCGATCACCGACGACCGCAAGAAGAAGGTCTCCTTCGCCGGCCCGTACCTGGTCACCGGCCAGGACATCCTGACCCGGGCGGACGACACCACGATCAACAGCGTCGAGGACCTCAAGACCAAGAAGGTCTGCGGCGCCCAGGGCTCCTCCTCGCCCGCCCGCCTTGTCGAGAAGTTCGGCGACGAGTGGAAGAGCGGCTTCCTCACCGAGCAGCAGGGCTACGGCGCCTGCCTGCCGCTGCTGGAGAACAAGCAGGTCGACGCGATCTCCACCGACGCGACGATCCTGGCCGGCTTCGCCACCCAGTCCCCCGGCAAGTTCCGCCTCGTCGGCAAGCCCTTCTCCGAGGAGAAGTACGGCATCGGCCTGAAGCTGGAGGACAAGGAGACCCGCGAGAAGGTCAACGCGGCCGTCGAGAAGATGTTCAAGGACGGCGCCTGGAAGAAGGCCATCGACGCCAACTTCGGCGAGTTCGGGAAGTTCTTCACCACCCCGCCGACTGTCGAGCGCTACTGATTCGGTCACACCTCGGCCGGGGCGTGCAAGCGCCCCGGCTCTGTGACCTCTGGAGGGATGAGTGCAGGCACTCTTCGATGAATTCCCGGTCATTCTGGGCGCTTTCTGGTTGACCATCCGGCTCACCCTCGCCAGTGGGCTGGTGGCGCTCGTGCTCGGGACGATCCTCGCGGGCATGCGGGTCAGCCCGCTGCCGATCCTGCGCGGGATCGGTACGACCTACGTGAACGTCCTGCGGAACACCCCGCTCACCCTGGTGATCGTGTTCTGCGGGCTGGGCCTCGGCCTCGTCCTGGACGTCTCGTTCTCCGAGAGCCTGTCCACCAACTACCTGTGGCTCTCCATCATCGGCCTGTCCGCCTACACGGCGGCGTTCGTCTGCGAGGCGATCCGGGCCGGGATCAACACGGTCCCGGTCGGTCAGGCGGAGGCGGCCCGCGCCATCGGGCTCACGTTCGGCCAGAACCTGAGGCTGATCGTGCTGCCCCAGGCGTTCCGCGCGGTGATCGCCCCGCTGGGCAGCATCCTGATCGCGTTGACCAAGAACACCACGATCGCCGCGGCCATCGGGGTGGGTGAGGCGTCCCTGACCATGAAGACGCTGTTCGAGGCGCACGGCGACGCGGTCATCCAGATCTTCGCCGGGTTCGCGCTGGGCTTCCTGATCCTGACCCTGCCGACCGGACTGCTGTTCGGCTGGCTGGCCAAGCGCCTGGCGGTGGTCCGATGACCGCGGTCACCACCGAGCGGCCCCCGGCGCGCAAGCGGCGCGTCGAGAGTTCCGAGCGCGTCAGCGTCCTGTACGACATTCCCGGCCCCAAGGCCCGGATACGCAACAACGTGCTCACCGTGCTGGTCATCCTCGCCGTGCTGTTCGCGGTGTACGTGATGGTGACCAAGCTCGGCGAGAAGAACCAGCTCAGCGCCGAGTTGTGGACGCCGTTCCTGCGCGGCGACGTGTGGGTCAACCTGATCCTGCCCGGCCTGGTCAACACGCTCAGCGCCGCCGCGGTGGCCGCGCTGATCGCGGTGCCGTTCGGGTTCGTCTTCGGCATCGGCCGGCTCTCGGCGAACGCCTGGATCCGCCGCGCCTCGGGTGCGGTCGTCGAGTTCTTCCGGGCGATCCCGCTGCTGATCATGATCTTCGCGGTGATGTTCGGCGGGAGCGCGGTCTTCGGGCTCACCGTGACGCCCTTCTGGGCGGTGGTGATCGGCCTGGTCCTGTACAACGGCTCGGTGCTGGCGGAGATCGTGCGGGCGGGCATCCTGTCCATCCCCCGGGGGCAGAGCGAGGCCGCGCTCGCGGTCGGCCTGCGTCCGGGCCAGGTGATGCGGATGATCCTGCTGCCGCAGGCGGTCACGGTCATGATGCCGGCGATCGTGGCGCAGCTGGTGGTGCTCCTGAAGGACACCGCTTTGGGCTTCATCGTGTCGTTCGAGGACCTGCTGAACGCGGGGGCGCGCGTGCTGCCCTCCAACTTCAACAACATCATTCCCGCCGTGATCGTCATCGCGATCATCTACATCATCATCAACGTGATGGTGGGCGCCGTCGCCACCTGGTTGGAGAGGCGGAGCCGGCGCAGCAGGAAGACCGCGGCCAAGCCGATCGCCCGGCCCGACTCGCCGACGGCGGTCGAGGGCGGCCTCGGAACCCCCACCACCCCCGCACCGTAGAAGCACGGCAGCCGAAGGGCGGTCACCGGATCCGGTGGCCGCCCTTCGCGTGCCGGGCGGGTGAAAACATCCGCAGGGCGGCTTATGGCGGAGACCGGACCAACGGCCCTCACCTCATCATTCCCCCCGATCTCACGGCTCGCACGGTTCACCGGCGGCATATCTCGGGTGACGCGAGCGTGATACCGACGACA
The DNA here is from genome assembly GCF_052983175.1 of Streptosporangium sp. G12. NCBI lineage: Bacteria > Bacillati > Actinomycetota > Actinomycetes > Streptosporangiales > Streptosporangiaceae > Streptosporangium > Streptosporangium sp. G12. The sequence goes on along the minus strand of NZ_JBRIQO010000004.1, from coordinate 236,518 downwards.
CGCGGCGGGTTATCGGGCAGGATTGCGCCATGTCCCCCGAGCAGGTCGTCCTGCCGCACGCCACCTGGCCGTCGCCGGTCTCCACCTCCGACGTGGCCCGTTCCGGGCTGCGCCTCGGATACCCGACGGTGCTCGGCGAGGAGGTCTGGTGGACCGAGGACCGTCCCGCCGAGGGCGGGCGGACCACCATCGTGCACCGGAGCGCCGACGGTGCCCAGCGCGAGCTGCTGAGCGCACCGTGGAGCGCCAGGACCAGGGTCCACGAGTACGGCGGGCGGTCGTACGCGGTGGTGCCCGGCGAGGGCGTGGTGTTCGCCAACTTCGTCGACCAGCGCCTCTACCTGCTGCCCACCGGTGGCGAGCCCAGGCCGCTCACGCCGGAGCCCGAGGAGCCGACGGCCCTGCGCTACGCGGACCTGGTCCTTCACGACGGGCAGATCTGGTGCGTCAGGGAGCGCCACGACGGCGGCCGGGTGAGCCGGTCGATCGTGTCCATCCCGCTGTCCGGCGAGGGCGAGCCGCGCGAGCGGGCCGGCGGGCACGACTTCTACGCCTCCCCCGCCGTCTCCCCCGACGGCGAGCACCTGGCCTTCGTCTGCTGGGACCACCCCCGGATGCCGTGGAACGGCACCGAGCTGTGGATCTCCCGGCTCGCCGACGGCACGTCCTGGAAGGTCAAGGGCGGCGTCTCGGAATCGGTGCTCGCCCCGCGGTGGCGTGACGAGCAGCACCTCTATCTGGTCTCCGACTGGTCGGGCTGGTGGAACCTCTACCTGGTCGGGATACACGGCGCCTCGGCGAAGGCGCTCCACCCGGCGGAGCAGGAGTTCGCGGGGCCGCTGTGGCAGCTCGGCGCGGTGCCGTACGCGCCGATGGACGACGGGAGCCTCGCGGTCCTGCACGGGCGGGGCGACCTGCGACTGGGGGTCCTCGACCCGGACAGTGGCGTGCTGAGCGACCTGGACGTGCCCTACGACGGCTGGGAGGTGGTGCTGGCCACCGACGGGCGCGCCGTGGTCGGGATCGGTTACGGCCCCGCGCTGCCCCGGTCGATCGTCCGGATCGACACCGTGACCGGACGGGTGGAGGAGCTCCGCCGGGACGTCAACGAGCTGCCCGACCCCGGCTACCTGCCGCGCGCCAGGCCCGTGGAGTTCGAGAGCCGGTTCGGGCGCGAGGTGCACGCGTTCCTCTACCCCCCGTCCAACCCCGTGGCGCGCGGCGAGGGCCCCGCGCCGTACGTCGTGTTCGTGCACGGCGGGCCGACCGGGAACAGCGTCGGCGCGCTCGATATGGAGAAGACGTTCCTCACCAGCAGGGGCATCGGCGTGCTCGACGTCAACTACGGCGGCTCCACCGGCTACGGCCGCGTCTACCGCGAGCGGCTGCGCGGTCAGTGGGGCGTGGTCGACGTCGAGGACGCGATCGCCGCGGCCGAGTGGCTGGCCGCGGAAGGGCTGGGCGACCCGGCGCGGATCGCGATCCGGGGCGGTAGCGCGGGCGGCTGGACGGTCATGGCGGCCTGCTGCGCGTCCGACGCGTTCGCCGGAGGCGTCTCCTACTACGGCGTGAGCGGGCTCGCCAACTTCAGCGCGACCACCCACGACTTCGAGTCGCGCTACGTCGAGTGGCTGATCGGCCCGGAGGACCCCGCCCTGTACGCCTCGCGCGAACCCCTCGGCCGGGTGGCGGGGGTGAGCTGCCCCATGCTGCTCCTCCAGGGCCTGTCCGACCCGGTGGTCCCCCCGGCGCAGTCACAGGCCTTCGCCGACGCGCTCGCCGAACGCGGCGTTCCCTGCACCTACCTCACGTTCGAGGGGGAGGCCCACGGCTTCCGCCGCGCCGAGACCCGTAGCGCGGCCCTGGCCACAGAGCTCGCCTTCTACCAGCAGATCTTCCATTCCTGAGCGAGAGGTCAGGTGGACCGGCGGGTTGCCGGGCGGGTCGGCGAACCGGGCGGATCGACGTGCTCCCCCGGTTGGGCGGGGTCGGCGGGTTGGGCTGGTTGGCCGGGGTCGGCGGGTTGGGCGGGGTCAGCGGGCGAACTCGGTGGCCCGCGATTCGCGGACGACCGTGATGCGGATCTGGCCGGGGTAGGTGAGCTCCTCCTCGACCTGCTTGGCGACGTCGCGGGCGATCACCTGGGCCTGGATGTCGTCGACCGCGTCTGGCTTCACCATGACCCTGATCTCCCGGCCCGCCTGCATGGCGAAGACCTTCTCGACGCCCTCGTAGGAGGTGGCGATCTCCTCAAGGCGCTCCAGTCGCTTGACGTAGGCCTCCAGCGACTCGCGGCGGGCGCCGGGACGGCTGCCGCTGATCGCGTCGGCGGCCTGGGTGAGGACGGCCTCGACGGTCTTGACCTCGACCTCGTTGTGATGGGCCTCGATGGCGTGGACGACGTCCTCGTGCTCGCCGTATCGTCTGGCGATCTCGGCGCCGATGAGCGCGTGGCTGCCCTCGACCTCGTGGGTGAGGGCCTTGCCGATGTCGTGCAGGAGCGTGCAGCGCTTGAGCAGCGTCGTGTCGAGCCGCAGCTCGGCCGCCATGATGCCGGCGATGTGGGCCGATTCGATGAGGTGGCCGAGCACGTTCTGGCCGTAGGAGGTGCGGTAACGGAGCTGGCCGAGGAGGGTGACGAGTTCGGGATGCATGTCGGTGATGCCGAGTTCCACCAGGGCGTCCTCGCCCGCACGCACGCACAGCTCCTGAACCTCGGCCTTGCTGCGCTCGTGGGCCTCCTCGATGCGCTGCGGATGGATGCGGCCGTCGAGGACGAGCTTCTCCAGGGTGAGCCGCGCGGTCTCGCGGCGGACCGGGTCGAAACACGACAACAACACGGCTTCCGGCGTGTCGTCGATGATCAGATTGACGCCGGTGGTCGACTCGAAGGCCCGGATGTTGCGGCCCTCGCGGCCGATGATGCGCCCCTTCATCTCGTCACCGGGCAGGTGCAGGACGCTCACCACGGACTCGGCGGTCTGCTCGGTGGCCACCCGCTGGACCGCCAGCGTGACGATTTTGGTGGCGCGCTTCTCGCCCTCCTTGCGTGCCTCTCCCTCGATCTCCCTGATGATCAGCGCGGCCTCGCGCTTCGCCTGGTTCTCGATCTCCCTGACCAGCTCGGCCCTGGCCTGGTCGCTGGTGAACCCGGACACCCGTTCCAGGATGGTCTTGCGCTCCTCGGCGACCCGTTCGAGATCCTCGCGACGGTCGGCCAGCTCGGTCTCCGTCTCGGCGAGCTTGCGGGCCCGGTCGGCCTGGCGCCTGGCCTCCTCGTCGAGACGCTGCTCGCGCTCCGCCAGCCGGTTCTCCCTGCGTTCGAGGTCGGACCGGAGCTCCTTGAGCTCGTATTTCAGGATCTTGCCCTCGGCCTCGGCCTCCTTGCGCATCTCGGCCGCCGCCTCGATCGCCGCCTCCGACTTGCGCAGCAGCTCTCCGGCGTCGTCCTGGGCCTTCGCCCGGATGTCGGCGGCCTCGCGCCTGGCCTCCTCCAGCTGGGCCTGAACCTCGGCCTCCTGCTCAGGCGTGGGACCCTTCGGGCCCCCGGCTCCACCGACACGACGCAGCAACACGACCAGCACGGCTGTCATCACGGCGAGAGCCATAACCGCCACTACCAACATGACGACCACGACCGGATCCATGCGCGCCTCACCTTCCTCGCGTCGCAAATATCAGGCACACGAGGGGTCACACGCACGGCACGGAAAGCTCAAGAGACGGCACCGTCGGGACAGAAGTGAACCCAGAGGGGATCACCCACCGGCTGTTCCCGCCGGTCCGTCGTCCCGTCCTCATCCGCCAAGCCTGCTTGTCCGTATTACACCGCTATGACAATCCGCGCTGCGCGGAGTAACTCCTCACTGTCGTTGAGATTAAGCGTCAGAGAGGTAACGAGCAAGCAAAGACCCGCTGTCAAAGCTGCTTTGGACTAGTCGAGTGGATAGCCCTGATCCTCCGCGAATGGCGATGTTTCCGCCCCTTCGTCCTCCAGCACTTCACGGATCACGCGAAATGCCAGGCCGGGGCCGTATCCCTTGCGGGCGAGCATGCCGGCAAGCCTGCGGGTCCTGACCGCGGGCTCCAGACCCCGGGTCGAGGAGAGTTTGCGACGCACGAGGCGACGAGCGGTCTCCGCCTCCTCCTCGGGATCGAGCCGATCCACCGCTTCCTTCACGGTCTCCTCGTCCACCCCTCGGTGGCGGAGCTCCGAGGCGAGGGCCTTTCTGGCGAGACCCCGCCCGGCGTGACGCGAGCTCACCCATGCCGCGGCGAACGCCTCGTCGTCGATGAGCCCGACCTCGGAGAAGCGCTCCAGCACGGCGTCCGCCGCCTCCTGGGGCACCTCGCGCTTACGCAGCGCCTCCGCGAGCTGGGCCCGGGTGCGCGGCGCCATGGTCAGCAGCCGCAGGCAGATGCCCCGCGCAACCGCCTGCGGATCGGATCCGGCCCCCCGGCTCGCCCGAGACCCCTCGGCCGGCCCGTCGGACCCGTCACCTCCACCGGACCCGTCACGTCCACCGAACCTGCCGCGTGCGCCGGACCTGCCGGATCCGTAAATTCCGTCAGGTCCATCGGACCCGTCGGATCGGTCGGATCGGTCGGAAAGAAAGCCCGGGGTGGCGCTCCCGGACCGCCGCCCACGCCGTGAGGCACGTTTCTTCCGGCCTCGCGGCCCGTCACTCGCCGGGTCCGCGGCTTCCTCACGAAAGCCTCCCTCCGAGGCGGACGAACCGTGGTCGTGGTCGCGGCCGCGCCGGCCCGGTGAACCCTCCCGAGGTTCGTCGGGCCAGGCTCCCCAGTCTCTCGGCCCGGCCTCGCCGGCCGGACCGGAGTCAGGTCCCGTGGTCATCGATCAGCCCGGATTCAGGCGTCACCCGGCTTGGGGGCGGCGGCGGCCTTGGAACCGCGACCGGACGCGGCGGGAGCCGAAGCGGCAGCGGACGCGCGACCGGACGCGGCGGCAGGGGCCGAAGCCGCGGGGACGGGCGACGGGGCGGCCGGGCTGTCGACGCGCGGGCCGACGCCGAGCTTCTCCTTGATCTTCTTCTCGATCTCGTTCGCCATGTCCGGGTGGCTCTTGAGGAAGTTTCGCGCGTTCTCCTTGCCCTGACCGAGCTGGTCACCCTCGTAGGTGTACCAGGCGCCGGACTTGCGGACGAAGCCGTGCTCGACACCCATGTCGATCAGGCCGCCCTCGCGGGAGATGCCGACGCCGTAGAGGATGTCGAAGTCGGCCACGCGGAAGGGCGGGGCCATCTTGTTCTTGACGACCTTCACCCGGGTGCGGTTGCCGACCGCCTCGGTGCCGTCCTTCAGCGTCTCGATGCGGCGGATGTCGAGGCGGACCGAGGCGTAGAACTTCAGCGCCTTTCCACCGGTCGTGGTCTCGGGCGAGCCGAACATGACGCCGATCTTCTCACGGAGCTGGTTGATGAAGATCGCGGTGGTGCCGGTGTTGTTGAGCGCGCCGGCGACCTTGCGCAGCGCCTGGGACATCAGACGGGCCTGCAGGCCGACGTGGCTGTCGCCCATCTCGCCCTCGATCTCGGCCTTGGGCACCAGGGCCGCGACCGAGTCGATGACCAGCAGGTCGACGGCGCCGGACCGGATCAGCATGTCGGCGATCTCCAGCGCCTGCTCACCGGTGTCGGGCTGGGAGACGAGCAGCGCGTCGGTGTCGACGCCCAGCTTCTGGGCGTACTCCGGGTCGAGCGCGTGCTCGGCGTCGATGAACGCGGCGATGCCGCCACCACGCTGGGCGTTGGCCACCGCGTGCAGGGCGACCGTGGTCTTGCCCGAGGACTCGGGACCGTAGACCTCGACGATGCGGCCGCGCGGGAAGCCGCCGATGCCGAGGGCCACGTCGAGCGCGATGGAGCCGGTGGGAACCACCTCGATGGGCGCCCGGGTCTCGTCGCCCAGGCGCATGATCGAGCCCTTGCCGAACTGCCGCTCGATCTGAGCGAGTGCGGTCTCAAGCGCCTTCTCGCGGTCGTTAGCTGCCATGGGTGCCCCCTGAAGGGTCGCGGGTTGGATCGGTTGCCAGAAAGCTACGGGGTGCCGCCGACAATTTCGGGAGGGCACGCCAAGAGTGGTGGCTTGTTCAATATAGCCGAACGACTGTTCGATCGCCGCCCGTTGGCACCATACGTTGCGGGAGTCACGAACCGCCGCGGAGTCCCCCCGCGCACGACCAGGCACGGCCGGGCAGGCCGGCTGGCCACGGCTCCGGGAGGTGCGGACCCCATCCGGGAGGCGACATTTCCAAGAATTGCCCAGGACCTGTTGTAACCGGGTTGACCTGGAGTGATCCTGAGGGGAAACGACCCGAGGTGTCCGACGTGCCCAACACGTTCACGCAGCAACGTCTAGCCCATCTCGATTCCCTCGCCGCCGAGCTGCGACAACGAGGGCTGGCGAGCCGCACCCTCGGAGGCGCCGCCCCGGTGCTGTGGGTGTGGCATCCGGACAGCCGTCGGCAGACCATCGTCTTCGCCACCCCGGTCAGGGACGGCTGGCTGTTTCTGTGGGCACCGGACGGTGAGGAGAGCACCGACGATCCCGCGCGGGCGGCCGATTCGGTGGAGAAGCTCCTCGCCCCGCTCACGGAACCGTCCTGAGCGGGCCCTTAACGCTCTCCGGCTTCCGCTTACCGGGCCGCGTGTCTCCGGCCCGCTCACCGGGCCGCGTGCTTACCGGCTCTCAGCGAAGCCTGGGAGCGACGTCGGTCACCCCGCACACGGCGTGCCAGACCTCCTTGGCGCCGACCCCCTCGGCCAGCGCCTGGATCACGGTCCGGCCGCCGAGATCGGCGATGACGTAGTCGCGGGCCCACGACTCGGCGTACTGGTCGCCGAAGTGTGACTTCATCCGCTTCCAGAAATCCGATAGGCGCATGCCTCAAGTATGGATGCCCTCCGGCGTGCCGCGGCCCACCCCGGCGCGCCGCCGGGCCGCAAGGCGCCCGCGTCCCGCTCTCCCGGCCTTCGCCGGACGGGGACGAGCCGGAGACGGAGCGGACGAGACGGGGAAGGGCGGACGAGACGGGGACAGGCGGGAGGAGCGTCGCAGGCGAGGACGAGGACGAGGACGAGGGGGAAGGCGTGGGCGGCCGGAGGCGGGAGAGGGGTCGTCAGAGCACGCGGGAGCCGTACATCTCGCCGAGGGGGTCGGCGAGCAGTTCCAGGCGGGCCCCGTCGGGATCGGCGAAGTAGATCGACGCACCGCTCTCGACCTGGTGCGGAACGCCCGCCGCCTCCAGCTTGCCCCGCAGGCGCTCCCACGTGGAGGGATCGACGGAGATGGCGACGTGGTGGAGCCCGCCGAGGACCTCCTTGTAGGGGCCGAGCTCCAGACCGGGGAAGTCGAAGAAGGCGAGCAGGTTGCCGTTGCCGATGTCGAAGAAGAAGTGGTTGGACCCCCGGTAGTCGCGGTTCTCGAAGATCTCCGTCAGCGGGAACTCCAGAAGGTCCTGGTAGAACGCGATCGTCGTCTCGACGTCGGAGGAGATCAGCGCGAAGTGGTGCAGCCCCCTCGCGCTGCTCGGCGGGCGGTGCGCCCTGAGGTGTTCCGCCTTGATCCGCTCGCGCGTCGCCTCGATGGCCTGATGGTCGATGCTCACCGTTAGCTCACCACTCAATACGTCGTGTGTTCGTCAAAGCCATGTCCTCAACGGCAGGGAGCCAACCTATCCCGGACGTCACGTCATGGTGGCGAATGGTCACCGTCCCGGCGAACGCCGCGGATCCGCTCTCCCTAGGAGCTGCCGCAGCACCGACGAACCGTGCGTCCGCAGGTGATGCGCGGGCCACCTGCTCCCGTCCGCCGCCCGGTCGCCGGACGGGCGGTCACGGGTTCTGTCGGTGGGGCCGTGCAGTATGGGCGGTGAGCCGGTCGGTCGTCCGGACCGGGAGCTAGGGGGCGGCGATGAGCGAGACGGCGAGCGCGGGCGGGGCGCTCGATCACTTCACCCGGATGACCAGAGACTGGTTCACCGGGGCGTTCGCCGCGCCGACCGCCGCGCAGGAGGGGGCGTGGGCGGCGATCGCGCGGGGCGACAACACACTGGTGGTCGCACCCACCGGATCCGGCAAGACGCTGGCCGCCTTCCTGTGGTCGCTCGACCGGCTCGCCTCCTCCGCTCCCGGCTCCCCCCTGGACGCCGGATCCTCCGATACGGACCTGACGGCCGGTACGGGTGGCACCGGTGATACGGCCGGTACGAGCGCCCGGGGCGGGCGAGGGCGTTCGCGGGGGGACCGGGGGGACGGCGAGCCGGTGAGGCGGTGCCGGGTCCTGTACGTCTCGCCGCTCAAGGCCCTGGCGGTCGACGTCGAGCGCAACCTCCGGGCGCCGCTGGCCGGGCTGAGGCAGACCGCGCGGCGGCTCGGGCTCCCGGTGCCGGAGATCTCGGTGGCGATCCGGTCGGGTGACACCGCCCCCGAGGAGCGGCGGCGGTTCGCGACCCGGCCCTCCGACATCCTGATCACCACCCCCGAGTCGCTGTTCCTGCTGCTCACCAGCCAGGCCCGCGAGGCGTTGCGCGGCGTGGAGACGGTCATCGTCGACGAGGTGCACGCGGTGGCGGCCACCAAGCGCGGCGCGCACCTGGCCCTCAGCCTGGAGCGGCTCGACACCCTCCTGCCCCGGCCCGCCCAGCGGATCGGCCTGTCGGCGACCGTCCGGCCGGTGAGCGAGGTGGCCGCCTTCCTGGGCGGATCGCGCCCGGCGACCGTGGTCCAGCCGCCCTCGGACAAGGAGATCGAGGTCGAGGTGGTCGTCCCGATCGAGGACATGACCGAGCTCGACACGCCTCCCGCCCCGCCCGCCCCCGACGACGACCGCTGGCTGACCGAGACCCCGGCCAGGCGGTCGATCTGGCCGCACGTGGAGGAGCGGCTGTTCGAGCTGATCGGAGGCCACAGCTCCACGATCGTGTTCGCCAACTCCCGGCGACTGGCCGAGAGGCTGTGCACCCGCCTCAACGAGCTGGCGTGGGAGCGGCAGGAGACCGGCGAGGAGCCGGCCGGGCAGGACGCGGAGGAGGGAGCGGGGGCGGAGCCGGTGCACTGGGCCGAGGGGTTCCCCGTCCCCCCGGCCTCCCTCTCCACCCCGGCGGCGATGATGGCGCAGGCCGGGGCGGCCAAGGGGATCGCCCCGGAGATCGTGCGGGCCCACCACGGTTCGGTGTCGAAGGAGGAGCGCTCCCAGATCGAGGAGGCGCTCAAGTCCGGGCGGCTGCCCGCCGTGGTCGCGACCTCCAGCCTGGAGCTCGGCATCGACATGGGCGCGGTCGACCTGGTGGCCTGCGTCGGGGCGCCGCCGAGCGTGGCGAGCGGCCTGCAGCGGATCGGCCGGGCCGGGCACCAGGTGGGAGCGGTCTCACGTGGCGTGATCTTCCCCAAGTACCGGGGGGACCTGGTCCAGACGGCCGTGGTGGCCGAGCGGATGAGGAGCGGGGAGATCGAGGACCTGCGCTACCCGCGCAACCCTCTCGACGTGCTCGCCCAGCAGATCGTGGCGATGACCGCGCTGGACGAGTGGACGGTGGACGAGCTGGAGGAGGTCGTGCGGCGAGCGGCCCCCTACCGGACGCTGCCCAGGAGCGCGCTGGAGGCGACGCTCGACATGCTCGCCGGACGCTACCCGAGCGAGGAGTTCGCCGAGCTGCGGCCGCGCATCGTCTGGGACCGGGTGACCGGCACCCTGCGGGGCCGTCCCGGAGCCCAGCGGCTGGCGGTCACCAACGGCGGCACGATCCCCGACAGGGGGCTGTTCGGCGTGTTCCTGGTCGGGGAGAAGTCCTCCCGGGTGGGCGAGCTGGACGAGGAGATGGTCTACGAGTCGCGGGCCGGTGACGTGTTCGTGCTGGGCGCGACCTCCTGGCGGATCCAGGAGATCACGGCCGATCGGGTGCTGGTCACACCCGCCCCCGGCCAGCCGGGAAAGCTCCCCTTCTGGCACGGCGACACCGCCGGAAGACCGGCGGAGCTGGGCAGGGCCATCGGCGCGTTCCTCCGCGAGATGTCGGCGGCGGGCGCGGACGCCGAGACGGGAAGCGGGCGCACCCGAGACCCGGCGAGAAGGAACACGGGAGCGGAAGGCGCCGAAGCGGGAAACGGGACGGCGGAGAACGCGGGAGCGGGAAGCGCCGCGCGTGAGGAGGCCCTGGGGAGGATCAGGGCGGCGGGACTGGACGAGTACGCCGCCGCCAACCTGCTCTCCTACCTGGCCGAGCAGCGGCAGGCGACCGGCTACGTGCCGGACGACAGGACGCTGCTGGTCGAGCGGTTCCACGACGAGCTGGGCGACTGGCGGGTGGTGGTGCACTCCCCGTACGGGGCGCGGGTGCACGCCCCGTGGGCGCTGGCGATCGGGCGGCGGCTGCGGGAGCGCTACGGCGTCGACGTGCAGGCCCTGCACTCCGACGACGGGATCGTGCTGCGCATTCCCGACACGCTCTCCGACCCCCCGTCCGACGTCGCGGTCTTCGACGCGGACGAGATCGAGCGGATCGTCACCGAGGAGCTGGGCGGTTCGGCGCTGTTCGCGGCGCGGTTCCGCGAGTGCGCCGGGCGGTCCCTGCTGCTGCCGCGCCGCGTGCCGGGCAGGCGGTCGCCGCTCTGGCAGCAGCGGCAGCGCGCCTCGCACCTGCTGAGCGTGGCGGGCCGCTACGGGTCGTTCCCCGTGGTGCTGGAGACGATGCGAGAGTGTCTTCAGGACGTGTTCGACGTGCCGGGGCTGGTCCGGCTGATGCGCGACATCGAGGCGCGGCAGGTCCGGCTGGTGGAGGTCGAGACCGACAAGGCGTCGCCGTTCGCGGCGTCGCTGCTGTTCAACTACATCGGCGCGTTCATGTACGAGGGCGACGCCCCGCTGGCCGAGCGCCGCGCCCAGGCGCTCGCGCTCGACACGACCCTGCTGGCCGAGTTGCTGGGCCAGGCGGACCTGCGCGAGCTGCTCGACCTCGACGTGATCACCGACGCCGAGCGGGAGCTGGCCCGGCTGGACCGGCCGCTGCGCGACGCCGAGGACCTGGCCGACCTGCTCCGATCCCACGGCCCCCTGGTGGCCGAGGACGTCGGTGTGCGCGAGGGCGACCCGGCGTGGCTGACCGTGCTGGAGGGTTCCCGGCGGGCCATCAGGGTGCGGGTGGCGGGGCAGGAGCGGTGGGCGGCGATCGAGGACGCCGCCCGGCTGCGCGACGCGCTCGGCGTGCCGCTGCCCGTGGGGATTCCGCACGCGTTCCTCGAACCGGTCGACGATCCGCTGGGCGACCTGCTGGCCCGGCACGCCCGTACGCGCACCCCCTTCCTCGCGAGCACCGCCGCGGCCAGGTTCGGCCTCGGCCCCGCGGTCGTCACCGACGCGCTGCGCCGCCTGGCCGCCTCGGGGCGGCTGGTGAGCGGGGAGTTCCGGCCGGGTGGCCGGGGCGAGGAGTGGTGCGACGCGGGGGTGCTGCGGATGTTGCGCCGCAGGTCCCTGGCCAGGCTCCGCAAGGAGGTGGAGCCGGTCTCCCCGGAGACCCTGGCCGCCTTCGCACCCGCCTGGCACGGCATCACCGGCACCCCGCAGCGGGGCAGGCCGCCGATCGACGCGCTGGTGGGCGCGATCGAGCAGTTGCAGGGCGCGGCGGTGCCCGCGTCGGCGCTGGAGACGCTGATCCTGCCCTCGCGGGTGCCCGGATACGACCCGTCGTTCCTGGACGAGCTGACGGCCTCCGGCGAGGTGATCTGGGTGGGGCAGGGGTCCCTGCCGGGCGGCGACGGCTGGGTGTCGCTCTACTTCGCCGACACCGCGCCGCTGCTGATGCCCGGCCCCGCCGACATCACCCTGACGCCGGTGCACGAGGCGGTGCTGGAGATTCTGGGCGGCGGGGGCGCGCTGTTCTTCCGCGAGCTGGGCGGCCGGGCCGGCGCCCTCCTGGCCGGTGCCGTCCCGGACGACCGTGCCCTGTCCGCCGCCGTGTGGGACCTGGTGTGGTCGGGCCGGATCACCGGCGACACGCTGGCGCCGCTGCGGGCCGTCCTCGGGACGGGACGCCCCGCGCACCGCCCGGCCCCGACCCGGCGACGGCGGGCGGTGTTGCCGACCAGGAGCGGCCCGCCCACGGTGGGCGGGCGCTGGTGGGCACTGCCCGCCCTCGCGGAGGACTCCACCCAGCGCGCCCACGCCCAGGCCGAGGTGCTGCTGGAGCGGCACGGCGTGGTGACCAGGGGTGCGGTGACCGCCGAGCGGCCGCCGGGCGGTTTCGCCGCCGTCTACCAGGTGCTCCGCGCCTTCGAGGAGAGCGGCCGGTGCCGCAGGGGTTACTTCGTGGAGGGGCTGGGCGGTGCCCAGTTCGCCCTCCCCGGTGCCGTCGACCGGATGCGCGCCACGTCCCCCTCGCCCGCCCACCCGGACACGGCACCGGCGCCCGACCCGTGGAGCGCGCGGAAGCCGGAGAGGGCGGACGGGAACGCCCGGCGGGCGGTGGTGCTGGCGGCCGCCGACCCGGCCAGTCCGTACGGGGCGGCCCTGCCGTGGCCGGCCCATCCCGGGGAGGTGTCCCACAAGCCCGGCAGGAAGGCCGGTTCCCTGGTCGTGCTCGTCGACGGGCATCTGATCCTCTACGTCGAGCGCGGCGGCAAGACCCTGCTGTCCTTCTCCGGCGACGACCGCCTCCGGCCCGCCGTCGACGCCCTCGCGCTCGCCGTGCGCGACGGCGCGCTGGGCAAGCTGACCGTCGAGCGGGCGGACGGCACCGCCATCAACGACTCCCCCCTCGGCGCCGCCCTGGAGGCCGCCGGTTTCCACCCGACGCCGAGAGGGCTGCGCCTGCGGGCCTAGAGCGCCGTGACGCGTCGTCCGGTCCCGCCCGCGTCCGGCGCGTGTCCCGCGAGGCGGTTGCAGCCACCCACCACTGGTTCACAACCGGGGATTGGGAGATTGGCCACGTTGTTAGATCGAAAGGGGAAACAACATGGCCAAGACCAAGCCGGAGCTGTCCGCGCTGTCCGGGATCGGCACCGAGCTGGACGAGAGTCAGCTCGCGCAGGTCAACGGTGGCTACTACTGGGACTGGTACCACTGGGAGGACTTCGCTCCCGGTGGCTGGGCGTACCGCCCCTGACATCGCGCGCGTAGCCGGGCGGACGCGAGAAGCGTAGCCGGGCAGACGCGAGAGGACGGGGTGCGGCCACCGGCCGCGCCCCGTCCGCGCTTTTCCCACCTGTTCTTTCCAGGTCCTCCGGTTCTCCCGGTCCCGTCCGGGCGGATCGCCGGGAAGGGCCAGGGAGAACCGGTGTTCCGCCGGTCAGGGCGAGGTCACCTTCTGATCGAGATCACCTCGGCGACCGGCTCGTCACGCTCGCGTTCCTGACGCCTCTGGATGGCCTGGAAGCCGACCAGGTCGTCAGGGAGCGCGTCGGGGACGTCCATGTCGAACCTGGACAGCGTGCGGGTCCGCATCGCGACCAGCACCGTGACCGCGATGGCGACGGCGAACAGCGCGTACATCAGGCCGACGCCCCGGCCCTCGCCGGTGCCGAGCACGAGGCCGACCGTGTCGGCCAGCGGCCCCCCGGGAACCAGCAGCGGTTCGAACAGCTTGCTGCCGTACGGGGCGACCAGGCCGAAGCCGACCGGCAGGGTGGACCAGGCGATGAGCGTGTTGAGCGCGATGACACGGCCGTGGAAGCGCTGCGGCACCTTGACCTGGATGATCGTGGCGTAGACGCCGTTGAGCATGGTCAGCCAGAACGACATCCCGAAGGCGCCGACCGCGATCAGGACCAGGTTCTGCTGCAGGCCGGTGACCAGGCAGAAGAGGCTCAGGACGAGGGTGGAGAGCATGACGCCGCGCAGCCGGTGCCGTCGCGGGCCTCCCCAGACGGTCATGGTCAGGCCGCCGAGGAAGACACCCAGGCCACCGAAGAAGGAGATCCGGCCGACGTCCTCCAGCGTGGCGAAGCCCAGGACCAGCGGCGAGATGAGCAGGAACAGCGGGGACAGGAAGATGTTCAGCACCGCGAAGAAGAACAGCATGCCGCGGAAGCCCCGGTTGCCCCAGGAGAACTTCCAGCCCTCGACCATCTCGGCGACCAGCGACTCCCTGCGCTTCCAGGCCATGGTCTTCGGGAAGCGGACGAAGAGCAGCACCCCGATCGCGAAGACGTACGAGACGACGTCCAGGACGAGGATGCCCTCCAGCCCGATCACGGCCATCAGGCCGACCGCGGCCAGCGGGACGACCAGCTGGGCGGTACCGGTGACCATCTGGACCACGCCGTTGGCGTGGCCGAGGAAGCGCTTGGGGACCAGCTGCGGGATGGCGGAGTTGTAGGCGAGGCGCTGGAAGGTCAGCGCGACCGACAGCAGGACCAGGAGCGGGTAGATGTGCCAGATCTGCAGGTTGCCGGTCCACAGCAGGACGCCCAGCGCCAGCTGGGTGCCGAACGCGCCGATGTCTCCGGCGAGCATGACCCTGCGCCGGTCGTGGCGGTCGACGAGGGCACCGGCCAGGGGGGACACCAGCATGCCGGGGACCAGCGCGAGGACGGAGAACAGGGCCATCATGGGGAGCGAGCCGGTGGTGATGTAGATCCACAGCGGGATGGCGAACTCGGTCAGCGACGACCCGACGATCGAGACGAGCTGTCCGGCCGCCACGGTGGCGAACCGCTTCATGCTGGGCGGCGGACCGGAGCGCGCCGGGGGGTCCGTCGCGACCGGCTGTCCCGTCCCCGGTGGGGCCCCGCCCGTGCCGGGGCCGGGAAGAGCGGGCGCGGACGTCCCCTGACCGGTGGAAGCGGACGCGGTCGGTCCCGCACCGATGAGCGCCGGTGCCGTCGTCGCCGGGGCGATCTCCGTGAGGGCGTCCTGGGTGGAGACGCCGCCGAGCCACCAGGTGGACCGGTCGGTACGGGCCAGCTTCGCCGTGTCGCCGGAGGCGATGGCCCGGTGGGTGCCGGTGACGACGGCGGCGAGCTCCTCCGCCCGATATTTCAGGAAAAAGTGCCCGGCCTCGTCGAGGACGACCACGGCCGTGGAGTCGCTCAGGAGATGCCACTCTCGGTAGCGCTCCTGGTGGAACTCGGTGACCGGGTCGCGGTCGCCCACCACCGAGATGATCGGCGCCCCGAGCGGCTCGACGCCCTCCTCGAAGAGGCGGGTGAAGTAGCGTTCCGCCTCCCTGGTGCCCTTGCGACGGTTGTCGATCACCAGTTTGAGCTGGTCGGGCTCCAGGTCGTCCACTTCGAGACCCGCGGCCCGCAGGGCGTTGGCCCAGATCTGGTCGCTGCGCAGGCGGTCGGTCAGGTTCGACAGCTTGGCCAGCACCGAGGCGGGACGGGCGAAGGGGAAGACACCGCCGAAGTAGAGAGCCTCGATCGGGCGGCCCATCTCCTCCAGGCGGCGGGCGATCTCCACGATCAGCATGACGCCGAGCCCGCAGTGCCCGTACAGCGCGAGCGGGCCGCGGACCTCCTTGAGGATCTCCTCCACGCAGTCCCGCGCGACCTCCCCCACCGGCCGGGTCGCCTCGATCAGCCCCATCTCCTGGCCGGGGACGGCGACCGCGTGCAGCGCCCAGTTCTGCGGCAGCGCGTCGGCCAGCGGCTGGTAGATGGCCGCGCTGCCGCCGCCGTACGGCACGCAGACCAGGGTCGAGGTGGCCGCGCGGGGCGGGGTGAGCCGGTGCAGGAGCATCCGCGGGCCGTCGTCGGCCGTCTCGGCGAGCCGCGCCAGCTCGCGGACGGTCCGGTGCTTGAACAGGTCCAGGATCGTGACCTGGCGCCCGCCTTCGGGAATGGCTTTCCGAAGGCGGGCGACCACCTGCGCGGCGAGCAGCGAATGACCACCCAGGTCGAAGAAGTCGTCCAGCACACCGACCTGGACCAGTCCGAGCACCTTCGCCCACACCGCCGCGATCGCCTCTTCGAGGGGCGTCTCCGGCGGGACGAATCCGGCTTCCTGGTCGGGTCGCGCCTCGTCGGGTTCGGGCAGCCTGGCCCGGTCGACCTTGCCGTGCGACTTCAGGGGCAGCTCGTCCAGCCAGACGAACCGCCCGGGGATCATGTACTCGGGAAGCCGCTCGCCCAGCCGCGTCCGCAGCTCGCTGACGCTGATCTGCTCCCCGCCCACCTCGCCGACCACGTACGCGACCAGCCGGTCCGCGCGCAGCTCGACGACGGCGTGCGCGATCCCCGGCTCGCCGGCGAGCACCGACTCGATCTCCGACAGCTCCACCCGGTAGCCCCTGACCTTGACCTGCAGGTCGCGGCGGCCGAGGAAGCACAGGTCGCCGGAGGGCAGCCAGCGGCCGAGGTCGCCGGTCCGGTACATGCGGGCGCCGGGCCCGCCGTACGGGTCGGGCAGGAACCTCTCGGCCGTCAGGCCGGGGCGTCCGAGGTATCCGCGGGCGAGCCGGTCGCCGCCGAGGTAGATCTCGCCGGTCATGCCGGGCGGGACCAGCCGCAGGTGCTCGTCGAGCACGTAGACCCCGGCGCCGGGCAGCGGCCTGCCGATCGGCAGGTTCAGCGCCCGCTCGTGCTCGCCGGTGACGGCGTGGGTGGAGATGCCGACCGTGGCCTCGGTGGGGCCGTAGTGGTTGACCACCGTGGTGTGCGCGGTCAGCTCGCGCGCCCAGCTCCACCTGGAGGCCTCGCCGCCGAGGACGAGGAGTTTGCGCGGGAGCAGCTCGGCGGGGTCGTCGACCGCGGCGAGCAGCGAGGCGAGGTGGGAGGGGGTCATCTTCAGGTAGTCGGTGCCCCTCAGCAGCCCGGCGAGCTCCTCGGCGGGGGCCTGGGGGTCGGCCAGGTGCAGCTCTCCGCCGGTCATGAGCGACAGGTAGAAGATAGTCACCCCGAAGTCGAACGAGAGCGACTGCAGCAGCGTGTAGACCGCGCCGGGTTCGACCTCGAAGCGCTCCCTGACCCCGGCGAGGTAGTTGAGCACCTGCCGGTGCTGCACCCCGACGCCCTTCGGCCGCCCGGTGGTGCCCGAGGTGTAGATCACGTACGCGAGGTGGCCGGGCGAGACCTCCGGGGGCTCGAACCCGGTCTCGTCCAGCGCCTCGGAGTCCAGGCAGATCACCGGGGCGCCGGGGACGTCGGGGAGCAGGTCGCGCAGCGCGGAGGTGGTCAGGACGGCGACGGCCCCGGCGTCGGCGAGCATGTACGCCAGCCGGTCGCGGGGCTGCTTGGGATCGAGGGGCACGTAGGCGCCACCGGCCTTCAGCACGCCGATGACGGCCGCCGCCAGGTCGGTGGACTGTTCGAGGAAGACGCCCACCCTGGTGTCGGGGCCCACGCCGTGACGGTTCCTCAGCAGGGCGGCGATCCCGGTGGAGCGCTCGTCGAGCTCGGCGTACGTCAGCGAGCCGCCGCCCGCCGCGGACGCCGTCCCCGAACCGCCGCGCGCCGCGGACGCCTTCCGCGGACCGGAGACGCCGCGCGCCGCGGGCACCGTGCCCGGGGCGGGCGAGCCCTCGTGGACCACGGCCGTCGCGCCGGGGGTGAGCGCGGCCTGCGCGGTGACGAGGTCGTGCAGCAGGTCGTGGCCGGACGGCCGCAGGGTGGGTCCCGAGCCGAAGCCCAGGACCAGGTCCCGCTCGTCGTCGGAGAGCAGCGACAGCTCTCCCACCCGCGTGTCCGGGTCCGCCACGATCGAGCGCAGCAGCGTCTCGAAGCGCGCCGCCAGCAGCTCGACGGTCTCCGGGTCGAACAGCGCGGTGCCGTAGGCGATGTGGCCGACCAGCCCGCCGTCGGGGCTCTCGAACAGGTAGAGGCCGAGGTCGAAGCGGGTGGTCCTGGCCGGGAGCGTGAGGTAGGAGACGCGCCCGTCCTCCTCGCCCGCCTTGAAGTTCTGCAGCGCGAAGGTGACCTGCGCGAGCGGCGACCGGCTCACGTCGCGGACCACGTTCAGCTCGTTGACCAGCTGGTCGAACGGGAGCTCCTGGTGCGCGTAGGCGTCCAGCGCGGTCTCGCGCGTCCGGGTCAGGAAGGTGGTGAACGACGGGTCGTCGGCCAGGTCGGCGCGCATGACCAGGGTGTTGACGAACATGCCGACGACCCCGTCCAGCTCGGGCAGCCCGCGCCCGGCGACCGGGGAGCCGACCGCGAAGTCCGTCTGCCCCGAGTAGCGGGCCAGCAGGACCTGGAAGGCGGCGAGCAGCGTCATGTACGGCGTGGCACCGGCCGCGGCGCCCAGCTCGGCGAGCCGCCGGGTGAGGTCGGCGTCCACCCGGACGTCGAGGGCGGCTCCCTCGTGGCGCTGCTCGGCGGGGCGCGGCCGGTCGGTGGGCAGCTCGATGGCGGGCAGCCCGGCGAGCCGGTCGCGCCAGTGGTCGATCTCGCGGCGGTGGTCGCGGCCCCGCTGCCAGAGGGCGTAGTCGCCGTAGCCGACCGGCGCGGGCGGCGGGGTCCCGCCGTCGTGCAGGGCGAGCAGCTCGCGGATGAGCAGGTCGCTGGACCAGCCGTCGATGACGGTGTGGTGGGCGGCGATGAGGAGGACGTGGTCGTCGGGCGCGATCCTGACCAGCACGGTGCGGAGGAGCGGGCCGCGCTCCAGGTCGAACGGGACGGCGAGGTCGGCGTCGAGCAGCTCGATCGCGGCGTCCACGTCGTCCGCCTCGGCGACGCGCAGCGCGGCGGGCCCCGGTTCGTCGATGACCAGCTCGGGGGTGCCGTCGTCGGTGGTGAGGAACCGCGTCCGCAGGGCCTCGTGACGCGCGACGATCTCGTCCAGCGCCCGGCGCAGCGCGTCGGCGTCCAGGTCCCCGCGCAGGCGCACCGCGACGGGGACGGTGTAGGTGGTGGTGCCCGGCCGGTACTGCTCGAGGAACCACAGGCGTTCCTGGGCGTGGGACAGGGGCGGGACGGTTCCGGGGGCGCGGCGGGCGACGGCGGCCCGCGCCGCTCCCCTGCTCTTCAGCCGCCTGGCGAGCAGCGCCTTCTTGGCGTCCGACAGCGTTGTCTCGGTCACGCTTGTAACTCCGTCCGGAGGGCCGCGAGGAAGAGCGCGGCGTCCCTGCCGTTGATCAGCCGATGGTCGTAGGCGAGGCCGATGTTGGCGACGGTCCTCGAGGTCACCGTGCCGTCCTCGGCGAGTGTCAGTTCGGGCTGCGGCGAGGTGATCGCGAGAGCGCAGACCGTCCCGGGGAAGATGAGGGGGATCGCGAGGATGACGTCGGCGTCGGTGTGCAGGGTGACGGCGATGTTGGCACCGGTGAGGTCCTTCTCGCGGAAGTCGCCCTCGGTGGCGGCGAGCCGGTAGCGCATGAGCGCGTCGGCGATGGCCTTGAGCGAGCCGGTGTCGTGGACGACCGGCACGTACAGGCCCTCGCCCATGTCGAACGTGACGCCGACGCGCGGGGCGTCGGCCGGATGCGCCCGGTCCCCGTCGAGCGAGGCGAAGAACAGCGGGAACGCGGGGTGCAGCGCGGCCACGGCCTGGACGAACAGCTCCGCCAGGCCGACCGGCCTGCGCACCTCCCTGCTCAGCCCCCTGGCCCGCTCCAGCAGCGGGCCCACCTCGAACCTCACGACGGTGTACGCGGCGGGGATGGTGCCGTGCGAGGTGGTGACGGCGCGCGCGACGGCCCGCTGTACCCGCGAGAGGCGGTGCGCCCCCGCGTTCACGACCGGTTCCGGCACGTCCTCCAGCACGTCTCCCGGCACGACTTCCCGCATGGCCTGCCGCGTGTCCTGCGGCGCGCCCTCCCTCACGTCCTCGCGCACGTCTTCACGCACGTCGGAGGCCGTCTGTCCGGTACGGCGGGAGGCCACGGCCTCCACGTCGGCCCTGCGGATGACGGCCAGTCCCAGGGACGCGACCTCGGCGTGGGAGACACCGAGCTCCTCCATGGCGGCGCGGGCGGGAGCGGTGACGACCGGCTCCGCCACCGGCGCGTCCTCCTGCCCCACCGCGTCCGCGGAGGCCACGACCTCGGGCGCGTCATCGGGCACGGAGGCGGGCCCAGGGGCGGGCACAGAGGCGGACTGCGGGGCCGCCTCGGCGGTGACGCGGGCGAGGAGCGCGCCGGGAGCGATCCAGGTGCCGAGGGCGGCGGCGTGGTGCAGGTAGCCGGTCTCCTCCGCCTCCAGCTCGTCGGCCGCCTTGGAGGTCTCCAGGACGGCGATCGGCTCCCCGGCGATGACGGGCTTGCCGTTCCCCACCAGCCACTCGACGATCAGGTACTCGGTGTCGTTGTTGTTGAGCTTGGGGACGTGGATGTCAGCCACGCAGGGCCTCCCGTACGGCGTGGTGGATCGTGGACTCCCCGACCAGGACCTCGTTCTCCAGGTGAGCGGCGGTGGGGATGACGGAGGCTCGCGAGTGGACGAGGCGGACGGGTCCGCGCAGGCGACCCCAGAGGCGGGCGTGCAGCAGGTGGGCGACCTCGCTGCCCCAGGTGCCCCCGGCGGTGCTCTCCTCCGCGACCAGGACGACGTCCCCGAGGTGGGGCAGGAGCGCGTCGGCGTCCAGCGGGTAGAGCCGGGAGGGGACCAGCAGCCGGACCGAGATCTCCTCCTCCATCATCAGGGAGCGCATCGCGCCCAGCACCCGGTGGACCATCCCGCCGGGAGCGATGACCACGCAGTCGGGGCGGCCGCCCGCGTCGCGGACGTCCACCACCGCCAGGTCCCCGTCGCGGCTCATCAGGAACAGCGGGTCCACCCGCTCCATCTGCCGGGTGTAGAGGACCTTGTCCTCGAAGAACACGCACGGCTCGCCCCGTTCCAGCATCGCCGCGAACGCCGCGCGGTTGTCGTGGAAGGGGGACATCTCGTACAGCGACAGTCCCGGCATGCCGACGAAGTGCTTCTGCAGGCTCTGGCTGTGCGTGGGACCGTAGCCCCGGCCGCCACCGGTCGGGCAGCGCACCACCATCCGCAGCGGCAGCCGCCTGCCGTACATCGACACCGACTTGCTCGCGAAATTGCAGAGCTGGTCGAAGGCGAGCGCCACGAAGTCGCCGAACATGATCTCGGCCACGGCCGTGTTGCCGGTGAGCGCCAGTCCCGCCGCGACGCCGGTCAGCGCGCCCTCGCTGATCGGGGTGCCGATCACGCGCTCGGGAAAGCGGGTGGACAGCCCCTTGGTGACCTTGAAGGCGCCACCGTACGGGTCGAGGATGTCCTCGCCGAGCACGTAGGCGGTGGGATCGTCGTCCAGCAGCCCGTGCAGGGCGGCGTTGAGGTTCTCCGCTACGCGCACGATCCCTCCCATCGGGAGGGCGGGCGCGCGGCCACCTCGTCGGCGACGGCCTCGACCTCGGCCTTGACGACGCCGTCGAACCGGTGGAAGTGCTCGGGATGGTCGTGGGCGTAGCGGGCGTACCAGTCGTTGTCCCTGGCGGCCCGTACGACGTCGGCCGGGCGGATGTCGTCGCCCTTGCTGTGCGGCCCGAGGCGGTGGGTGACGAACTCGACCACCAGCGGCTGCCCCTCGCGCACCCGCGCGATCTCGCGTTCCAGCGAGAGGCGGATCTCGTTGACGTCGGTGGAGGGGACCAGCCGGTGCGGGATGCCGAAGGCCGCCGCCCGGCCGGCCACCGTGCCGGCCATCTGCGCGGTGGTCGGGGTGGACTGGGCGATGCCGTTGTTCTCCACCACGACGAGCAGCGGGAGCTTCCAGAGGGCGGCGAGGTTCAGCGCCTCGTAGACCGCGCCCTCGCCCCAGGTGCCGTCGCCGATGTGCACGCAGGCCAGGGTGCCGGGCTCGGAGCGCTTGAGGTGGAGCGCGACCCCGGCGGCGACCGGCATGCTCTCGCCCTGCACGCCGGTGGACATGTAGCGGTCGCGGTGGATGTGCTGGCTGCCGCCGACGCCTCCGCAGACCGCGCCCTCCCTGCCCATGATCTCGGCGAGCAGGCCGTGGGGGTCGCGGAACCTGGCCAGGTAGTGACCGTGTCCCCGGTGGTTGCTGAAGACGTGGTCGGCCGGGCCGAGCAGGGACCGCAGCGCGACCGGGACGTACTCCTGGCCCAGGCAGGTGTGCGTGGTGCCGTTGAGGTCGCCTCTGCCGTACAGCTCCAGGAGCTTGAGCTCGAAGTGCCTGACCAGGAGCAGAAGCTTCAGGTCGTCGTCGGTGAGGGGGGAGAGACGGAGCCCGTCGAGGGTCTCAGTCATCGCCGAGTGAATCTACGATCCCGGCGATCGTCGGGTTGTCGAAGAAGGCGTCCAGGGAGACCTCGATGTCCAGGCGCTTGCGCATGCGGGCGATGATCTGCGTGATGGTCAGGGAGTGGCCACCCAGATCGAAGATGTCGTCGTCGTCGGCGATCGGTGAGATGCCCAGTACTTCCTCCCAGATCTCGCGCACCTGGTCGGTCAGCGTGGTGACGGAACCCATCTCGTTCTCCAGAATTTCGTGCAGTGACAGGTCAGGGTCATGCATGGCGCGTTCCAGAAGGAGACGCAGGTCGTCGGCGAACCGGTCGGCGTCGGGCACCGTCTCGGGGTCGTGACGCAGGCTGATCCGCAGCCCGCCGGGGCCGTCCACGCACTGCAGGTGCAGCGCGCCGCGTACCGCGTGGTTGAAGACGGTCCACTCCACCGACGTGTCGAGCCCGGCGAACACCGGGTCCGCGTCGCGGCGGGTGCGGTAGCTGACGGAGACGGGGACCAGCGCGGCGTGCGGACGGAGGCGGGGCATCGCCCGGGAGAGCGGCACCTGGCGGAACCGGTAGACCTCCCGCAGCTCGGCGCGCAGGGCGGTGGCGAACTCACGGAAGGTCGCCTCCGGGGACGGGCTGGAGGCGACCGGGAGTTCGTTGACGAACAGGCCGATGTGGCCGGCGGCCTCGGGGGGCCGGGTGGACAGGTCGACGGCGGTGGTCACCGCGGTGTTGCCGTAGCCGAGGAGCAGGGTGTGCAGCGCGGCGAGCAGCACCTCGAACCGGGTCAGGCCGGGGGTCTGCGTGCCCGAAGAGGGGGCGGAAGACGGACCGGACGCGGAAAGGGAATCCGAAGACGGAACGGACGCGGAGGAGGAGCCCGAAGACGGAACGGACGCGGAGGAGGAGCCCGAAGACGGAACGGAGGACGGGCGGGGCGTGATCGACGGATCGACGGTGAACCGCAGCACCCGGCCCTCGCCCGCCCGCCGGGATCGCAGCGCGCGGCCGAGTACGACGGTCTCGCCCGGATCGCGCCAGCGGGGCTTCCAGAACTCCCGCGCGCCGGGAAGCAGGGCGGCCACCCGCTCGCGCTCGGCCCGGCCGTGGTCGATCGCGGGCAGCGGGGGCGGCGGCTCGCCGTTGTAGAAGGCGGCCAGGTCGCGCACCAGGATGTCCTTCGACTGGCCGTCGAAGATCAGGTGGTGGGCGACGAAGAGGAGCAGGTGCCGCCCGGGACCGATCCCGAACAGGGTGAACCTGGCCAGCGGGCCCTTCTCCAGGTCGAACTCGCGCAGGATCTCCTCCCGCACCGCCGCCCGCACGGCCCGTCCGTACCGCTCGCCGCTCTCACCGCCCTCGGCGTTCCCGCGGTTCCCGCGGTTCTCGGCGTTCTCGGCGTTCTCGGTGTTCTCGGACGACGGATCCGGCGCGTCCGGCGCGTCCGGCGGGGAACCACCGGTGACGGCGTCGGGGTCGGCAGAGCCGGAAGAGATCACCGCCTCGCGTACGGGAACCCCGGCTCCGGGCACCAGCCGCAGCTCGTTGTCCACCTCCGCCACCACGCTGCCCAGCATCGGGTGGCGTGCGACCACCGCCGCGCAGGCCGCCAGGAGCGCGCCGGTGTCCAGGTCGCCGCGCAGATGGACGAGCATCGGCATGTGATAGGCGGCGCCCCCGCCCACGGTCTGCTCGGTCACCCACATCCCCTGCTGGGTGAACGTCACCTCCGGCAGGCCCGCGGGCGCGGGCTCGGACGCGCTCGCGGGCCCAGGCCCGGACGTGCTTTCCCGCGGCGGCCCGGAGGTGTTCTCGGACGGGACCCCGGCCATCACGCGCCCTCCATCGTCCGGCGCAGGGCCTTCTTGTCGACCTTGCCGCCGGCGTTGCGCGGCAGGGCGTCGACCGTGATGACGTGCGCGGGCAGTTCGTGCGGGGCCAGGCGGTCCTTGAGGAAGATCCGCAGGTCCTCGGGGGTGAGGGGTTCCCTGGTGGCGAGGGCCACGGTGACGACGGTTCCGAGCACGGGGTGCGGAACCCCGAACGCGGCGGCCTCGATCACGGCCGGATGCCGGTAGACGACCTCCTCGACGTGGATCGTGGAGACCTTGAAGGCCCCTGACTTCACCACGTCGCTCTCACGGTCGACGAGATAGAGGTAGCCGTCGGCGTCGATGTAGCCGAGGTCGCCCATCCGCACCCAGCCGTCGCGGAAGGTCCCGCTGTCGGGGTCGCCGTAGTAGGCGCGCGGCGCCGCGGGGGATCGCATCCAGACCTCCCCGGTCTCCCCCGGCGCCAGCGGCTCCCCCTCCGCGGTGGCGATCCTGACCCGTCCCCCGGCGATGGCGCGGCCGACGCTTCCCGGCCGGTCCGGGTCGAACATCATGATCGTCTGAGCCGGGGCGGCCTCGGTCGAGGTGTAGTAGTTGGTGATCGTCGCGTTGGGGAAGGCCGTGGTCAGCGCCTGGGCGACGGCCGAGGGCAGCGGCGCGGCGGCCGAGCCGAGCAGCAGCACGCTGGACAGGTCGTGCCGTTCGGCCACCCCCGCGTTGATCAGCTCGATGGCCATCGCGGGGACCAGGAAGACCGTCCCCGCGCGGTAGGACTCGATCAGCGAGGCGAAGCGGGCCGGGGTGAAGCGCGGCAGCGTCACGACGGCCGGCTGGGCGTCGAGCGCGTTGATCAGCATCGCCTGCCCGGCGTTGGTCCCGATCGGGAAGGCGTGGACGAGGTGCCTGGAGTGCGCGAACGGGCGGCGCTTGCCACCGCAGCCGTAGGCCAGATTGGCATGGGTCGCCGAGACGCCCTTCGGACGGCCGGTCGTACCGGAGGTGTAGAGGATCTGGGCGAGATCCCCGGGCTCCGGAGGCGCGATATCGGCCTTCTCATAGGACGTTTCGACGTTCAGGCCGTCGACCGTGGCGCTCCAGCCGATCTCGGGCACGGCGAGGCCCGTGGCGTGGACGACGCCGGTCGCCCGGCAGTTCTCCAGCATGAAGCGCAGGTCGTCGAGGGTGAGGCGGTCGGAGAGCGGTACGGCCACCGCTCCGGCCGCCAGGACCCCGCAGAACGCCACGGCGTAGTCGGCCCAGTCCGCGGCCCCGAACACGAGGCCCACCCGGTCGCCCCGGACGACACCTCGCGTGACCAGGCTGTTCGCGAGCGCGGTGGAGCGCTCGTGCCACTGGCGGTAGGTGAGCTGAGCCGAGCCGTGCACGATCAGCGCGACCCCGTCGGGGTCGGTGAGGGCCCGGTCTCCGAGCAGCTGGGGGACGGTCAGGTTCACCAAGTGAACCTCCCACTAAAGATCGGATGTATATGCACTCGGTGTGTGCGGGCACCGGGGGCACTACAGGAAAGAATCTTTACTATTTAAAATCGAGCGTCAGTCTTACATGATCGTAAGGGGTGCGCAAGACTTTGGGGAGAGGTTCACAGAGGCAACAAAAACCACACGAAAGTGACCCTTGCGCCCTTGGGGCGAAGGTGTAACACTGACGACCGCAGAACTAACTGAAAGGTTTCTTTCCAGAAAGAGACCCTTCCCGATGCCCGCCCAAGCTGGTCATATGTGCACAGAGCGGGTCTTTTGCGTACTAACCTCCAACGCGATTGCGTGAACTACCGGGCCCGCGGCCGAAAAAGGAGCCCTGCGTGTTCCCACCGGAGACCGTTTCGACCGGCCAATCAGGGACGGAATACCCCCTGTCGTATGGCCAGCAGCGGCTTTGGTTTCTCCATCGGCTCGATCCAGGCGACTCTGCTTACAACACCTCCTATGTTTACAGGTTGAAAGGTCGCCTTGACAAGATCGCCCTAGAGGCCGCCTTCACCGCGGTGGCGGCACGGCACGAGAGCCTGCGGACCCGGTTCCGCGAGATCGCCGGGGAGCCCGTGGCGATCGTCGAGCCGCCGTCACCGGTGACGGTCCATCGGCTCACCGTCCAGGGCGAGCAGGAGGTCGCGGCCCTGGTCTCGGCGCTCACCAACACGGCCTTCGACCTGGCCGCCGCACCGCCGTTCCGCGTCTCGCTGATCGAGCTCGGCCCCGCCGACCACGTGCTCTGCGTCGTCCTGCACCACATCAACGGCGACGGCTGGTCGCTGAACGTGCTCCGCTCCGAGGTGGCCACCCACTACGGGAGCCGGGGCACCGCCCCGCTGCCCGAGCTGCCGCTGCAGTACGGCGAGTACGCGCGCGCCCTGCGCCCCGCGGACTCCGAGCTCCGCTGGTGGACCGAACGGCTGGCCGGAGTGCCTCCCCTGGAGCTCCCGGCAGACCGGCCGCGTCCCGCCCGGCGGACCGGCGCGGGCGCCGAGGTCGAGTTCCGGATCGCCTCCGACGTGGCCGCCTCGATCGGCGACCTCGCCCGCCGCACCCGGTGCACGCCGTTCATGGTGCTGCTCTCCGCCTACCAGGTGCTGCTGCACCGGCACACCGGCCAGACCGACTTCTGCGTGGGCACCCCCTCGGCCGGTCGCGGCAGCACCGAGCTGGAGACCATGATCGGTTTCCTCTCGACCACGCTGGCCCTGCGCTGCGACGTCTCCGGCGACCCCACCTTCGAGGAGCTGCTCCGGCGCACCCGCAGGGTCGTACTGGACGGGCTCTCGCGGCAGGACGTCCCCTTCGAGCGCCTCGTGGTGGAACTCGACGTGGAGCGGGACCTGAGCCGCACGCCCCTGTTCCAGACCCTGTTCGCCCTGCACACCCACGGCGAGCCGGCCGATCCGCTGCCCGGCCTCGACGCCACCTACTTCCCCAACGGCTGGGCCCGCGCCAGGCTCGACCTGTCGGTGGACATCTACCCCGGCGGCGACGGCGCCCTGCACGGCACCGCCATCTACAGCACCGAGCTGTTCGACCGCGAGACCGTGGAACGGATGGTCGCCCGCTTCCAGGAGCTGCTCACGGCCGTCGTGGCGGATCCCGGCTCCCCCGTGGGCTCGCTGCGGATGCTGCCGGACGCGGAGCTCGCCCGGTTGGAGGGGTGGAACGACACCGCGGCCGAGCCGCCCGAGGTCACCCTCGTCGACCTGCTGCTCGAACAGGCCGCGGCGACCCCCGACGCGGTCGCGGTACGCGCCACGTCCGCTCACACCTCCACGCCCGCGACCACACCGGTGAGCGCGCCGGCCGGCGGGCCGATGGACAGACCGGTGGACGGGGCCGGCGCGCGGGAGCTGACGTACGCGGAGCTGGCCGGGCGGTCGGCGGAGCTGGCCGGGCGGCTGGGCGCGGCCGGGATCGGGCGCGGCTCGCTGGTCGCGGTCCGGATGGAACGCGGCATCGACATGCTCGTCGCCCTGCTCGGCGTGGCGATGAGCGGCGCGGCC
This sequence comes from Streptosporangium sp. G12, assembly GCF_052983175.1. NCBI lineage: Bacteria > Bacillati > Actinomycetota > Actinomycetes > Streptosporangiales > Streptosporangiaceae > Streptosporangium > Streptosporangium sp. G12. Next base: position 209,076 of record NZ_JBRIQO010000004.1, on the reverse strand, counting down.
TACCTCCCCGTCGACCCCGACTACCCCGAGGCGCGCGTCGCGTACGTGATCGAGGACTCCGCGGCGGCGCTGGTGCTGACCGGCCTCGACGACCTCCCCCCGGTGACCGGCGCGACGACCGGCACTGCGACCGGCACTGCGACCGGCACCGTGATCGGCACTGCGACCGCCGCGCCCGCGCGGCCGCTTCCCGGCGACACCGCGTACGTGCTCTACACCTCGGGGTCCACCGGACGGCCGAAGGGAGTGGTGGTGCCTCACCGGGCGCTGACCAACTTCCTGCTGGCGATGCGCGACCTGGTGCGGTCCTCGCCGCGGGACGTGTGGCTGGCGCTGACCTCGCTGTCGTTCGACATCTCCGCCCTGGAGCTCTACCTGCCGCTGGTGACGGGCGGGCGGGTGGTCGTCGCCGACGCGGAGACGGCCCGCGACGGGGTGCGGCTCGCGCGCCTCGTCGGGGACGAGGGCGTGACGCACGTCCAGGCGACGCCCTCGGGGTGGCGGGTCCTGCTCGCCGGGGACCTGCCGCGCGTGGTGGGGCTGACCGGCGGCGAGCCGCTCGCCCCCCGGCTCGCCCGCGAGCTGCGTCCCCGGGTGGACCGGCTCGTCAACGTCTACGGCCCGACCGAGACCACCATCTGGTCCACGGCCTGGGACGTCCCGGAGGACCCGGGCGAGATCGTCATCGGCCGCCCGATCGCCAACACCGTCGTCCACGTCGCCGACCCGGGCGGCGGGCCGTGCCCGATCGGGGTGGCCGGAGAGCTGCTCATCGGCGGCGAGGGGGTCGCCACCGGCTACCTCGGCCGCCCGGCCCTGACCGCGGAGCGCTTCGTCCCCGGTCCCGGCGGCTCGCGGCACTACCGGACCGGAGACCGCGTCCGCCTCCGCAACGACGGCACCCTGGAGTTCCTCGGCCGGACCGACAACCAGGTCAAGCTCCGGGGTCACCGCATCGAGCTGGGCGAGATCGAGGCCGTGCTGGACGCCTGCCCCGGCGTGCGGCAGGCGGTCGTCGCGGTGCGCGGGGACCGGCTGGTGGCCTTCGTCGTGCCCACCGCGCCCACCTCGTCATCACGGGTGGAGACGGACGGCGCGGGAGCGCTCGACGGGCTCGGGGAGCGCGCCGCGCGCGAGCTGCCCGGCTACATGGTGCCCAGCGTGTTCGTCGAGGTGGAGGCGTTGCCGCTCACCCCCAACGGGAAGATCGACCGCAACGCGCTTCCCGACGTGGACGCGGCGCCCGCGCGGGACGCGATCGCTCCCCGCACCCCGGGCGAGCGGATGGTCGCGCAGGTCTTCGCCGAGGTGCTCGGGACGGCGGAGGTGGGCGCGTACGACGACTTCTTCGCCCTCGGCGGGCACTCGCTGCTCGCCACCATGGTCACCGCGCGGCTGGCGGCGCTGTCCGGGACGGAGGTGCCGGTCCGGGAGGTGTTCACCCGGCCGACGGTCGCCGGGCTGGCGGAACTGATCGCCACCGCGTCCGGCGGGAGGAGCGACGGGCCGCGGCCGAGGCCCGAGGGAACCGTACCGCCGCTCTCCTTCGGCCAGGAGCGGCTCTGGTTCCTCAACCGGCTCGACCCGGACGACGCGTCGTACAACATGTGCCTGGTCAGGCGGCTGCGCGGGCCGCTGGACCGGGACGCGCTCGCCGGGGCGCTGACCGGGACGGTCGCCAGGCACGAGAGCCTGCGCACCCGTTTCCCCGAGGTGGACGGCGTGCCGGTCGTGGTCGTCGACCCGCCGGGTCCCGTGACCGTCGAGGAGACGGACGCCGCGGGCGAGGCCGGGGCGCTGGAACTGGTCGCGGCCCTGACCAACGCGCCCTTCGAGCTGGGCGCCAGGCCGCCGCTGCGCGTCACCCTGATCAGGATCGCCGAGGACGACCACGTCCTGTGCGTCGTGCTCCACCACATCCTCGGCGACGGCTGGTCGCTCAACCTCATCTTCGACGAGGTGTCGCGGCTGTACTCCGGTGCCACCGCCCTGCCGCCGGTCCCGCTCCAGTTCGGTGACGTCGCCCTCTGGCAGCGCGGGCGCGACCTCGGCGACCTGCTCGGCTACTGGCGGGACAGGCTCGCCGACCCCACCCCGCTGGACCTGCCGGTCGACCGGCCGCGCACCGCCGGGGCCGCCAGGCGCGGCGACGTGGCGAGCGTCCGGCTGGACGCGGCGGAGGCCGCCGCCCTGGCCCGGCTGGGCAGGGAGCACGGCGCCACCGTGTTCATGGTCCTGCTCGCCGCCTACCAGGTCCTGCTGTCGCGGCATACCGGGCGCGACGACATCCTGGTCGGCACGGCCACCGCGGGCCGGGACCGGGTCCAGCTCGAACCGGTCGTCGGTTACCTCAGCGACACCCTGGTCATGCGCGGCGACCTGTCGGCCGATCCCACCTTCGCGGACCTGCTCCGCGAGACCCAGATCGGCGTCCTGGACGCCTTCTCCCACCAGGGCGTGCCGTTCGAGGAGCTGGTGGCGGCGCTGAGGGTCGAGCGCGACCTGACCCGCACGCCGTTGTTCCAGACCATGCTCATCCTGCACACGCAGGACGTCGCGCAGGCTCGCGACGCCTTCGCGGGGCTGACCACCACGGGGTTCGAGCACGGCATGCGGCAGGCCAAGCTCGAGCTGATGCTGGAGGCCTGGCAGGACGAGCACGAGCTGACGCTCGGCTTCGTCTACGACGCCGAGCTGTTCGACCGGGCCACGGTCGAGGCGATGGCCGCGCGGTTCCGCCTGCTGCTCACCGCGCTGCCGGACGCGTCCGGCGACCGGGTCTCCGAGCTGCCGCTGCGCACCGGGGACGACGACGCCCTGCTGCGGCGCCTCTCGCGGGGGCCCGCGCGACCGCCCGCTCCCCCGGTGCCGGACCTGTTCGCGGCGACCGTACGGGCCACGCCGGGCGCGGTGGCGATCGGATGCGGGGACACCACGCTCACCTACGCCGAGCTGGACGCCCGCGCGGACGAGCTGGCGGCGCTGCTGCGCGGGCGGGGCGTCGCGCCCGGCGACGTGGTCGGCGTCTGCCTGGACAGGTCGCCCGACGCCGTCGCGGCCCTGCTCGCCGTCTGGCGGGCGGGGGCGGCCTACCTGCCGCTCGACCCGGACCACCCCGCCGAGCGGCTCGCCTTCATGCTGGACGACAGCGGCGCCTCCCTCGTCCTCACCACGGCGAGCCTGGGCGACCGGCTGCCTCCCGGCACGCCACGCGCGCACGCGGACGAGAGCCCCCTCGTCCCGGTGAGCGCCCCGGTGCCCGGCTCGGCCGCCTACGTGATCTACACCTCCGGGTCCACGGGAACGCCCAAGGGGGTCGTGGTCTCGCACCGCAACCTGGCCGCCCGCGTCGGGTGGATGCGCGAGGCGTACGGGCTGCGGCCCGACGACCGGGTGGTCCAGTTCGCCTCGCTGAGCTTCGACACCCACGCCGAGGAGATCTATCCGGCGCTGGCCGCCGGGGCCCGGCTGGAGCTGCTGCCCGAGGGCGGCGTCACCCTGCCCGACCACCTCGACCGGGTCACCGTGCTCGACCTGCCCACGGCGTACTGGCACGCGCTCGTCGACGACATCGGCGAGATCGCCTGGCCGCCGACCCTGCGGCTGGTGATCCTCGGCGGCGAGCAGGTGCACGAGGCGGCCGTGACCCGCTGGCGTGAGCGCTTCGGCGACCGGGTGCGGCTGGTCAACACCTACGGCCCGACCGAGGCGACGATCATCGCCACCGCCGCCGAGCTGGACGGCTCCCCCGGGCGCCCGCCCATCGGCGTCCCGATCGCCGACACCTCGATCCTGATCCTGGACGGCTCGGGCGAGGCCGTGCCGCCGGGGGCGCCGGGCGAGCTGTGCGTCGGCGGGGCCGGGGTGGCCGTCGGCTACCTGGGCAGGCCGGACCTCACGGCCGAGCGCTTCCGCACTCTTGACGACAACCTCCTTGGCGGCTCCGGCGTTCCCAGCGCTTTCGGTGTTCCCGGTGTTCCCGGCGGGGAGCGGATCTACCGGACCGGTGACCTGGCGCGCTGGCGGGCCGACGGGCAGCTGGAGTTCCTCGGCCGCCTTGACGACCAGGTCAAGGTCCGCGGCTTCCGGATCGAGCCCGGCGAGATCGAGGCGCGGCTGCTGGCCCACCCCGGCGTCGGCCAGGCGGCGGTGGCCGTGCACAGGGAGACGCTGGTCGGCTACGTCGTCGGCACGGCCACGGGAGACGAGCTGGCCGGGTACCTGGCCGGGACGCTGCCCGCCTACATGGTCCCCGCGCTCTGGGTGAGCCTCACCGCGCTGCCGCTGACCGCGAACGGCAAGCTCGACCGGGCCGCGCTGCCCGCGCCCGAGGCCGGGCCCCGGACGAGGACCGCCCCGCGCGGCGACGCCGAGGAGCTGGTGGCCGAGATCTTCGGCGAGGTGCTGGGCATCGAGGAGATCGGCGCCTTCGACGACTTCTTCGCGCTGGGCGGGCACTCGCTGCTCGCCACCCGCGCCGTCGCCAGGCTCCGCGCCGCCATCGAGGTGGACGTGCCGATCCGCACCCTGTTCGCGCGCAGCACCGTGGCCGACCTCGCGGCGGCGGTGGAGGAACTGCTCGTCGCGGAGCTGGCCGAGATGTCCGACGAGGAGGCCGAGCGCCTCATGGAAACCGGGAGCTGAGATGGGTCACCGCGTCGTGGTCAACCACGAGGAGCAGTACTCGATCTGGCCGGACGGCCGGGACCTCCCGGACGGCTGGCGCGAGGAGGGCGTCTCCGGCACCAAGGAGGAGTGTCTCGCCCACATCGACCGTGTCTGGACCGACCTGCGCCCCCTCAGCGCGAGAGGGGCGTGAGATGCACGGCGACTGGACCCGGATCCCGGCGAGCGGCGCCGGAGACCGTACGAGAGGAGCTGGCAATGGTTAGGGAACGGCTGGCGGCGATGGTGGCCTCGGCCTCCGACGGAGCCGTCACGGCCAGGGAGGCGCTCACCGCCACGGTCCCGCTGTCCGCGCTGGGAGTCACCTCCCTGGCGCAGATGCGGCTGATCGACGCGGTGGAGACCGAGTTCGGGGTGGAGATCGACCTGTCGGGCGACGGGCTCGACCTGCTGGAAGACCTCGACGCGCTGGAACGCCACATCAACGAGGCGCGACGCGCGCACTCCTGAACGCATTTCCGAACGGGGGAAGCACATGGACATCCGGTTCTCGGGGAGCCGGTCGGAGACGGCACCGCTGACCTGGGGGCAGCGGGCCATCTGGGACACGATCCGGAAGACGGCGCCGGACGACCACTACTTCAACTTCGGCCGCGTGCTCGCCGTGCCCGGACGGGCCAGGCCGCTCACCGTGGCGGGGGCCGCCGAGGTCCTGCGCGCGCTGGTGGAACGGCACGAGTCCCTGCGCACCAGGCTGGGCGAGGCACCGCGCGGGAGGGCCGTCCGCGCGAGCGGCGCGGAACCGTACGGAGGCGGCGCCGGGGAGGGCGACGGCGCGGAGCCGTGGCAGGTGCTCGCGACCGGCGGCTCCATCCCGGTCACCGTGTCGGAGGGCGACCCCGAGCGGCTGCGGGACACGCTGGCGGAGACCGCGTTCGACTACGGGAACGAGTGGCCGCTCAGGATCGGGCTCGTCGTCGACCGCGACGAGGTCACCCACATCGTGCTCGTCTTCTGCCACCTGGCCGCCGACGGTCTCGGAGCCGAGGTCGCGGTCACGGAGCTGCGGCTGCTCCTGCTGCGCGGCTCCGTACCCGGACCGCCCCCGCCCTCCCCGCTGGAGCTGGCCCGCTGGCAGGGCTCCGAGCAGGGTCTGAAGGTCGCGGCGGTGGCCGCGGAACACTGGGAGAGCGAGTACCGGCGCATCCCCCCGACCATGTTCGACCGGCGGGCGGGCGTCCCCGCGGATCCGCCGATCTGGCGGGCGCACCTCGTCTCCCGGGCGATGGACCTGGCCGTGCGGCGGATCGCCGCGCTGAGCGGCACGAGCACCTCGACCGTCCTGCTGGCCGCCGCGGCCACGCTGGCCGGAAGGGTGACCGGGCACGACGTGAGCGCGATGCTGCCGATCGTGGGCAACCGCTTCCGCGGCGGCACCGTCAACGCGGTCACCACGCTCTCCCAGGAGGGCCTGTTCGTGCTGGACCTGCGCGGGGGCGGCTTCACCGAGCTGCTGCGCGCGGCCAAACCCGCCGCGCTGCGCGCCTACCGGTCCGCCTACCACGACCCGGACGACCGGGACCGGATCACCGAGCGGGCCGGCCGGGAGCGGGGCGTGAGAATCCACCCGTACTGCTGCTTCAACGACATGCGCTTCACCGACCGGGTGGACGCCTCCCCCGACGAGCCGAGCGTGCGGCGGACCCTGGACGAGACGACGCTCACCTGGCCGCTCAGCCAGGAGCGGCTCAACTGCCGGTTCTGCCTGCACGTGACCGGCGAGCCCGGCGGGCTGGGCGTCTCGCTCACCGCCGACACCGGCCACCTTCCCCGTCCCGCCATGGAACGCTACCTGCTCGACCTGGAGTCGCTGCTGGTCGAGGCCGCGTTCCGCGAGGTGCTGGAGCCGGTCGGTTGAGCGTCCCGCCCAAGCCCGGAACCGGCCGGTCGAGCACTCTCCCCAGGACCGGAGCCGCCCGGCCGAACGCCCTTCCCGCGGCCGGATCCCGAGGGACGCACGCCGGAGGGGTCCGATGACGGTCCACGCCTACGCGGAGTCGACGTCCTGCGTCCAGGGCGGCGCGCTCCGCTTCCACCTCGCCCGCGCCTCCCGCGCCCCGCTGCGCGGCTCGGTGCTGGTCGAGGACGTGGCCACCGACCTGGCCGTACTCGACGGGGAGTTCACCGGCCCGGTGTGGACGCTCGACGTCTCCGCCGGCTGGCCCAGCTCGCTCTACCGCGCGGTCTTCACCGCCGACGAGGAGAGCAGCGAGGTCTACTTCGTCGTACGGGCCGCCCGTCCCCGCTCACCGATCCTGCTGTCGATCCCGTTCCCGACCTGGCAGGCCTACAACCGGGCGGGCATCCCCGGCGAGTCCATCTACTGGAGCGAGCAGCCGACCCGCGCCTCGCGGGTGTCCTTCGACCGGCCCGGCGGCGGGCCGCCGCCCGAGCGCTGGGAGGAGGGCATGATCCGCTGGCTGGGGCCCGCCGGGTACGACGTCGACCACTGCTCGGCCCTGGACCTGCACGAGGGGCGTGAGCTGCTCTCCGGCTACCGGCTGCTGATGGTCAGCGGGCACGACGAGTACTGGTCGGCGGGGATGCGCGACAGCGTCGAGGAGTTCGTGCGCCGGGGCGGCAACCTGGCCGTCTTCTCCGGCAACACCTGCTGGTGGCAGTTCCGGCTCGAGGACGACGGGCGCACCATGGTCTGCTACCGCGACGCGATCGCCGACCCGATGGCCGCCGTGGATCCGGCCCTCACCACGGTCGAGTGGTCCAGCGCGCCGGTGAACCGCCCGGAGAACGGCCTGACCGGGGTCAGCTTCCGGCGCGGCGCCGGGACCTGGGGGCCGTACATGCAGCTCATGCACGAGGAGTCCTACACCGTCCGGTTCCCCGAGCACTGGGTGTTCGAGGGCACCAAGCTGGGTGAGGGCGACACGTTCGGCAAGGGCGCCATCGGCTACGAGACGGACGCCTGCGACTTCGTCGAGGAGGACGGCGTGCCGGTGGCCACCGGGCGCGACGGCACCCCGCCGTCCTTCGTCATCCTCGCCACCGCCGACCTGCGGCACTGGCACCGGTACGGCCAGGGCGGCATGGCCACCATGGGCGTCTTCGGCCTCGGCGCGGGGACGGTGTTCACCGCCTCCACCGTGAACTGGGGCAACACCCTGCACGACCCGGCGGTGGACCGGATCACCCGCAACGTGCTGGACCGGCTGTCGGTGCGCGCGGGCGGCTGGGAGACCATCGGCGGCGCGGACGAGGTCGGCGCGCTGACCGTGTTCGACTCCCTGCTGTACGGCGCCACCTCCGGCGGCTCGCTGCTCACCCGCGAGGTCTCGGACCAGAACCTGCGCTGGCGCCCCGCGGGGACCGCCCCCGCGCTGGTCGCCCTGGCCACCCCCAGGGAGGCCACCGCCGTCCACCCGATCGGCCTGTACGGTCTCACCGCCGACGACCGGCTCGTCTACCGCGACCCCGAGCACGGCTGGATCACCCTCGCCGACGGACCCCGCGGCGGGGTCGGCCTGGGCATGGTGAACGGCGAGCTGTTCGCCGCCGCCGCGGAGGGCCTGTGGCTGTTCGACCCGGAGACCTCCGGCTGGAGCCTGGTCGAGGCCGGTGCCGGTGCCGAGGCCGTGGCGCTGACCGCGATGAACGGCCGGCTGTACATGGCCGACGCGGACGGCCGGATCCGCACGCGGCTGCCGGTGGCGACCCCCGCCGGATGGACCGACCTGTGCGACGCGGGCGGCTGCACCGTGCTGACCGGGCACGCGGGCACCCTGATCGGCACCGCCCGCGACCGGCCCCTGCTCCGGCGCGCGAGCTTCCTGTCCGAAGCCGCCTCTCAGGTCGCGGTGGAGGTTCCGGTGAGCGCCGGATAGTCCTTGAGCCTGATGTCCGTGGCGAACCTGTCCGTCATCCAGAGCATCGCCCGCAGCAGGACCCGGCGCTTGAAGAGCCGGTTCCGCATCCTGATCCCTCGCCACGTCGCCGGGGCGAGAAAGGGGCCGGCGCCGCCCTGCCTGGCCACCCTGGCGTAGCCGCGGAAGGCCTCCTCGTACTCGCGGAACGCCGCCCGGTGGTCGCCACCGGCCGCCGTCAGCTCCCCGGCCAGCACGTACGCGCCCACGATCGCCAGGCCGGTGCCGAACCCGCCCAGGGTGTTGCCGTAGGCGGCGTCGCCGAGCAGCACCACCCGGCCCCTGGCGTAGTGGTCGACCTCGACCCGGCTGATCGAGTCGAGGTAGAGGTCGCGCGCCTCGGGCAGCCTGGCGACGAGCTCGGGAACCCGCCAGCCCATGCCCCGGTAGGCGTCGGCCAGGATGCGCCTGTGCCGCTCCACGTCGTAGCGGTCGTAGTCGAGCCGCTCGGAGGCGAAGACGAAGAACGCGGGGGACTTGGGGCCGCCGATCGCCACCATCCGGCCGGGTTCGTTGTACATCACGTTGCCGGAATCCGCGCCGAGGTCGGCCAGCGCGTAGTAGTGGCCGAGGAAGCGCACGTAGTCGGACTCGGGGCCGAAGGCCAGCCGCCGCACGTTGGAGTGGATGCCGTCGGCACCCACCACGAGGTCGAAGGTACGCGGCGCGCCGCGCTCGAAGGTGACGTGCACGCCGCCCGCCGTGTCGGTCAGCGAGGTGAGGGAGTCACCGAAGACGTACTCGCATTCCCCCGCGGTCCTCTCGTACAGCAGGGCGGAGAGATCGCCGCGGAGGATCTCGATGTCGCCGCCGGTGAACTCGCCGGGCATGACCGCCAGCCGCCTGCCGTCCGCGTCGACGATGGTCTGGTCGGTACCGCCGGTCTGGCGCCGCCGCACCTCGTCGAGGATTCCCATCCGCTCCAGCACGACACGGTGGGTCTCGCCCTTGAAGTCGACGGCCTGGCCGCCGGGACGGAGCGCGGGCGCCCTCTCGACGACGGTGACGGTGTGGCCGGAACGGCTCAGCCAGTACGCGAGCGCGGGTCCCGCGATGCTCGCACCGGAGATGAGGACGGTGGTGTTCTTCATGCTCACGAGCGTCGAGGGGGGCGCTGACAGTTCGCCGACCATCGGCTGACAGCCGGGTCTCCCCGGCGCCGGGCGCCGTCAGCCGTCGCCCGCGTCGAGCGCCGTCAGCCGTCACCCGCACCGTCCACGTCGAGCGCGTCGAGCGCCGTGAACACCTCGTCGCGGCGCATCGCGGCCCCTCGGGCGTACGCCGACGCGAACGCCTCCGCGCCGATGAGATCGCGGGCGCCCGCGGCGACCCGGGCGACGTCGCGGTCACCGGCCACGGCCGTCCCGCGCAGCGCCACCGCCATACCGAGCAGCAGCGCCGCTCGGCTCCCCGCCCCTTCGAGCAGGGCGGCCCCCGCCCGGCCCTCGACGGCGTCGGCGAGGTCCATCCCCAGCGGCGACCTGCGCGCGCGGGCCTGCGCCCGGCGATGGTGGAGCAGGGCCCCGGCGAGATCGCCCTCGGCCTCGGCCAGCCGTCCGAGCGCGGTGAACGCGCGCGTCCGCACCGACTCCATGCCGAAGGCCCCGGCCTCCGCCTCCCGGAGCGCCAGGCCGATCCGGCGACGGGCCCCGGGGAGATCGCCTTCGAGCCGCGCGATCTCCCCCAGCCCCAGATGCGTCGCGGCGGGCACGCCCGGCGCGCCCGCCTTCCTGGCGAGTTCCCCGGCGCGCCGGTGGTCGGCCGCCGCGGCGGCGAGGTCGCCCTCGCGCGCCAGCGCCTCGGCCCGGTGCCCCAGCACGTCCGCGGTCTCCTCCAGGGCACCGAGCTCCTCCAGCAGCTCCAGAGCCTCCCGCCACATGTCCCGGGCGCACGCCCACTCCCCGCGCCGGCCCGCGACGAGGGCCAGCCAGTCGAGTCCCTGAGCCGTCCCCCAGCGCTCCCCCAGGGACCTGAAGCGGGCCAGCGCCTCCTCCAGCTCCCGCTCGCCCCCGGCCGGATCGCCGCCGAACACCTTCAGCAGGGCGCGACCCAGCCCGACCAGGGCCAGGCTCCACGGATCGGACCCGAACAACCGGTCGGTCTCGGGCCCGGCGGGCGGCGCCGGCTCAGGCGGCCCGGCGGACATGCCCCACAACGCTTCGGCGAAGGGGTACCGCAGCGGCCGGTCCCGCGACCTCATGATCGTCTCGGCCCGTTCCCAGTGGTCGGGCAGCGCCCGGGGTACGGCGTGCGCCACGCACATGACGTACTCCTCCTCCAGCCCGGCGATGGGACGACCGGTCGCCTCGAGCAGCTCGGCCGCCGCCTCCCCCGCCTGATCGCGCCGGCCTCCCAGCCACCAGTACGCCGCCAGCGCGGCGACCAGCCGCAGCCCCGTCTCCCTGTCGTCGCGCACGGCCCAGCGCAGCGCGGCCGTCAGGTTGCCGTGCTCGGCGGAGAGCCTGGCCAGCCACCGGAGCTGCTCGGCCCGGCGCAGGTGGGGGTCGGCGCGCCGCGCCAGGTCGAGGAAGTGGCGGGCGTGGACACGGCGCAGGCGGTCCTCCTCCCCCGCCTCGGCCAGCCGTTCCGCGCAGAACAGCCTGATCGTGTCGAGCATCCGGTAGCGGTCGCCGTCCGCCACGACCAGCGACCTGTCGACCAGGTCGGCCAGCAGCCCGGCCGCGTCCTCCACCCCGCAGACCACCTCGGCCGCCTCCAGGGACGCGCTTCCCGCGAACACGGAGAACCGCCTGGCCAGCACCTGCTCGGCGGGCGAGAGCAGGTCCCAGCTCCACTCCACCACCGCGCGCAGGGTCCGGTGACGGGCCGCCGCCGTGGGGTCGCCGCGCGACAGCAGCCGGAACCGGCCGTGCTCCGCCAGGCGCGTGGCGATCTCCTCGACGGTGAAGGAGCGCAGCCGCGCGGCCGCCAGCTCGACGGCCAGCGGCAGCCCGTCCAGCGCCGCGCAGATCCGGATGACCGTCTCCACGTTGGCCTGCCGCACCTCGAATCCCGGCCGTACGGCCGCCGCCCGGTCGGCGAACAGCTTCACGGCCGGAGAGGCCAGGGCGGCGGGCGGCGAGGAGTCCGGCGGCGGGGTCTCCAGCGGTGCCAGCGGCACCAGCGTCTCGCCGGTGATGCCGAGCGGCTCGCGCCCGGTGGCCAGGACGGCCAGCCCGGGGCACTCTCCCAGCAGCCTGCGGGCCAGCGTGGCGACGGCGGCGTTCACGTGCTCGCAGTTGTCGAGGACCAGCAGCAGTTCGCGCTCGGCCAGTGCCGCCACCAGGTGCTCCACGGGGTCGGCCGGGCGCGGCGTGTGGAACCCGGGCTCACGCAGCCCGAGCGCGCCCAGCACCGCCCGCGCCGCCTGGTCACCGCCGCCCGGCCCGTCGAGCGGGGAGAGGTCGACGAAGCACACCTCGCGCCGTCCGCGTCCGGCCGCCTCGATCGCCAGCCGGGTCTTGCCGGTGCCGCCGGGTCCGGTGATCGTGATCAGCCGTGAGTCGCGCAGCGCGCCGATCCGCTCCAGCTCCCGCTCGCGTCCCACGAAGCTGGTGAGCTGGGCCGCGAGCCTCCGCCGTGGCGGCGGCGCGGGTCGCCCGGCGCGCAGGACGTCCAGATGGATCGCGGCGAGCTCGGGTGAGGGATCGGTGCCGAGTTCCTCGGTGAGCAGCCGCCTGGCCTCCTCGAACACCGCCAGCGCCTCGGCCTGCCGCCCCGCCGCCCGCAGGGCGAGCATCAGCCGGCCCCGCAGCCGCTCCCGCAGCGGATGCTCGGCCACCAGCCGCCGCAGTTCGGCCACCGAGACCACCGAGCCGCCCTCGGGGAGGGCCGACTCCGCCTCCGCGAGATCCTCCGTCGCGGTCAGCCGGAGTTCCTCCAGCCGGGCCGCCCACGTCCGCCCGAAGGGCAGGTCGGCCAGCGCGGGCCCGCGCCACAGGCCGAGCGCCTCCCGCAGCGGACCGGCGGCGACCGCGGGACGCCCCTCCGCCAGCAGCCGCCGGCCATCGCGGGCCAGCCGTTCGAACCGGTGGGCGTCGACGTCGTCGGGGTCGGCCACGAGCCGGTAGCCGGTCCCGTGGAACTCGATCACCTCGCCGGGCAGGCTCCGGCGCAGCCGGGAGACCTGGGCCTGTACCGCGTTGGCGGCACCGGCGGGGGGATCGTCACCGTACTGGCCGTCGATCAGGCGCTGGACGCCGACCACCCTGCCCGCGTCCAGCAGCAGCATCACGAGCAGGGCACGCGGCCTGGGCCCGCCCACGGAGATCTCCTCACCGGTGGGGGACCGCACCTCCAGGGGACCGAGGACGCCGAACCGCATGGCCCCGATTGTCTCCCACGCCTCCGATGCGGAAGGCCACCGAGGACCGGTCCGGGTTCGACACCGCGATGGCCGCCGCCGACGCCGGGATTCGCGCCCGGCGTACCGGTAGGAGCCGGTCGGCCGTGGAGACCTCAGGCACTCGGTGCGTCCTGCCGACCACGGCCAGAACACTCCCGAAGGGCTTACCGAGTAGACCGCCGAGCCCGTCCCCGGCACCGCGCCGGCGAACCCGGGCGTGGCCCGTCCATGACACCCTCGGCCGCCCGCTGGGCCGTCGGCGGTGGTCAGCCGGCCAGCGGTGCCCGCAGCTGCTCACGATGTGCTCGGTTCGTGGCCATCAGCCCGTCGAGCGCGTCGCGGGTGCGGATGAGATCGGCGATGTGCGCGGAGAGCCGGTCGCGCTCCTGCGCCATCCGTTCCAGGGCGGCGTCGGAGTTCTCCGTGCTGGGCGATTCGGTGCACGGGAGCAGTTCGGCGATGGTGCGGCTCGACAGGCCCGCGGTGTACAGGCGCTGGATGAACGCGACCCGTTCGACCTCGTCGTCCGTGTAGTGCCGCTGTCCGCTGGCGCTGCGGGTGCTGGTGAGCAGTCCCTGCTCCTCGTAGTAGCGCAGCGACCGGACACTGACCCCGGTCCGTGACGCGAGTTCACCGATGCGCACGTCGCCCTCCCACTGTGATCTGCGGCACAGGACTTGCCTCTGACATGGATGTGAGCTTCTAGCGTACTCGCCGTACCCGCAATCCGGGATCGACGACCATGGAGGAAGACGTGACGACCCTTTTCGACAGCTATCGGCTCGGCGACCTGACGCTACCCAACCGGATGGTGATGGCCCCGATGACGCGAGTCCGGGCCGCCGCCGGCGGGCTGGCGACACCGTCGATGGCGACGTACTACGCCCAGCGCGCGACGGCCGGGCTGATCATCTCCGAGGGCGTGCAGCCGAGCCTGATCGGGCAGTCCAACCCGGGCACGCCGGGACTGCACACCGATGAGCAGGTCTCCGCGTGGCGCCCGGTGACCGCCGCCGTGCACTCCAGCGGCGGGCGGATCTTCGCCCAGCTCATGCACGGCGGACGGGTCTCCCATCCCGCCACCACCGGCATGCGGCCGGTCGGGCCCTCGGCGGTCCCGGCCGTCGGCGACGTGTTCACACCATCCGGGCCCCGGCCCGCGCCGACACCGCGCGCCCTGGACACCGCCGAGGTGCCCGAGCACGCCGAGTCCTACGGCCGGGCCGCCCGCCGGGCCGTCGAGGCCGGCTTCGACGGCGTGGAGTTGCACGGCGCGAACGGCTACCTGATCTCGCAGTTCCTCTCGTCGAACGCCAACCTGCGCACGGATCGCTACGGAGGCTCGGTGACCAACCGGATCCGATTCGTCGTCGAAGCGGTGTCCGCGACCGCCGAAGCCGTCGGCGGGGCCAGGACCGGGATCCGCCTCTCCCCGGGCGGGACGTTCTGGGGGGTGCGGGAGACCGATGTTCCGAAGCTGTACACCGCGCTGCTGACCGAGCTGTCCCACCTCGACCTGGCCTACGTCCATCTCGAGGCCACCACCGACGAGGACGTGCTGATCGGGCTGCGCCGCGCGTGGCCGGGCACCCTCATCCTGAACCCGGTGCTGCCGATGGGCCCCAAACAGACCGGACGGGCCGAGGCCGACCACTGGCTCGGGCTGGGCGCCGACCTCATCAGCTTCGGCCGCGGGTTCCTCGCCAACCCCGACCTGGTCGAGCGGCTGCGTACCGGCCTGCCGATCGCTCCCGTCGACGAGGCGACGTACTACCAGGGCGGTGACGCGGGCTACCTGACCTACTCGACGTACCAGCACACCGCCTGACGCCGCTCCGGCCGCCGGCCGGATCACACGGATTGCGCCACCGATCGATCATGACGGTAAACGGATGGCTTCTCCCGTGTGGCCGGGCCCATCCTGTCCACCATGGAAGAACCGAAACACGGGATCCGGGCGGTCCACAGCGCGTCCACGATCACCGTCTACCAGGCCTACACTCCGGAGATCGGTCTCCCCGCCGCTCGTTGCGGCCGCTTCCCGGCCACCTGGAAGCGAGACAGGATGACGTGGGTCAAACCATCGTTCCTATGGATGATGTACCGCTGCGGCTGGGGCACCAAGGAGAAACAGGAAACCGTCCTGGCCATCGAGATCACCCGCGAGGGGTTCGAATGGGCCCTGCGCCACGCGTGCCTGTCGCACTACGAGTCCGGGCTTCACCTCGACCGGACCGCCTGGAGGCGGCGGCTGAAGCACGCGCCGGTCCGGGTGCAGTGGGACCCCGAACGCGATCTCCACCTGCGGCCGCTGCCCTACCGCTCGTTGCAACTCGGCCTCTCGGGTGAGAGCGCGCGCCGGTACTCGGACGAGTGGACGGTCGCCATTACCGACGTCACTCCACTCGTCCGCGAGATCCACGCTCTCCTGCGCGAGGGCGAACCGGGTACCGCGGCCCGGCTCCTGCCCGAGGAACGTCCCTACCCCGCCGGGGACGAGCTTCTGGCTCACCTGCGTCCGTAAGCGCGGCGGCGCAGGCCCCCTGAATCCCACACCGCCGCACCGAACTCGACCGGTTCGGCCAGGCCGGTTCACCGTCGGTTCTCCGTGTCCCACGCCTCCATGGAGTCGGATAGACCGTCACCGACTTCTTCCCGATCCGGCCGATCGAGTAAGGACCTGCCGTGACGAGATCGAGATGATCACCCGTGATGATCGGCGCATGAAACGCATGAGCGTCGCCCTGGTGGTGGCCGGCCTGCTGAGCGTCGCGATTCCCGGCGGCGCCGTGCACGCGGCTCCCGAAGCGAAGTCCCTCGACTCCGTCGTCAAAGCGATCAAGAAGCAGTTCGCGAAGCAGAGCGGCGTGCGCTTCTCCGTCAAGCGACGTGGCGGACCCCCACCCACCTCGGATATGAAGGCGTCCGGCGCGTACCGCTTCAAAGCTTCGGGCGTGTACGCCGCCGACACCACGACGATCTCCCAGGAACCAGAGGGGACAGGCCGGTCCCGGGGAATCAGCATCGGCCGGGACTTCTACTCACAGGCCTACGTGCGTTCCAAGGACGGCAAGTACGTCTGGAAGTCACCGTCGACAGTGGGGAAATGGGAGTCCGGGCGGAATTTCGCCGGGGTCATTTGGGGAGAGGACCTGATCAACGGGATCAACCCGGGCTTCCTCAAGCTGGTCGCCTCCCACGGTGCGACCAGCTCCGACGGCGGAACCTTCGAGGGGGTGAGGACGACCCTCCACAGCGGCACGGTGACGGTTCCCGGCCTGGACGAGAGACAGGCCGGAATGTACTTCAGGACCGAGGAGGAAGAGGGAGCGTCGTGGAACGAGCCGATCACCTGGAAACTCTGGGTGGGCCCGGACGACCTGCCGAGACGTTTCCACGCCATCATGAGGTTCACCTCGAAGTACGCCGGCGATGAGGTCGAGACCATGACGATGAACATCATCTATCGAGGGTGGGGAACCCCCGTCAGGATCACGGCCCCGCCCAAGCACCTCGTCGTCAGCTTCTGGTGATCGACGATCCGACGCGCTACGGCCCTTCGATGCCCGCGTGGTCGAAGAGTTTCTGACGCGTGCACACCGGCAGGCACGCGTGTCCTTGTAGCGTGGTGCCGAGATCAGACACCCACGCTGGGAGTACGCCGCATGCGCTGGCAGGTTCACTCCGAAGAACCGCTCTACACCGACCGGTGGCTCGATGTCCGGGTGGCGGATGTGGAGCTTCCCGACGGCAGGCATCTGGACCACCGGCTGATCCGTACCGCGCCCGGGGCCGGGGCCGTCGTCACCGACGATCGGCACCGGGTGTTGCTGATCTGGCGGCATCGCTTCATCACCGACTCGTGGGGCTGGGAGATCCCCATCGGCAAGATCGAAGACGGCGAGGAGCCGATCGCCGCCGCCGCCCGGGAGGTCGAGGAGGAGACCGGATGGCGACCCGGAGCGCTGCGCCCGCTGCTGTGCATCCAGCCGACCAACGGGATCTCGGACTCGGTCCACCACATCTTCCGCGCCGACAGCTCCACCCACATCGGCCCGCCGACCGAGACATGGGAGGCCGAGCGCGTCGAGTGGGTGCCCCTCGCCGACATCCACGAGCTGGTCGGCAAGGGTGACATCGTGAGCGGCACCAGCATGGCCGCGCTGCTCTACGTCCTCACCGAGTCGTAGAAGGCGAAGCGTTCTGCGCACGGTTAACCCCGACCCAGGATCCTGAGCAGGTACGACGTCCCACCGCTCACGTTCGGCGAGTAGAACCGACCTGCTCCGCGTTCATTGATCAGTACAACCCCACGATCGCGAAGTACCGCTTCTCAACCGCCGTACGGAAAGGTCAGAAGGCGCGGGGGCCGTAGAGGGCGGCGGGGGCGCCGGTGGTCAGGGCCCAGTAGCGGTCGCCGTAGGACCAGTGCCACCACTCGGTGGGGTAGTTGACCAGGCCGGCCGCCTCCAGGGCGACGCCGAGGAGCTTGCGGTGGTGGCGGGCCTCGGGCGACAGTCCGGGGGCGTCGGTGTAGCAGGCGCCGCCGCTCTCCTCGGGGGTGGCGTTGAGCCGGGTGCCCATGTCGAGTTCGGTCCCGTCCTCGGTGGACAGGGTCAGGTCGACCGCCGCTCCCGCGGTGTGCGGGGCGATCTCGACGGGCGACACGTAGCGGCTCGCCGCGGCTCGCAGCTCCGCGGGCGACATATCCGGATACAGCGCACGGAGTTCCGCCGAGTATCCGTCGAAGATCTCCTTCTGCGTCGCCGGTGGCCGGTACCCCTCCACGACCAGCAGCCGGTATCCCCCGGGAAGCTGCGCCTGCGCCTCCTCCAGCCTGGTCAGCAGCCCGAGCCTGAGGTGGGCGAAGGCCCCCTGGGGGTCGGCGAGCCGCCCGTCCGTCCGCAGCCGCCCCCGGACGTCGACCAGCCGCTCCCCTGACTCCTCGACGGGGATCGCGGCGACTCGGGCATCGGAGATCAGAACGATGTCAGGCATGGTGGCAATTCTTCCCCAAGCGCCACAGTGCGCGGACCCCGGTGCGATCCGTCGCGCGGGACGTCAGATCGTGTCCGAGAACACCTGCTCCCGGGCCTGCTGCAGCGCCGACACCAGGGCGCCGCGCAGCACGGGGTTGCCCTGGACCCGCGAGACCACGACCCGGGGCTGGCTCGGGCAGACCCGGGCGACGGCGTCCTGCACCCTGGCGGCGAGCGCGTCGCCGCCGGCCCTGCCGACGTCGCCGCTGAGCACGATGAGTCCGGGGTCCAGGACCACCGCGACGGCGGCGACGCCGACGGCCAGCCGCCCGGCCAGCTCGTCCAGGAACGCCTCGGCGCCCTCCGCGACGGCCGTGCGGACGTGTTCTCCCACGGAACCGGCGCCGGGGTCGGCCCCGGAGGCCCCCGAGGCCCCCGAGTTCCCGGAGACGGAGGAGCCGATGCCGTGGGCGTTCGCGAGCCCGGTCACGGCGTCGCCGCCGACCAGGCGCTGGAACGAGCCCGACTGGGGCTCGCTCACGTCGGTGGGGAGCGGCTCGCCGGGCACGGGGAGCCAGCCGATCTCGCCCGCGCCGCCGGTGAAGCCGCGGTGCAGCCGCCCGCCCAGCATGACGCCGAGCCCCTGCCCGACCCCCGCCCAGACGAGCACGAAGTCGTCGACGCCCAGCGCGGCCCCGTACGCGCGCTCGGCCAGCGCGGCCAGGTTCACGTCGTTCTCTATCGTCACCGGGACGCCCAGGTCACGGCGGAGTTCGGCGAGCACGCCGTTGTGCCAGGAGGGCAGGTCGAAGGAGAAGCGCACGTCACCGGTGCGGGGGTCGACGACGCCCCTGGTGCCGATCACGAAGGCGCGCAGCCGGTCGACGCCGATGCCCGCCGACGCGCACACCTGGCTCACCGCGCTCCGCACCAGCCGTGCCGGGTCCTCGTGCCCGCTGGGGTCGGCGGAGACCTCGGCGACGAGGGTGCCGGTGATGTCGGCGACCCCGGCGCTGATCCTGTCGGGCAGCACGTCGAGCCCGACCACGTACGCGCAGGAGGGCACCACCCCGTAGAGGGCGGCGTTGGGACCGCGGCCGCCCGCCTGCTCGCCGACCACGGCGACGAGGTCGCGCTCCTGGAGCCTGGAGAGCAGCTGACCCGCGGTCACCTTGGACAGCCCGGTATGTTCTCCCAGCTCAGCCCGGGTGAGAGGGCCGCTGGACAGCAGGAGTTCCAGCGCCGCGCGATCGTTGAGCCGGCGCAACAACCGGGGGGTCCCCGGGCGTGTGGGCAAGGTCGTCCTCCCCGTCACGATCCGCTAACGATCGTTTCTTTTAAGAAAGTTTCTTGTTAGTTTAACCCTAGTCAGCCCGCAGGCAAGCGATCGGAACCGCGGGTTGCGGTAGTTCCGACCGCTCCCAGTGAGTGCAGAGGGTCGCGGGGGACCCCGGCCATAGCAGAGCGCAAACCCCGGCGAAAGCCTGAAAGGGAGAACTCCAGTGAAGTTCGCGAGAATCGCCACCACGACGGCAACCACCGCCGCCCTCGCCCTGGGTCTCGCCGCGTGTGGAAGCAGCGAGCCCGCACCGGCCGCCGACAACCAGGCGTCGGCGCCCGCCGCGTCCGGCCCCAAGTTCGCAGGTCAGACGCTGACCGTCTGGCGCCTCGGCGCTCCCGACGAGAAGCAGAACAAGCTGATGGCCGACCTGAACGCCAAGTTCAAGGAGACCACCGGCGCCGACGTCAAGCTCCAGTGGGTGCCCTGGCCCGACGCGCAGGCCAAGTGGACCGCCGCGCTCGCCGGCGGCGAGGGCCCCGACGTCACCGAGTTCGGCAACGACCAGGTGGCCGCGTGGGTCGCGCAGGACGCGCTGACCGACATCACCGACGTCGTCAAGGCCACGCCCGACTTCCAGCAGATCCCGCAGAACCTGTGGGGCTACGAGACGGTGGACGGCAAGATCTACGCCGCCCCGTGGGGCGGCGGCACCCGCGCCGTCCTCTACCGCAAGGACTGGTTCGAGGACCTGAAGATCGAGGTGCCCAAGACCTGGGAGGACCTCGTCGCGGCGGGCAAGAAGATCGTCGCCGAGAAGGGCAAGGACGTCGACGGCTTCGCCTTCAACGGCGGCTCCGACGCCAACATGTCGCTGTCGCCGTTCGTCTGGTCGGCCGGTGGCGACTTCGCCGCGTTCGAGGGCGGCAAGTGGGTCGGCAAGCTGACGGAGCCCGGCTTCAAGGAGGGCTTCCAGTACTACACCGACCTGGTGACCAAGCACGGCGTCTCGCGCAAGTCCGCCCTGACCCAGAACTCGGTGGACATCGCGACCCGCTTCGCCAACGGCAAGGTCGGCATGTACGTGACCGGCGGCTGGGACATCACCACCATCAAGGAGCAGAGCGGCGGCAAGGTCGACGACGCGAAGATGGCCTTCTTCTCGCTCCCGGCCAAGGACGGCAGCGGCCCGGCCCCGGCCTTCCAGGGCGGCAACGACATCGCCATCTGGAAGGACACCAAGAACGTCGAGCTGTCCGCCGAGTACGTCAAGCTGGCCGCCGGCAAGGAGTTCGGCACCCGCTACGCCAAGGAGGGCGGCCTGCTCCCGCTCTACCCGGAGGCTCTGACCGAGTACGCGGCCGACCCGGTGCAGGCGCCGTTCGCCGAGACCTTCAAGGTCGCCAAGGGCTTCCCGAACGACACCAACTGGGCCGAGGCGAACGACACCAAGGCGGTCCTGCAGAGCGCGGCCCGCTCGGTCATCGAGGGCAAGAAGGACGTCGACACCGCGCTGGCCGACGCCAACAAGGAACTCGAAGAGATCCTGAACCAGTAACCATGGCCAACACCTCAACCATCGCCCGGGACGGGGGCACCCCCTCCGTCCCGGCGCGGGGGCACCGAGGCGCCACGCCCCCGCGCAGGTCCGGCGGACTGCCCGCCTGGGTGGTCCCCTACGCGCTGCTCGTCCCCGGCCTGCTCGTCATCGCCGGCCTGCTGCTCTACCCGCTGTACCAGATGGTCGTCATGTCCTTCCACAACGTGGGACTGCGACAGGTCCGGGGAGCGCCGGCCGAGTCCGTCGGCTTCGAGAACTACCAGAAGCTGGTCGAGTCCGAACTGTTCTGGACGTCGCTGCGCAACACCGTCGTCTTCGCCGTCGTCACGGTGGCGGGCACCCTGATCCTCGGCACGCTGGTCGGCCTGCTCCTGCACAAGCTGGGCAAGAAGATGTCGACCTTCCTGATCGTCGGCATCATGGCCGCCTGGGCCACCCCGCAGATCGCCACCGCGATCATCTGGCGCTGGCTGTTCGACGCGGAGTCGGGCGTCATCAACTGGCTGCTGAACGCGCTGCCCGACTGGTTCTCCTCGCTGCTGTTCGGCCGTTCCGACTGGACCGGCGAACCGTGGCTGAACGACGCGTTCACCATCTACGTCGTGCTGATCCTCGCGGTGGTCTGGGCGTCGTTCCCGTTCATCGCCGTCTCGATCCTGGCCGGGCTGAAAAGCATCTCCCAGGAGCTGTACGAGGCCGCCAGGGTGGACGGCGCCTCCGCGTGGCGGATCTTCTGGAAGATCACCTTCCCGCTGCTGAAGCCGGTCTTCGCGGTGCTGACGGTGCTCTCGGTGATCTGGGACTTCAAGGTCTTCACCCAGCTGTTCGTGCTGGCGGGCGGCACGTCCAACCGGGAGGCGTTCAACCTGTCGTTGTTCGCCTTCACCCAGGCCTTCAGCGCGCCGCCCAAGATGGGCATGGGCGCGGCCATCGCGGTGGTGCTGACGCTGATCCTGCTCGTCATCACCTTCTTCTACGTCCGCCAGATCGTGAAGACGGAGGACGTGCGATGACCACCTACGACACACGGGCACCCCGCAGGGCGCCCGCCCGCGCGCCCAGGGGAAACCCGGGCAGGCGCAAGCGGCTCGGCAAGATCGGCCTGAACACCCTGGCCGTCGTGGTGTTCCTGTTCGCGGTGTTCCCCGTCTACTGGATGGTGACCACGGCCTTCAAGAGCAGCGAGCAGATCTTCACGACGGACTTCATCCCCTTCCCCACCGACCCCACGCTCGAACACGTGACGCGAGTCTTCACCGAGGGCGTCGCCGGCCACTCCATCTGGCGCTACCTGCTCAACAGCTCCATCGTGGCCCTCGGCACCGTGCTCATCGGCGCGGTGTTCTCCCTGCTGGCGGCGACCGCGGTGGCCCGCTTCCGGTTCCGCTTCCGCACCTCGTTCCTGATCCTGCTGCTCATCGTGCAGATGGTCCCCGGCGAGGCGCTGCTCATCCCGCTGTTCATCATGGTCAGGCGGGCCGGGTTGTACGACCAGCTTCTCGGCCTCATCGTGGTGAACGTCGCGATGACGCTGCCGTTCGCCATCTGGATGCTGCGTACCTTCGTCGCGGCGGTGCCCAAGGAACTGGAGGAGGCCGCCTGGATCGACGGCGCCAGCCGGTTCGCCACCTTCTGGAAGGTGCTGTTCCCTCTGGTGGCCCCCGGGCTGGTGGCGACCAGCATCTTCTCGTTCATCACCGCGTGGAACGAGTTCGTGTTCGCGCTGACGCTCATCAGCGACCAGGGCAGCTACACCATGCCCGTGGCGCTGCGCTACTTCGTCAGCCAGCGGTCGGTCGACTGGGGCGCCATCATGGCCGCCTCCACCTTGATGACCATCCCGGTCATCGTCTTCTTCCTTCTGGTGCAGCGGCGGATGGTCTCCGGCCTCGTCGCGGGTGCCGTCAAGGGCTGATCCCACTGGTGCCGGTACGGCACGCACCCACAAGGCGCGGGCCGTACCGGCACTGTTCTGTTTTCTTTGCTTACATCCATGTCCGACACCCCCCTACATCTCAGGTAAGGAACACCTACCGCCATGTCTGAGTTCATCGCGGATCGCGGCGATCAGGGGCTGCGTCGTCTCGCGGCCGGCACGCTGCTCGCCGCGTTCCAGGGCACCGAGGCACCCGAGTGGGTCCTGCGGGAGCTGGAGAACGGTCTCGGCGGCGTCACCCTCTTCGGTTTCAACGTCGCCGACGCCGCACAGCTGTCCGCTCTCACCTCCCGCCTGCGCGAGGCCGCCGATCCGGTCATATCGCTGGACGAGGAGGGGGGTGACGTCACCCGGCTCGCCTACCACGTCGGCAGCCCGTACCCCGGCAACGCCGCCCTCGGCGCCGTGGACGACGTCGAGCTCACCCGGCGGGTCTACCGGTCCATCGGCGACGACCTGGCCCGCTGCGGCGTCAACCTGGACATGGCCCCGTCCGCGGACGTCAACACCGCCGCGGACAACCCGGTGATCGGCACCCGCTCGTTCGGGGCGGAGAGCGCGCTCGTCGCCCGGCACACCGTCGCCGCGGTCCACGGCCTGCAGTCGGCGGGGGTGGCCGCCTGCGTCAAGCACTTCCCCGGCCACGGCGCGACCCGGCAGGACTCCCACCTGGAGGTCCCGCTCGTCGACGCCTCCGTGGAACTGCTGCGCGAGCGCGAGCTGGTGCCCTTCCGCGCCGCGATCGACGCCGGGACCAGATCCATCATGACCGCGCACGTACGCGTGCCCGCCGTCACCGGCGCGCTTCCCGCGACGCTCTCCCCCGCCGCCCTGACCGGCCTGCTCCGCGGCGAGATGGGCTACGAAGGTGTGATCGTCACCGACGCCCTCGACATGAAGGCCGTCACCGCCGCGTACGGTCTCGCCGGGGGCTCGGTGCTCTCCCTCGCCGCCGGAGCCGATCTGCTCTGCCTCGGCCCGATCCCCACCGAGGACGACGTCCGCCGCATCGTGGACGAGATCGTCGCGGCCGTCCACGACGGACGGCTTCCCGCGGCCCGCCTGGAGGCGGCGGCCGAGCGGGTCGCCGCCCTGCGCGGCTGGTTCGGCACGCCCCGCACCGGTGAGGCCGAGCGGGACGTGATCGGCCTCACCGCCGCCCGCCGCGCGGTCAGCCTCACCGGCTCGGCGTCTCCCCTGGTCGACCCGCTGGTGGTCGAGGTGGACACCCCGCCGACCATCGCGGTCGGCGACGTGCCGTGGGGTTTCACGCCGCTGCTGCCGCAGGCGGAGGTGCTGCGGGTCAAGCCGGAGGCGGCCGACGTGCCGGACATCCTGGAACGCGCCTCGGGCCGCTCCCTGATCGTCGTCGTCAAGGACGCCCACCGCTACGAGGCCAGCCAGTCGGTGGTCTCCGCGCTGCTGGCCGCCCGTCCCGACGCCACGGTGGTCGAGATGGGCCTGCCGATCTGGCGCCCGGAGGGCGTCACCTACCTGGCCACCTACGGCGCCGCCCGCGCCAACGCCCAGGCCGCCGCCGAGCTCCTCGGCGTCTGACGGAACCGGCCACATCCCACCGGCTCGTCCCGTCGACCGGAAACACCGGGCCGACGAGACGTACCGGCGACGGCACGGCCCGCCCCCGCGAGAACCGCGGGGGCGGGCCGTGCCTTTCCTCGTCTTTCCTCGCGCGTCGCGTACCCCCCTTCAAGACGCGTACTCCCCGTCAAGGCGCCGAGGACGATCAGGACGCCGTCAGGGACGGCGCGCAGGACGCGCTCGTCGGCCCCGGTACGTACCGGGGCCGCCCGCGGCGGCGGCCCGTCGGCCAGGCCGAACGGCCGGTTGCTCCGCTCGCGGGCGACACCTCATGTCGTCGAGGCGGAGTACCTCCCGCCAGATCTCCGCACCTACACGGTGACCGGATCCTCCCCGGCGGGAGGTTCCGTCACGTCGTCGGCGGCCGGGACGAACAGGTCGGTCACGGAAGGCTCCTCATGGAGCGTGGGGTGGGGTGGCTCCGCCAGATCCGCGACCTTCGCGCGGGGTTCCACGGAGATGGCGCGCAGCAGCGCGCGCAGGTGACCCGCGATCCCGGACACGTCGTCGTGGCCGATCGCGGCGGGGTTGAAGCGGAGGCCCAGGGTGAGACTCGGGCCGGCGTCCACGGCCTGGATGTGCAGCGCGCCGCGGGCGGCCCCGTTGAAGACCGTCCACTCCACACCCACCCCGACACCGGGGAACTCCGGGACGGCCGCCCTCCTGCGGTAGCTGAGCAGGACCGGCGAGGAGGGCGGGTCCGGCGGCGCGTGCCGGAACCGGTACATGGCGCGCAGCTCGGCCCGGACCGTGCGCAGGTGGTCGGGAAACCCCTCGCCGAGGTCGGGGTGCGGGACGAACGGCACCCGCGCCACGAACGGCCCGATGCGGTCGCGCGTCTCGCGGGTGCGGGTGCCGAGGTCGAGGGCGAGCGGCGACGCGGAGGTGCCGTACCGTCGCAGCAGCACGCCCACGGCCGCCAGCAGCAGCTCGAACCTGGTGGCGCCGAGCGCCGCGGCGGCCTCGGTGAGGGCTCCGGACTCCGTGCCGCCGAGCACCATCTCGACGATCTCCCCGGGACCGATGCCGTGCGGGACGGCGCGCAGGCCGGGCAGGACCAGCTCCCAGGGGGCGCGGTCACGCTCCTTCCAGAACTCCTCGGCGCCGTCGGGCGGTGCCGGGGAGGCCCAGCCGTCCACCCCGGAACCGCCGGGCCGGTCCGCCCGCCCGGACGGCGGGCCCGGTGACGGCCCGTACGGCCGCGGGACCGGGCAGGACGGCGACGCCGGCCCCGGCAGGGCGGCCCGCGCGAAGTAGGCGTCGGCCAGATCGCGGATCAGGACGTCCTTGGAGTCCCCGTCGAACACCCGCCCGTGCGCCGTGAAGAGCAGCCTGACGCGCTCGGGACCCACCGTGACGAGCGTGAACCGGGCGAGCGGGCCGCGCTCCAGGTCGAACGGGCGGGCGGCCTCGGCCGCGGCGATCCCGGGATAGCGCTCCGGGGTCGACTCCGTGCGGGTGACCCTGACGCGGCCGAGCACCGGATGCCTGCCGGCCACGGCGGCGCACGCGCCCACCAGCGCCGGAACGTCGACGGGACCGTTCAGGTGAAGCGCCAGCGGGATTCCCCGCAGGTCGAAGGGGGCGTGCGACATCCTGTCCGTCTCCCTCGTGGGTGACTCGCTTCGGGCAGGCGCCGGGGCTGCGTCGCCCCTGACATGCGGTCCCGACAAGGAATTATTAGGAAACTTTCCTGTCTATTTACGCAACCGAATGCTACACATGCGGTACGCCCGAGACAAGCGGCTTGCCACGAACCGACCTGGAGGATTTGATGATCGTTCACGGTGGCCGGACGAGCGGCGCGAGCCCCGAACCGGCCGGGCTTGCCGACACCGTGTCGCAACCCGGGTTCGTGGGCGTGGAAGTGCCCGACCGGCTACGCAGGCGGCTCGCCGAAGGACCCGGCGGGGTTGCGCTCTACTCCCGGAATCTTGTGGACAGCGAGCAGATCAGGGCGCTGACCGCCGCGCCGCACGCGGAGAACCCGGACCTGGTGATCGCCACCGACGAGGAGGCGGGCGACGTCACCCGGCTGGAGGCGCGCACCGGCAGCCCGGTCCCGGCAACCTCGCGCTCGGCGCGGTGGACGACCCCGTGCCGGCCGAGCGGGCCGCCCGCGAGATCGGGCTGGACCTGCCGCGCGTCTCACGATGAGACGTGACGCGCGGCGAGGCCACGACCGTCTCCCGGCTCATCGCCGCCACCCGGCCCTGGCCAGGACGAGACCGCGGCTGCCCCGCTTGCGCAGGTAGGCGAGCCCGTCGCAGACGGACTCCAGGGTCGGCGGAGCGAGCTCGACGCGCTCGGCGACCCGCCAGGTGGACTGCTCGCGCAGCCAGGGCCAGATCCGCTCGTTGAGCTGACCGCTCTCCAGCGCGACGAGGAGCAGATCGGTCGGCAGCCGGTCGAGGAGCGCCAGATCCTGGTCGTGGTAGAGCATCTCGACGAGCAGGTACGCCGCCGCCTGGCGCTCACCGTGGTCGGCGAGATCCTCCAGGCTGTCCGGGAGCACCTCCACGCCCGGCTCCGCCCGCTCGGCCAGGCGGGCGCGGAACCCCGCGTTGGGCTCGGTCGCCTGGACCCGGTAACCCTTCCCCGACAGCCGCCGGGTGAGCTCGCCCTGGCACGCCCCGACCTCCACGATCGGCCCGTCCTGGGGGGAGCACCAGCGGGCGGTCCACGCGGCGGTCGCGTCCAGCCGGGCGGCCTCGTACGCCGAGCGCCCGAACTCCCACGGGTCGTCGGCCACCGCGGCGTCGTCCCCGAGGCTGGAGATCAGCGCATACAGGCGGTTGGCCCGCGCGGCGCTCGCGGTGAAGAACCTCTCGACGGCCGGCACCCGGTCGGTGGTGACGAGCCGGTCGGCCACCCGGCTGCGCAGCAGCTCACCGGCGCGCCGGTTGATGAAACCGATCTTCGCCTCCGCCTCGGCGCCGGTGATCGCGGTCGCCGTGCCGGCGATCGTCTGCAGGAAGGGATTGTCACCGACCGAGCAGGTCACGGCCGGTAAGGACAGCGAGGAGGGCGAAGACGCCGAGGACGCCGAGGACGCCGAGGACCCCGGGAACGGCGACACGGCGCGGGAGACGATCCAGCCGAACCGTGCCCGGCGGATGCGGTGGTCGGCGGGCGAGTGGGTCCAGATCTCATCGGGCGCCGGCGCCGGCGCCTCGCCGAGCAGGGCGGCGACGTCGGCGGGGACGGGAAGCTCCGCGGTGTTGCCCCCGGGCTCCGCCAGGGGCCCGAGCAGCTCCAGGCGCTCCCGCAGGGACAGCCCTCCCGGCAGGGTCACGCTCGCCCTCGCCTGCCCGACGACCACCAGGACGTCCTGGTCGGCGTGGTCCCGCAGGACGGAGACGAACTCCAGGGCGACGTCCTCGGCATGCAGCACGGCGATGACAGCCGTCATTTGTCCCCATCCCCGATCACGGAAAGATGTCTTTTTCATGACATTTCCGCGCCAGCATAGGGGTCTTGCCCGTCGCGCGACGGCCGTTCGCCGAGAAGGGCTCCCACCCGCCGGACATCCCGGATCCGGGGCTCAGGAGGCGAAGATCTCCTCCCTGGCCTGGTCCAGGGCTGCGATGACGGCCCCGCGCAGCACCGGATTGCCGCCCACCTCGCTCGCCACCACCTGCGGCCGGACCGGGCAGCTCCTGGCCACCGCCTCCTCGATCCTGGAGGTGAGCTCGTCACCCCCGGCCCTGCTGACCTCCCCCGCGAGCACCACGAGCCCCGGGTCGAGCACGACGCACACCGACGCCACCCCCAGCGCCAGCCGCCCCGCGATGTCGTCGATCAAAGGTTCTCCCCGCTTGCCCGCCGCGACCGCCGCCGCGACGCACTCGGCGGCGCTTTCCCCCTCGAAGCCGTACGTCGCGGCGAGCTCGGCGACCGCCTCGGCGCTGACCAGGGACTGCAGGCCCCCGGCGAGCGACGGCAGCCTGCCGGGCACGGCCCGTACGTCCTCGGCCAGCGGCACCCCCGGCACCGGCAGGTAGCCGATCTCGCCCGCGCTGCCGGACCGGCCCCGGTGCAGCCGCCCTCCGAGCACGACGCCGAGGCCGATACCGCGGCCCACCCAGAGCAGCACGAAGTCGTCGACCTCGCGGGCGGCACCCAACGTGCGCTCGGCGATGGCGACGAGGTTCACGTCGTTCTCTATCCTGACGTCGCGTCGCAGGTCACGCGCGAGCGCCTCGTGGATGCCCTCGTGCCAGCCGGGCAGGTCGAAGGAGAACCGCACGTCGCCGGTGCGGGGGTCGACCACGCCCGGGGTGCCGATGACGACCGAGCGCAGCTTGGAGAGCGCGACCTTGGCCGACCGGCACGCCTTGACCACCGCGTTGTGCACGAGGGCCACCGGATCGTCGTGCCCGCTCGGCGCCACCCGCACCTCGGCCACGATCTCTCCGTGGATATCGGCGATGGCGGTCGTCACGAATTCCGGGCCGACGTCCAGACCCGCCACATAGGCCGAGGAGGAAATAATTCCATAAAGCGCGGCATTGGGCCCGCGGCCCCCCGCCTGCTCCCCCGCCACCTCGACCAGTCCGCGCCCCTCCAGCCGGGCGAGCGTCTGCGACGCCGTCACCTTGGACAGGCCGGTGAGCTCGCCGATCTGCCCCCGCGTCAGTGGCCCGGAGGCGAGCAGCAGCTCCAGGGCGGCCCTGTCGTTGATCTCCCTCAATAGCCTGGGCACGCCAGGACGTCGCTCCATACGCATGCTCTCTTGTTCGCCGCTTCCCCGTCGCGATTACTTTCGATCAAGAATAACGGTTCTATTCTTAATAAGGCTTCCTGATAGTTTAGCGCCGCCCGGACGCCACGGAGGGCTACCGGGGGCCTCCCGGCCGCGTCGCGTCCCTGCTCATCGCCGTTTCGCCGGCACCGCTCTCCCGCCCACCACCACGATGCCCGGAAACCAAGGGCTTGCGACGTCGGCCCGGCACGTGGAACACTCCCGAAAACGGTAAAGGTTCTTTTCAGTAAGACCCTTGCCGTCGGGTGGCGAGGCAGGTTTCGACATGGACACCGTCATCACGATCCCAGCCGAATACACGGGTCTGCGGGCCCGGCAGGGGCCCATGACCATGGGCCAGGCCAACATGGCGCGTTGCGTGCTCCGCGACCCGCCGCTCCACATGAACTTCCGCGTCACCAAGCGCCTCCCCGGGGGAACGCCCCTGCCCGCCGTCACCGAGGCGATCGGGCGCCTGCTCTCCCGGCACGAGGGACTGCGAGCCACCATCCACTCGGACGTCCAGGTCGTGGCCGGTTCCGGCTTCCTGCCCGTCGAGGTGCACGGCGCGGAGACCGGGCTCCTCGACGAGGTCGCCGAGGAGGTGGGCCTGCGCATGCAGGGCACCCGGTTCGACCTGCGGACCGAGCTCCCGATCAGGGTCGCCGTGATCACTGATGGGGAGGCGCCCCGTCTGGTGACCTTCGTCCTGCCCCACACCTCGGTCGACGCCATCGGGCTGGCCACCGTCATGAGGGAGTGGGAGCGACTGATCCGGGGGATCGCCGTCCCGTCGCCGTGCCCGATGCAGCCGCTGGACCTCGCGACCGCGGAGGGCACCCCGGCCGCCCTGCGCCGGACCGAGGCCGCCCTGCGGCACTGGGAGAACGGGCTCAGGCGGGCACCGCAGTCGATGTTCGCGATCGCCGAGGCGGCCGGGACCGACGCCGACGCGATTCGGTCCCGGCTGCGGGTCCGCTCGGCGGTGGCGGCCAGGGCGCTGGACGCCGTCGCGAGCCGCACGGGCGCCAGCCGCTCGGCGATCACGCTCGCCGCCCTGGGGGTCCTCATCGGCCTGCGCACCACCCAGCGGTCCTGCGTGATCGCGTCGCTGGCGAGCAACCGGGTGCGACCCGAGCTGCGTGACTACGTCGGGCCACTGGCCCAGGACGCGCTGATGACCGCGGATCTCGACGTCTCCACCTTCGACGAGGCGATCCGCCGCTTCCGCGCCGCGTCCCTGTCCGGATACCAGCACAGCCGTTTCGACTCCACCGCCCTGTGGGAGGTGATCGAGGCCGTCAACGCCGAACGGGGGGTGGACTTCGCCCGTGACTGCGTCTTCAACGACATGAGCGGCGTCACCGTCCCCGAGCCCGAACCCGAGCCGTCCGCCGAGGTCGAGTGCGACTGGCTTCCGGCGGCCTCGCTCCCCGCACACCTCGCGCTCTGGGCCAACCGGCTGGAGGACGTGGTCGACCTGACACTCTGGATCGATCCACGGGTGATGAGCCGGGCGGAGGCGGAGGGCTTCGGGATCGGGATCATCCGGCTGCTGATCGCGGCCGGAGACGGAGACGTCCAGGCTGCCGACATTTCGTATATGTCGGGAATTTCACCTATCGAGCGCGGCCCGGAATGGATCTACACCGACTTCTGCTGGGTGAACCTCGGCGCGGTGGAACGGCTCGTCGGCGAGGCGGTCCAGGGACGTCCCCACCTGGTGACGCACGACCCGGAAGGGCGTCTGACCTGCCACGTCACCTCAGGAACCCCCGAGGAGATCCGCGCCGCCTGCCTCGCCCTGCTGCCGGGCCGCACCTCCGCGATGGCGCCTCACCACTACGTCGTGCACGCGCCGGAGCCCACCGGCGCGTCGCTCTACGGGCCCGTCGTCACCGAGGGGGACGGACGCCACTCCATCTCCGTCGGCCCCGCGCGCGTAAGTAACCAATAGCAGGCGGGATAATCGGTTACATGCGCCTATCCGCTCGTGTCGACTATGCCCTCCGTGCCGCCGCCGAACTCGCCGCCGCGGGTGACGGCCCTACCACGGTGGGTGAGCTGGCCAAGGAGCAGGACATGCCTCCCAAGTATCTTGAGAACATCCTGCTCCAGATGCGCCGCGCCGGGCTGGTACGCGGCCAGCGCGGCCCCGAGGGGGGCTACGTGCTGGCCCGCCCGCCCGCCGAGATCAGCCTCGCCGACGTGATCCGCGCCGTTGACGGCCCGCTCGCCAACGTCAGGGGGGAACGGCCCGAGCATGTCGGCTACCGGGGTCCCGCCGAGTCGCTGCAGCAGGTCTGGATCGCGCTGCGCGCCAGCGAGCGGGCGATCCTGGAGGAGGTCACCCTCGAGAACGTGGCCACCGGAGCCCTTCCCGACCGGGTCCGCAGCCTGTCGGCCGACCCCGCGGCCTGGGACTGACCATGCCGGTGTGGCCACCCACCGGGGTCCGGCCGGCCCGGCCCGCACGGCACCGGCTCACCTCCCGGGAGCGGCCCGCGCCCCGGAGCCGACTGACCGTACAGGACCGGCCCGCGCCCCGGAACCGGCTCATGTCCGGGAACCGGCTCGCCGCACAGGACCGGCCCGCGCCCCGGAACCGGCCCGCGCCCCGGGAGGGGCGCCGTGCCCGAGGGTGACGTCATCCATCTCTCCGCCCTGCGTCTCGGCCGGGCGCTCGACGGGCGGGTGCTGACCCGCTCGGACTTTCGCGTGCCGCGTCACTCCACGGCCGACCTGACCGGGCGCGCGGTGCTGGAGACCGTCTCGCGCGGCAAGCACCTGCTCACCAGGGTCGAGGGCGGGCTGACCGTCCACACCCACCTGCGGATGGAGGGCAGCTGGCAGATCTCACCCGCGGGGCGGAGGCTGCCCGGGGGCGACGTCGTCCGCCTGGTGCTGGCCAACGAGCGATGGCAGGCGGCCGGGGTGCGGCTGGGCATGGTCGACCTGGTCTCGACCGCGGAGGAGGGGCGGCTCGTCGGGCATCTCGGCCCCGATCTGCTCGGAGAGGACTGGGACGAGGCGGAGGCCGTGCGACGGCTGGCAGGACGGCCTGAGACGAGCATCGGGGTCGCGCTGCTCGATCAGCGCAACCTGGCGGGAATCGGCACCATCTATCGCGCCGAGACGCTTTTCCTCGCCGGAGTGTCGCCGTGGCGACCCGTGGAGGCGGTTGAGGACCTGAGAACGATCGTGTCGATCGCGTGGCGGCTGCTGGACGCCAACAAGGAACGCCCGAGCAGGACGACGACAGGCGACCTCCGTCCGGGACGGAGCACCTGGGTCTACGGCAGGGCCGGGCGGCCTTGCCTGCGCTGCGGGCGTCGGATCAGTCGTGGGGAGATGGGCGCACAGCCGCAGGAACGGCTGATCGTCTGGTGCCGTCACTGCCAGCCGGAAGAACCGACCGGCTAGGCGGCGACCATGTCGTTGACTTCGGGAAACACGGAATCAGGCACGGTTTCGGGAATCGGTAGACGCTCCCGTTCGGGGACGTCTCCCGCCAGCACCGGAGCATGCTGCAGCTCGGCCAGGGCGAACTGATCGGAAACCTCACGGAGAACCTGTGAAAGCGGCACGCCCAAGGCACCGCAGATCGACGCGAGCAGCTCTGAAGAGGCCTCCTTCTGACCACGCTCAACCTCGGACAAATAGCCAAGAGAAACCCGAGCCAGTGTGGACACCTCACGCAGGGTGCGACTCTGCCGCACCCTCAGCCGCCGCAGCACGTCACCGAGCAGCTGACGCAGCAGGACCATCTGTCGCTCCCTCCCCGGCGCGGATGTCTTCACGACACTCCGCGCTATCGGTTCGTGCCGCCCGTTCTTCGAACGCGACCCTTGGTACATACTCCTCGCCGTCATCATCGCTTGACCTTTACCTCACTCACCGTTCCACCGTACCTGTATGGACCGACAACGCGGCAGACCATGTGGAGCATGTTCGCTGGGGACGTAACGCGGTAATCATCCTGAATGTTCCCTCACGTTCGTCTCCAGCACACCTCGGAGGAGGTCCACGGCCTCGTTCACGGTCATCTCCCGGATCTGGTCACGCGTCCCGGCGAGCCGCGGATCCCGGTGCCATACCCGCCCGTCCGGTCCGCTAACGGCGAGATGCACGGTGCCCACCGGTTTACCGTCCTGGGGGTCCGGGCCGGCCACTCCGGTGGCCGCCAGCCCGTACGTGGCACCGGCGAGAAGGCGCACCCCGTCGGCCATGGCGGCGGCGACCTCCGGGTGCACCGCCCCCTCGCGGGCGAGCAGGTCCGCGGGGACGTTCAGCAGCCGGTGCTTGAGCTCGGTGGCGTAGGAGACGACCCCGCCCAGGAAGGCCGCGGAGGCCCCCGGGGGGCCGGTGAGGGACGCGCAGACGAGCCCGGCGGTCAGCGACTCGGCCACCGCCACCGTCTCGCCCCTGCGGACGAGAAGGGAGAGGACCTCGGTGGCCGCGAGCAGGTGCCGGCTCATGTGACCCGCCTCGTGTCGCGGCCCACGCCGCCCGCCTTCATACGGCCCGCCTTCATATGGCCCGCGCCCGCTTCGCGACCTGCCGCAGCTTGATCGCCCGGATCACGTAGTCGAGACCGGTGGCGACGGTGACCAGCGCCGCCGCGCCCATCACGATCCAGCGGATCAGGTCGGGCACGCCCGGCCAGATGTAGGAGACGATCGCGGCGATCTGCAGGACGGTCTTCACCTTGCCGCCGTAGCTGGCCGGGATGACGCCGTGCCGGATGACGGCGAACCTCAGCGCGGTGACGCCCAGTTCCCTGCCCAGGATCACGACGGTGACCCACCAGGGCAGCTCCTCCAGCACCGAGAGGCTGATCAGGGCGGCGCCGATGAGGGCCTTGTCGGCGATCGGGTCGGCGATCTTCCCGAAGTCGGTGATCAGGCCGTAGCGGCGGGCCAGTTCGCCGTCGAGCAGGTCGGTGAGCGAGGCCACCATGAAGACCACCAGCGCCGCGGCCCGCCAGCCGGACCCCGGCAGGAAGAGGCAGGCCACGAAGAACGGAACCATCGCCAGCCGTATCACCGTCACGACGTTGGCGATGTTCCAGGCGCTCACCTTGGGGCGCGCGGATGCCGAGGTCGAGTCGGTGCCGGTCTCTGGCGTGTTGGTCATACGCTCTCCCGGCCCGGCGGCGCGCTCATGGGGCCGCCTTGATGCGGGCGATCAGGTCGACCCCCTCCGAGTCGACCACGACGGCCCGGACGATCTGGCCGGGGACCAGCCCGATGCCCTGGACCGTTACAGAACCGTCGACCTCGGGCCCCTGGTGGGCGGCACGGCCCTCGTAACCACCGTCGCCCAGGTCCTCCTCGATCAGGACGTCGACCTCGGTGCCGATCCGCTCCTCGGCCCGCTGGGCCATGAGCTCCTCGGCCAGCTCGGTGAGCGCGGACACGCGGGCGTCGACGACCTCCTGGTCGAGCTTGCCGGGCAGCGAGGCCGCCTCGGTGCCGTCCTCGTCGGAGTAACCGAAGATGCCGATCACGTCGAGCCTGGCCTCCTCCAGGAAGCCCACCAGCTCGCCGAACTCCTCCTCGGTCTCGCCGGGGAAGCCCACGATGAAGTTGGAGCGCACCCCCGCCTCGGGGGCGTGGGCACGGATCGACTCCAGGAGGTCCAGGAAGCGCCGGGGGTCGCCGAAGCGCCGCATCCGGCGCAGCACCGTCCCGCTGGCGTGCTGGAAGGACAGGTCGAAGTAGGGGGCCACGCCCTCGGTCGAGGCGATGATCTCCAGCAGCCCCGGGCGGAGCTCGGCGGGCTGCAGGTAGCTGACGCGCACCCGCTCGACGCCCTCGGTCGCGGCGAGGGAGGGCAGCAGCTTCTCCAGCGCCCTCAGATCGCCCAGGTCCTTGCCGTAGGAGGTGGAGTTCTCGCTGACCAGCACCAGCTCCTTGACGCCCTGCTCGGCCAGCCAGGCGGCCTCGCCGAGCAGCTCCTCGGCGCGGCGCGAGACGTACGCCCCGCGGAAGGCGGGGATGGCGCAGAACGTGCAGCGGCGGTCGCAGCCGGAGGCCAGCTTCAGCGAGGCCACCGGGCCGTCGCCCAGGCGCTTGCGGAGCGGCCGGGGGCCGCTGGCGGGGGCCAGACCCTCGGGCAGCTCTCCGTGGCCGGGAATGGCGGTCTTGGGGGCGGCGGCGCGTTCCACCGGCGAGATGGGCAGCAGGGTCCTGCGGTCGCGAGGACTGTGCGGGACGAGCGATTTGCCCGCCAGCACGTCGTCGAGGCGCGTGCCGATGTCGGTGTAGTCGTCGAAGGAGATGACGGCGGCGGCCTCGGGCAGCGCGTCGGCGAGCTGGTCACCGTACCGCTCCGCCATGCAGCCCGCGGCGACCACCTTGGCACCGGAGTCGGCCGCGGCGAGCAGCGTGTCGATGGAGTCCTTTTTCGCCGAGTCGATGAAGCCACACGTGTTGACGACGACGACATCGGGGTCGTCGTCGCCCAGCTGCCAACCGGCAGCCTCGAGACGGGCGGCGAGTTCCTCGGAGTCGACCTCGTTGCGTGCGCAACCAAGCGTGATCAGCGATGCGGTTCGGCGGGATGACATGGTGAACACTACGGTATCGGGAGTTGGCCACTACCCGATGCACCTCCCCCCATTCAGGCACCGCCGCACCCCCCGCCCCGCCCCGGACGTCCCGCCGCCGGGACGGCCCGGACGCCCGGCCGGACAGCGGCGGCACGGACGCCCGGGGGCGCCCGGAGAGTGCGCGGAGAAGTGCTCCGTACGGTGTGACCTAGCGCTTCTTGGTGGCGGGGGCCTCGTAGGAGCGGTTCACGACCTGCCCCCGGCGGCCGGGGGCGCCCAGGTTCTTGCCGTTCACCTTCAGCGAGACGGCTCCCCCGTCGCCGAAGGTGACCCGCATCCCGGTCTTCGCCTTCCAGGTCGAGGTCTTGCCCGCCGCGAGCGTTCCCGAGAAGAGGCGCCGGCCGCCCGCGTCCTGCACGTCGAGCCAGGAGGTGCGCTTCGCCCTGACCTGGAGGACGACGATGTCACGCCGTCTCTCCTCGGCCAGCGACGAGGCCCGGCGCGGCGAGTCGGGGCCGGAACCGGTCGTGGGCGGCGGCGCGGCGGGCACCGGCATCGGGCGCGGGTCCGCCACGGGAGTGTCACCCCCGCCCATGGTCCGCACCACGCCGAAGATGACCACGATGCCCAGAGCCACCGCCATCGCCGTCGTCCAGTTGGGCGAACGACGCTCGCGGATCTTCAGCGGCATGTCGGCCTGGAAGACGCTGGAGGCCCGCACCGGCAGCGGCACGCCCCCGTGCTGCTCGTCGTAGCGGTGCACCAGCGTCTCGGGATCGAGGTCAACGATCTTGGCGATGTTTCTTATATGGCCCCGCGCGTAGAAATCTCCCCCGCATTGGGAGAAATCATTCCTCTCGATTGCCTGGATGAGCACCTCGCGAATGCGTGTCCGCGCGCTCAACTGCCCGACGGTCATCCCCTTTGACCGCCGGGCATCCGCCAGATCGCTTCCAATGCCCATGGCGCACGCCTCTCAGCCCCCGACGTTGCGTAGCGATACCTATTCAATCAGTAACCGCGTGGAGGATGCGCGGCGGGGGTCCCATTCCCGCACGGCGCCGTCATCCCCGGGCGAGCCGGTTGGGGGGCGGTATTCCCTGATATGTACCGGCACTTCCCGGTGCGGGCGGCCGGAGCCCCCCGCACCGCGCCGCCGGCCCACCGCGCAGGTCGGGCCGGAGCCCCCGTACGGCGCCGTCAGCCCCCGCGCAGGTCGGCCAGCAGGCCGGGAAGCTCGTCCGGCTTGACCATGACCTCTCGCGCCTTCGACCCCTCGCTGGGCCCGACGACGTTCCTGCTCTCCAGCAGGTCCATCAGGCGACCCGCCTTGGCGAAACCGACCCGCAGCTTGCGCTGGAGCATCGAGGTCGAGCCGAACTGGGTGGTCACGATGAGCTCGGCCGCCTGGACCAGCAGGTCGAGATCGTCGCCGATGTCCTCGTCGATCTCCTTCTTGGCGGTCGCCACGGCGGCCACGTCGTCGCGGTACTCGACCGCCATCTGGACCTTGCAGTGCCCGACGATCTCGCCGATCTCCTTCTCGGAGACGAAGGCGTTCTGCAGCCGCATGGGCTTGCTGGCACCCATCGGCAGGAAGAGCGAGTCACCCTGCCCGACGAGCTTCTCGGCGCCCGGCTGGTCCAGGATGACCCGGGAGTCGGCCAGCGAGGAGGTGGCGAAGGCGAGCCGGGAGGGCACGTTGGCCTTGATCAGGCCGGTGACCACGTCCACGCTGGGGCGCTGGGTGGCGATGACCAGGTGGATCCCGGCGGCGCGGGCGAGCTGGGTGATGCGGACGATGGAGTCCTCGACGTCGCGCGGGGCGACCATCATCAGGTCGGCGAGCTCGTCGACGATCACCAGCAGGTACGGGTAGGGCTGGTAGACCCGCTCGCTGCCCGGCGGCGGCACCAGCTTGCCGGCGCGGACCGCCTTGTTGAAGTCGTCGACGTGCCGGAAGCCGCTGGCGGCCAGGTCGTCGTAGCGGCGGTCCATCTCCCCGACGACCCACTCCAGGGCCTCGGCGGCCTTCTTGGGGTTGGTGATGATCGGCGTGATCAGGTGCGGGATGCCCTCGTAGACGCTGAGCTCGACCCGCTTGGGGTCGACCAGGACCATGCGGACCTCGTCGGGGGTGGCCCGCATCAGGATCGAGGTGATCAGCCCGTTGACGCAGACCGACTTTCCCGCGCCGGTGGCGCCCGCGATGAGCAGGTGCGGCATCTTGGCCAGGTTGGCCACTATCGTGCGTCCCTCGACGTCCTTGCCGAGCCCGACGATCATCGGGTGGTGGTCGGCCTGGGCGACCGGGGAGCGCAGGATGTCGCCCAGCGAGACGAGGTCCTTGTCGGTGTTGGGGATCTCGACCCCGATCGCCGACTTGCCGGGGATCGGGGACAGGATCCGGACATCGGCCGACTTGACCGCGTACGCGATGTTCTTGGTGAGCGCGGTGACCTTCTCGACCTTGACCGCCGGGCCGAGTTCGATCTCGTAGCGCGTCACCGTCGGCCCCCGGGTGAAACCGATCACCTGGGCGTCGATGGCGAACTGCTCCATCACGCTGGTCAGCGCGTTGACGACGACGGTGTTGGCCTTCGTCTGCGGCTTGGGCGCGGTGCCCGGGCGCAGCAGCTGCGACTCGGGCAGGGTGTACGGGCCCGCCTGGGGGGACAGCACGAGCTGCTCGACCTTGCGCGGCGCCGGGGTCGGCTCCGGAGGCGCCGACGACTCGACCCCGGCCACGGCCTCGGCCGCCTCCTCGTCCACCAGGCCGGGCACGATCTCCGGGGAGTGCCCGGAGGGGCGGCCGGGGGTCTCGGCGATCAGGGGCGTGTCGTAGGGCTTGACGTGGTCGCCCAGCTCGGTGCCCTCGGGCTCCGGCTTCTTGCGGGTGGAGGGCTTCTTCCTGGACGCGCGTGGCGTGGGGGGCAGGTCGCGGTTGAAGAGCATGTGCCGGATCTCGGCCAGCCGCTCGGGGACCCGGTGCACCGGCGTCGCGGTGATCACCAGGATGCCGAAGCCCGACAGGATCAGCAGCAGCGGGATGGTGATGAAGGACGGCAGGATGCTCGCCGGGGGCGCCGAGACGATGAAGCCGATCATGCCTCCGGCGGCCGCCACCTTGTCCATGCCGTCGGAACTGCCCCCCGAGGGGTACGGCGTGTCGTGGACGACGTGCACGACGCCGAGCACGCCGATGGTCAGGGCGGACCAGCCGATGATCATCCGGCCGGTGTCGGCGTTCTGGTCGGGGTGGCGCAGCAGCCGCCAGGCCAGCAGCACGAGCAGGATCGGGATCACCCAGGTCAGCGAGCCGAAGACGCCGCGCATCACCCCGTCGACCACGGTGGAGACCGTGCCGGTGTTCTTCCGCCAGGTCATCGCGGCCAGCACGACCGCCCCGGCGAAGACCGCCAGGCCGAGCCCGTCGCGGCGGTGCACGGGGTCGAGCTCGCGCGCGTTCTGCCCCAGGGCCCGCGCGGCGCTGCCGATGCCCCCGGCGAGGAGCATCCAGATGCCCATGAACAGCTTGCCGATCATGATGAGCACCCAGCTGATCGGGTCGTGCTGGGGTGAGGGCCTGCGGGCCTGGCTCGTGCTCCTCCCCCGGCCGGCGGGCGCCCGCCTCGCGGGGGCCGTACGGGCCTGGGAGGCGCCCGAACGGCCGGAGGACCCCTTGCCGGGGGGCTTTCCTGAGGAGCCTTTAGACGTACGGGTGGCCATGTTAGGGAGGTTAACGAGACGGGTGGTGGATTGCGCGCCGACTCGCCGCAGCCGCCCGACCCTCGCCGACGTTTCACAAGATCGGTCGATACTTCGTGAACAGTGATGAGGGGTGCTAAAGGTCCCATTGGTCTGCTGGAAAGCGTCTTCCATTCCATGTATTGACATTGCGTTTCATGTAGTAGAACCTCCTCACCAACAGGGCGTTGGGAGGAGACATATGTCCGCACTCGACTGGTCCGTTCTGGGCGCGTACTTCCTTGTCATGATCGGTATCGGCGTGTGGTCGAAGCGCCGCGTCAAAACCGTGATCGACTTCTTCACCGCCGGGGGCCGTATCCCCTGGTGGCTGTCCGGCATCTCGCACCACATGTCGGGATACAGCGCGATCATGTTCGTGGCGTTCGCGGCCGTGGCCTACAACTACGGGCTCGCGATGTACGTCTGGTGGGCGCTGACCATCGGCATCGGC
This sequence comes from Streptosporangium sp. G12, assembly GCF_052983175.1. NCBI lineage: Bacteria > Bacillati > Actinomycetota > Actinomycetes > Streptosporangiales > Streptosporangiaceae > Streptosporangium > Streptosporangium sp. G12. The sequence continues at coordinate 169,315 of NZ_JBRIQO010000004.1, read as the reverse complement.
GTCGGGATCGGCGCCTTCGTGTGGGCGGCCCGATGGAACCGGCTGCGTTCCAAACACGGCGTGGTCTCCCCGCTGGAATACCTCGCCCGGCGCTACAACCTGCCGACCCAGCAGGTGCTGGCCTACAGTGGCGCGCTGCTGAAGGTCGTGGACATCGCGGCCAAGTGGGTGGCGATCGCCATCCTGCTCCGGGGCTTCGCGGGCATCCCGATTCAGTGGGGCATCCTGGTCACCGGGGCCGTCACGCTGGTCTACATCACTGCCGGGGGGCTGTGGGCGGACGTGCTCACCGACTTCGGCCAGTTCGTCATCCAGGGCGTCGCGGGCATCGCCATGTTCGTCGCCATCATGGTCCAGCTGGACGGCGTCGCCACCCTGTGGACCATGTGGGACAAGCTGCCCCCGGGCCACGGCGACCCGTTCGCCGGGCCGTACACCACGACGTTCTTCCTCGCCCTGCTCTTCATCAAGACCTTCGAGTACAACGGCGGCATGTGGAACCTGGCCCAGCGCTACATGGCCTCGCCCTCGGGCTCGGCCGCGAAGCGTTCGGCACTGTTGTCCAGCGCGCTGTGGCTGGTCTGGCCGCTGATCCTGTTCATCCCGATGTTCGCCGCGCCGCTCATCGTGCCGGGCCTGGCCAACGCCGAGGAGGCGTACGTACGGCTGGCGCAGACCCTGCTGCCGCAGGGCGTGATCGGACTGGTGCTCGCGGGCTTCTTCTCGCACACCATGGCCATGGTCGCCTCCGACGCCAACGTGATCTCCTCGGTCATCACCAGGGACATCGCCCCGGTGATCGTCCGCAAGGTACGCGAGCTGTCGGCGCGGGCCGAGCTGACCTTCGCCCGGGTGACCACGTTCACCTTCGTCCTGATCAGCATGGCGATCGCGATCTCGACCGAGGGTCAGGGCGTGGTCCTGAAGATCGTCGTCGACCTGGTCGCCGCGACGATGGGACCGATCTCGATCCCGCTGATGCTGGGCATGCTGCCGTGGTTCAAGCGGAGCGGCCCGACCGCGGCCATCGTCTCCTGGGCCGCCGGCCTGGGCGTCTGGGCGTACGTCAAGTGGATCATCGAGTCCAAGGACACGGCGATGGTCGTCGGCGTGCCGCTGGTGACCTCGCTGGTCCTGTACGTGGCGATCGGCTTCCTGAGGCCGGAGAACCGCGAGGACCGCGACGCGCTCGTCGACTCCCTGTCCACCGAGCCCGGGTCCACCGACCCGGAGCAGCATCAGCGGGCCGGAGCGGTCGGCTGACGCCCCCTCCGGTACGGCGTGGGCCCCCACAACGTGGTGGGGGCCTTCACGGCGTGGAGTGCCCCACGGCGCGCCGGGCCCGCGCGGCACGGGCGGACCTCCACGACCTCGTGGGGCTTCGGCGAGGGCCTCCACGGCGCGGCGCGGCGGCCGCGCGACTGTTCCCGGGCGCGGCGGGCTCCAGGACCCGCCCGCCCGGGAACATGCTCCTTCCACCGGGAGGGGAAGGGAAAACACGCGGACCGGGAATTCGGCGGGTCCGGGAACCGGGGCCCCGCCGACCCCCTTGCCGGACCACTCCCCGGATCCCGGCCACCCGTCGGACTCCGGCTACGTGAACTACTTGTCGGACTCCAGGACGCCGCCGTTGGCCACGTCCGACTTCTCGATCTCGGTGAAGACGATGCGCACCGCCTCGCGGCGCGCCTTCAGGATGTCCACGGCCGCCTCGGTCAGCGCCGCCACGAACTCGCGGCGCTGGTCGAGGGTCCTGCCGGACAGGAGTTCCACGGTGATGTTCGGCATGCTGAATCCTCCAGGTCAGGTTGTTGCATAACATGAGATCACATTCCATTACATGGAACAACTGAAGGGCGTAACCGTCTTAGCAATCGGGACGCGGGCGGATCGGCTCAGCCGTTGAGCGCCGGGGCGGCGGGAGCACCGGGCGCGCCGAGGGCCGCGGAGACCTCGCGGGCCGCGGCGACGACGTCGGGCGCGAACCGCTCCAGGTCGTCGCGGCCCATGTCCATCGCGAGGGCGGAGATGGAGATACCGCCGAGCACCTGACCGGTGTGGTCGAAGACCGGGGCGCCGACGCAGAGGATGCCGGGCAGGTTCTCCTCGTTGTCGAGCGAGTAGCCGCGGGACCGTACCAACGCCAGGTCGGCCAGCAGGTCCTCCGGCGTCGCCAGCGTGGTGGGGGTCGGGGCGGGCATGCCCGTACGGGCGCAGATGGCGCGGACCTCGTCGGCACCGAGCTGGGCGAGGACCGCCTTGCCGATCGCGGTGCAGTGCAGGCGCAGGCTCATCCCGACGCGGGAGGGCATCTGGTAGGGCCGCCGGCCCTCCAGCTTGTCGACGTAGACGGCCTCGTCCCCGCTGCGGATCGCGAAGTGCGTGGTGTAGCCGATCCGCTCGTGCAGCGCGTGGAGCGCGCCGGAGGCCTGGCGGGCCGGGTCGAAGCGGTTCATGACCCGGCCCGCCAGCGTGAGGATCCGGGGGCCCGGCTCGTAGCCGCCGCGGCCGTCGGCCCGCGCGAACCCCCACTCGACGAGCGACTGGAGGATGCGATGGACGGTCGACTTGGACACGCCCGTCGCGGCGGCTATGTCGGTCACGCGGTGGTGCTCGGCGATCGCCTCCAGCACCGCCAGCGCCTTGTCGATGGAACTACCTTCCCTGACCACGATCGTGAGCCTACTGGTCAGCGTGCCAACCAACCTCCGTCGACGGCCAGCAGATGCCCGTTGACGTAGTCGGAGGCGCCGGACGCCAGGAAGACGGCGGCGCCCACGAGGTCCTCGGGGGTGCCCCAGCGCCCCGCCGGGATGCGGCCCCTGATCTCGGCCTCCCGCTCGGGGTCGTCCCAGAGCCGCTCGGTGTTGCCGGTCCTGATGTAGCCGGGGGCGATCGCGTTGACCTGCACCCCCGAGCCCGCCCACTCGCAGGCCAGCGCCCGCGTGAGACCGGCGACACCGTGCTTGGCCGCGGTGTAGCCGACGACGTTGACGCCGCCCTGGAAGGACAGCATGGAGGCGATCATGATGATCTTCCCGGAGCCCCGGGCGAGCATCCGCGCCCCGAGGACCTGGCTGAGCAGGAAGACCGCGTCCAGGTTGACGTCGAGCACCTCGCGGAAGGACTCGTGGGAGTGCTCGGCGGCCGGGGCCCTGCGGATGATCCCGGCGTTGTTGACCAGCACGTCGACCGGGCCCAGCCGCCCGGCCGCCTCGGGGACGGCCCGCGGGTCCGACAGGTCCAGGACCCACCGGGAGGCCTGCCTGCCGGTCTTGCGGACCTCCGTCTCGACCTCGTCCAGGTCGTCGTCGCGGCCGTGCAGCACGATGTCGGCCCCGGCCGCCGCCAGGCCCACGGCGAGGGCCCGGCCGATCCCGGTCCGCGCGCCGGTGACGAGCGCGGTCCTGCCCTCCAGCGAGAACATCAGCGCAGCTCGCCGATCTCGACCTGCTCCATGTCCTCGAAGGCCTGGTTCTCCCCGCCCATCGCCCAGACGAAGGAGTAACTTCTCGTGCCGAAGCCGCAGTGCACCGACCAGGGCGGGGAGACGACCGCCTGACGGTCGGCGACGACGAGGTTGCGCGTCTCGTCCGGCCGTCCCATCAGATGGATCACCCGCTCGCCGGGTGGCAGGTCGAAGTAGAGGTATACCTCGGTCCTGCGCTCGTGGGTGTGGCAGGGCATGGTGTTCCACATGCTGCCGGGCTCCAGCACCGTCACGCCGAGCACGAGCTGGCAGCTCCGGATGCCCTTGGCGTGGATGTACTTGTAGATCGTCCGGTCGTTGGAGCCGTCCTGGCCGCCCAGCCGTACCGGCTCGGCGTCCTCCAGGGTCGCGGCGGTCGTCGGGAGGGTCGCGTGCGCGGGGGTGGAGACCAGATAGAACGCGCCGCCCTCGAAGACCACCTCGCGGGCTCCCCTGCCGACGTAGAGGCACTCCTTGGCGGCCAGGGGGTACGCGGTGCCGTCGACGGTCACCGTGCCGGGCCCGCCGATGTTGACCACGCCGAGCTCGCGGCGCTCCAGGAAGTACTCCGACCTGAGCGGGTCGGGGCAGTGCAGTCTCAGTGGCCCGTCGTCCGGCAGGGCCCCGCCGACCACGATGCGATCTTCGTGGGAGTAGAGCAGCCGGACCTCCCCTGGCACGAAGAGCTGTTCCACCAGGAACCGGCGGCGCAGCCAGTCGGTGGTCGCCCCGGTGATCTGGTCGGGTGCCGTGGCGTGCCGTACCTCCATCGCCCCTCCATTGTTCTATTACATGAAATTAGAAGCTGCTACATAGAACATTGTGAGCATACAACGGCCCTCTTCCCCGCGCACTCACCGCGATTCCCACCACGCGCGGGCGCCCGGAAAACGATCCCGGAAACGAGAACTTTTCCCGCCGCGACCGGGTCCCACATAGGGAATCGCCACCGAACGGACCACCGAGCACACGGGAGAGACCGATGACGACTGGCATGGCACGGACGACGATCCGGCTGGCGGCGGCCGGCGCGGTCGCGGGCACGGTCCTCGCGACCGCCCTCGCGGGCGGCACCGCCCTCGCCGAGACAGGCGAACCGGGCGGAACGGGCGAGACGGGAAGGACCGCCGCGGGGATCCCGAGAAACTTCCTCCTGCACGAGCCCCAGGCCCGCAAGCCGGTGAGGTATCCGGGCGAGGAGAAGTGGACCATCAGCGACAGGCTGGGAGGGAACCTGGAGACGAACCCGTGCGGCCTGCGCCGCCCCGCCGATCGCGACCGGGTGGCCATGCGGACCGTCGTCTACCAGGCCCCCGAGTACCACTCCGGCGAGCAGCTGGTGATCTACCGCTCCACGGCCGCCGCGCGCAGGGCGCTGACCGGGCTCCTCGGGCAGGTCGAGAGGTGCGCCCGCGTCAAGTCCGAGGGCACGGTCACCAGGACCTGGGCCGAACCCGTCCGGGCCGGGGACCGGGCCGTACGGATCACCCTCCAGGGCTACGACGCCAGGGGCGTGCGTCCGATCATCGGCGGGCAGCGGGCCGTCGTCGTCCGCGAGGGCCGGGCCGTCGCGATCTACCTGCTGGCGGGCGAGTACGGCAAGGTACGCGGCTCCGACTTCACCCGGCAGCTGAAGGACGCCAGGAAGATGGCGGCCAAGGTCTGCTCCCTGCGCGGCGTCTGCTGACCGGCACGGGAAAGGCCCACAGAACCGGCGCGCCCGCCCGCACGACGGGCAGGCGCGGCAGGGCCGGGCGGGACGGGCCCGCGACAGGGCCACGCGGGACGGGGACCGCCGATCCGGGCGGCCCGATGGCCCGTACGGCGGCCGGTGCGACCGCCGTACGGTGCGAGGGTCAGACCTCGACCACCACGGGGATGATCATCGGGCGGCGGCGGTAGGTGTCGCTCACCCAGCGCCCCACGGTCCTGCGGACCACGCGGCGGACCTGCTGGATGTCCACCACCCCGTCGGCCGCGTTCTCCTGCAGGGCCCTCTCGACCTGCGGCAGGATGTCGTCGAACATGGCCGGGTCGATGCCCGATCCCCTGGCGTGGATCTCCGGGCCCCCGGCGAGCTTGCCGGTGGCGGTGTCGACCACGATGACGATGGAGATGAAGCCCTCCTCGCCCAGGATGCGGCGGTCCTTCAGCGCGAAGTCGGTGACGTCGCCCACCGAGGTGCCGTCCACGTAGACGTAACCGGCGGGAACCGCGCCCACGATCTTGGCCCGGCCGTCGACCAGGTCCACCACGACGCCGTCCTCGGCGATCACGATGTGGTCGTCGGGCACCCCGGTCAGCGCGGCGAGCTTGGCGTGCGCCCGCAGGTGGCGCCACTCGCCGTGCACCGGCATGAAGTTGGACGGCCGCGTCAGGTTGAGCACGTACAGCAGCTCACCGGCGGCGGCGTGCCCGGAGACGTGCACCTTCGCGTTGCCCTTGTGCACCACGCGGGCGCCCCAGCGCGACAGCCCGTTGATCACGTTGTTGACCGCGGTCTCGTTGCCCGGCACCAGCGAGGAGGCCAGCAGGACCGTGTCGCCCTCGGCGATGCGGATCGGGTGGTCGCGGTTGGCCATGCGCGACAGCGCCGCCATCGGCTCGCCCTGGGACCCGGTGCAGATCAGCACCACGTCCTCCGGCGGCCAGCCCTCGATCTCCTTGGAGTCGACGATCAGACCCGGCGAGACCCGCAGGTAGCCCAGGTCGCGGGCGACGCCCATGTTGCGCACCATCGAGCGGCCGACCAGCGCGACCTTGCGGCCGTGCTTCTCCGCCGAGTCGATGACCTGCTGGACGCGGTGGATGTGGGAGGCGAAGCTCGCCACGATCACACGCTTGCCCGCGGTGCGGATGACCTCGTCGATGACCGGCGCGATCTCCCGCTCGCTGGTGACGAAGCCCGGCACCTCGGCGTTGGTCGAGTCGGACATCAGCAGGTCGACGCCCTCGGCGCCGAGCCTGGCGAACCCGCCCAGGTCGGTCAGCCGCCCGTCGCTGGGCAGCTGGTCCATCCGGAAGTCGCCGGTGTGCAGGACGATGCCCGCGGGCGTCCTGATCGCGACGGCCAGCGCGTCGGGGATGGAGTGGTTGACGGCGAGGAACTCGCACTCGAACGGCCCGAACCGGTGCCGCTCCCCCTCCACGACCTCGCGCTTGGTCGGCTGGATGCGGTGCTCGGTGAGCTTGGCCTCGATCAGCGCCAGCGTCAGCCTGGATCCCACGATCGGGATGTCGCGGCGCTCGCGCAGCAGGTAGGGCACGGCACCGATGTGGTCCTCGTGCGCGTGGGTCAGGACCACGGCCTCGATGTCGTCCAGGCGGCCCCGGATGTATTCGAAGTCGGGCAGGATCAGGTCGATGCCGGGCTGGTCGGGCTCGGGGAACAGCACCCCGCAGTCGACGATCAGCAGACGGCCTTCGTACTCGAACACGGCCATGTTGCGGCCGATCTCGCCGAGACCGCCCAGCGCGACGATGCGCAGGGCACCCTCGGGCAGCGCGGGCGGCAGCCCGAGTTCGGGATGGGGGTGACTCATCCGGCCACACCTCTCTCAGAGGTCTCACATGCGACGGAGGCCCCGGTAGGCAGCAGGACTACTCCCTCGCCGAGCACTCCGTCCCCCAGCGGACCGTTGTGTCTTCTTTCTCGCAAACTCTCGTTCCTCCCGAATGCGGCCGGTGAGGGCCGCGGTGTTTTATCTCATGTCACAACTTCGTCGGACAGCTTCACACCGCCCGCGATCAAGTCTTCGCGCAGCCTCGCGAGCTGCTCCCGGGTCGCCTCCACCAGGGGCAACCTCATCGGTCCCGCGGGCTGCCCGACCAGGGACAACGCCGCCTTCGCCATGATCGCACCACCGGCCTGCATCATGATCGCGGAGACCACGGGAAGCAGCCTGCGGTGGATGGCGAGCGCGCCCGCGACGTCCCCGGAGCGGTACGCCTCGATCATCGCGGCGATCTCCGCGCCCGCGACGTGGCCGATCACGCTGACGCACCCCGCGGCTCCCACCGACAGCCACGGCAGGTTGAGCGTGTCGTCACCCGAGTAGTAGGCCAGACCGGTGGACGCGATGATCTGCGATCCCTCGAACAGGTCGGCCTTGGCGTCCTTCACCGCGACGATCCGCTCGTGCCTGGCGAGCCGCGCCAGCGTCTCACGCCGGATCGGCACGCCGCTCCGGCCGGGGATGTCGTAGAGCATGGCAGGCAGGGCCGTCGCGTCCGCCACGGTGGTGAAGTGGCGGTAGATCCCCTCCTGGGGGGGCTTGCTGTAGTACGGCGTCACCAGCAGGAGACCGTGCGCCCCGGCGCGCTCGGCGGCTTTGGCCAGCCCCACGCTGTGGTGGGTGTCGTTGGTCCCGGCTCCGGCGACGACCGTGGCGCGGTCGCCGACCGCCTCGACGACGGCGCGCAGCAGGCGCTCCTTCTCGTCGTCCGTGGTCGTCGGGGACTCCCCCGTCGTGCCGCTCACGACGATGCCGTCGTTACGCTGCTCGTCCACCAGGTAGGTGGCGAGGCGCCCCGCTGTCTGGTAGTCGACCGCTCCGTCACTCGTGAACGGTGTGACCATCGCGGTCAGCATGCGGCCGAAGGGGGCGTCGGAGGTTCCAGTTGGCGCTGCCATAGACCGAACGCTACCTGGATCCGCTGAAACGGTGGACCCCGCCACCCCGCCTAACCTCCGTCCACCGATGGGCCCAAGAGCGAACATCCCCCCGAGGTGCCCGCTGCACACCGTACACGCGGATATACACCGCCGCGGCGACGGACCCCGGCCGACGCTCCCCGCGGGCCGTTCCGGCCTTGCCGTACGGGGCGGAACGGCGACCGGGCCGGGCGTCCCGGGCGGCGGGAGGGCCGGGGTGATCGGGACGCGGATCCGGACGGTCTCCGTCGGTGCGGGTTCGGTGCGGGTTCGGTGCGGATGAGGCCGGTCACCGCCGAAGGGCGGAAGGAAGGCGGCCAGAAAACGGCTTCCGCAGGCCTCGCGCCCGATTATGTGAAATAACGAGAACTTTGTCCGCTTTGACGGCGGCGGGGACATCCTTGAACGAGAAAGAGGCCGCCGATATGTGCTCGGGGGTACACACATCGACGACCTCTACCGTTGAATCGGCGATCCTTACGCGGGCGTTACAGGGTCTCTGAGATATTTTTGGCCACTTCTGGGAGCGGCGGTAAAGTTGGAGCTCCAAATCGGAGCCATTACCCTGTGTTGCGCATTGAATACGACAGGATGGGACAACGCCCCAGACCCCCAGGGATGGACACGTGGCAAGCTCCGATCCTGTCTACCTGCGCGTCGTCGCCGACATCCGGCGCCAGATCGTCGACGGCTCCCTTCCCCCCGGCGCCCCGATCCCCTCGCGCGCCCAGCTGACCAGGAAGTACGGCGTGGGCGAGACCGCCGCCCGGCACGCGCTGCGCGTGCTCGTCGCCGAGGGCCTGATCGTCGGCCGCGTCGGCTCGGGTCACTACGTACGAGAACAGCCGGTGCTGCTCCCCCTGCACCGATGGCGTTTCCACGACCACCACGCCCCCTTCGGCGCGGACATCCAGTCACAGGGCACCCGGGCCACCTGGGACTGGCGGGCCGAGCCCGCCGGCGCCACCCCGGACATCGCCCACCGCCTCCGGCTGGACGAGTCGGCCCCGGTCACCCGCACCCACTACGTCTTCCGCGGCGACGGCAAGCCGATCCAGCTGGCCACCTCCTACGAGCCCGCCGAGTTCGGCGAGACCGCGGAGGAGAGCCCCCGGAGCCTGATCGCCCGCCTGTCGGCCATCGGCGTCAAGGTCACCGAGATCGTCGAGCAGGTCTACACCCGCGTCCCGCAACCGGCCGAGAGCGACGCCCTCGCCCTGCCCGCGGGCGTCCAGGTCCTGCACGTCGAGCGCACCCACTGGGCCGGAGACCGCCCGGTGGAGACCAGCGACATCGTCGTCCCCGGCGACCGCTTCCGCCTCGTCTACACCCACCCCCTGCACCCCTGACGGCCCCGTCCCGAAGGCCGGCGCGGCGGGCGAGGGCGTTTCCGTGCGACCGGGGGCGGGTCCTCACCGTCTCGTGTCGCGGCACCCGCCTGTCGCCCGCCGTGGAAGCCCCACAGGCCCCGGAAGCCGCGAGGACGTCCGCTGGCCTGCGACACCACGCCGGACAGGGAAACGGTCATAAAGCCTTAAAATTCCCTTCAGCCCCAATATCCCCTCTGGCCGCACATGTGGCTGACTCTCGAACGGAACGGATCGTCCAACCATGATCCGGTCACCTGACAGATCAGCCACGAAGAGGGACAACAGATGCGTAGATGGCGTGCGGCCGCAGTGATCGCGACGATCGGTGTCGCGATGGGGGCGCTGTCCGGGACGGCGACGGCCGACGGGCACGGCGACGACGACAGGCACCACCGCCGCACCTTCGACCTGCAGGCCCACCGGGGTGGGCTGGGGCTGGTCGTGGAGAGCACTCTCGCCTCGTTCGCCAACGGTCTGGAACTCGGGGTCAGCACGCTCGAACTCGACGTGCAGATCACCGAGGACGGCAAGGCGGTCGTGACCCATGACCGGCAGATCAACGGCAGGAAGTGCCGGGACACCGCCCCCGCGTTCGACGGCGACCCCGAGTTCCCCTACGTCGGCAAGTTCATCAACACGCTGACCCTGGCGCAGGTCAGGACCATGGACTGCGGCAGCCAGACGCTGGCGGAGTTCCCCGGCCAGCGGCCGGACCCCGGAGCCCGGATGCCCCTGCTGAGCGAGGTGTTCGACCTGGTCAAGCGCTACCGCGCGCACGACGTCATGCTCAACGTCGAGACCAAGGTCGAGGCCGGGGCGCCGCAGCAGACGGCCCCCAGGGAGCAGTTCGTCCAGGTCACGGCGGCCGAGATCCGCAAGGCCGGGATGCGGCGCCAGGTCACCGTCCAGAGCTTCGACTGGGGCGCCCTGATGCGGATGCGCCAGGTCGACCGGAAGCTGCCTCTCGTGGCCCTGACCAACCGGGACTTCCTGCAGACCGGACAGCCCGGCGCGTCCCCCTGGCTCGGCGGGATCGACATCGACGACTTCGGCGGCGACCCGCTCAAGGCGATCAAGTCCTTCGGCGCGACCGCCTTCTCCCCCGTGCACGGCACCCCGCAGAACGGGAAGATCACCGACCCCGGCTACCAGCCCTACGTCACCAAGGAGATGGTCGACCAGGCGCACCGCCTCGGCATCAAGGTGATCCCGTGGACCGTCGACGACGAGCCCACGCTGAACAAGCTCATCGACGACGGCGTCGACGGCATCATCACCGACTACCCCGACCGCCTGCGGAAGGTGATGTCCGACCGCGGGTTCGAGCTTCCCCGGCAGTACTCCCTCAGGTAGTCCCGACCGGGGTTCCCGCGCCGGTTTCGCGACCGCGCCGAGCTCACCGCCCTGGCCCGGCGACCACGCGCCCGCCCTGGAGTGAGGGCGGGAAGGGACGCCGGCCTGGCCGCTGTCCGGCGGTCCCACACAGGACCGCCTGGCCGCTGTACGGCGGTCCCGCACCGGACCCTCCGACCGGTGCGGGACCGCCGCCCGGCCTCTCTCCATCCGGTTCCCCATCCGGCCGGAATGTCGGCGCCACCTGGTAGAACCGACCTGGTTTCCCGAGCCGGAGGTGCCGATTGCGCGTCAAGGACATGCCCGCCAACGACCAGCCGCGCGAGCGCCTCCTGGCCGGCGGGGCGACCGCGCTGGCCGACCGGGAGCTGCTCGCCCTGCTGATCGGCTCCGGCAGCCGGGGCACCAACGCGATGGAGCTGGCCTCCCACCTGATCGCCCACTGCGGCGACCTGCACGGCCTGGCCCGCTCCGACGCCCACCGCCTGATGCGGGTGCCGGGCATCGGCCCCGCGAAGGCCGCCCGGGTCATCGCCGCCTTCCATCTCGTACGGCAGGCGCAGGCGGAGCCCGAGCGCCGCCGCGTCACCTGCTCCGGGGATCTGGCCGCCGTGGCGGCCCCGCTCCTGCGCGGCCTCAGCCACGAGCGGGTGGTCGTCGTGGTCTGCGACCCGAGCGGCGCGGTGACCCGCAAGGCGATCGTGAGCGAGGGCGGCAGCGACCACGCGCCCGCCCCGGTCCGCGAGATCATGAGCACCGTCCTCACCTCCGGCGGCTCCTCCTTCGGCCTGGCCCACAACCACCCCAGCGGCTCCCTCGACCCCAGCCTCGCCGACCTGGAGGTCACCGCCCGCCTGCGCGACGCCGCCGAGACCGTCGGCCTGCGCTTCCTCGACCACCTCGTCGTCACCGACACCGCCTGGCGTCGCGTCCCTCCTTGACAGGAGAAGGGGCCCGGCAGGTGAGTGTGGGAAGGGACGCCTGCCGGGCCGCTGTCCGGCGGTCCCGCACCGGACCCTCCGACCGATGCGGGACCGCCGCCCGACCTCCCCGGACGACATGGCCTCCTTCAGGGAGCTCGGGGGCTTTTGTGGGCGCCGGTCCGGAGTCGTCCTCCTCCCGGCGCCCGATCGTCAGTGGGCGGCGCCCATCAGGAGCCGAAGCCACAGCTCCTGTGTCCGCCTGGCGACCACCCAGGGCGACTCGTGCACGACCACTCCCTTTCTCGCCCGTTCCGTTCGCCGTACGAACATCAGCCCACCCGCCTGACAGAGCTCGTAGAAGGTGGGGAGGCAGTCACAGGTGTGCTCCTTGATCCGCAACCGGTCGGCCCTCGGCCGCTCGGGCCTCCAGTCGATCGGCTCGTAACCCACCTGCAACGGCGCCACGTGATGCCCGTGATGCCGCCCGACCGGCACCCCCGCCACCACGAGGACTCCCATCCCCCACGCGCCCATGTGATGACAGTACGTCTAGTCGTATCGTCTCGTCAAAATTGATATTGAGCTTCGGGAAATCAGAGGTACCGTTATGACTACCTCCGTAGGCGTTCGTCTATATTTTGAATGTGCTCGATCATGATGGAGACACCCACCTCTACCTCCAGATCGCAGAGATCATCCGCCAGCGGATCACGGAGGCGAACCTTCCGTCAGGGCATGCCGTTCCAAGCGAGACCGACATCAGGAGCGAATTCGGTGTCGCACGAACAACCGCGAGACGAGCGGTTCAAACACTGCGGGACGAGGGACTCGTCTACACCGTTCAGGGTGAGGGAACGTTCGTGGGTCCGCCCGACGAAGGAGTTCGCCAACCTCGCAGAACACCCATGTATCAGCAGATCGCGGATGAGATCGCCGAGCGTATTCGCAACGGCTCCCTGCAACAGCGCCGCCCCATCCCAAGCGAGACGACACTGATGCAGCAATACGACGTGGCACGAGAGACCGCGCGTCGCGCGGTGGGACTCCTCCGTGAGCGAGGATGGATCTACACCGTGCCTCAGCGCGGGAGTTATGTCTCTCCTGAGGAGAAATGGCCGCAGGAGTAGCGAAGACGTTTATGGATTCATCCTGGTCAGCCGTATCGATACGTCTAATGCGTGGCCGTGCTCGACAGAGATGGACCGGTTCCCCTGTACAAGCAGGTAGCCGACATTGTGCAGGGTCACATTGATGAGAGCGATCTTGTCCCTGGTGACCCCATCCCTAGCGAGGCCGACCTCGAAGTCGACTACGGCATCGCACGCACCACTGCCCGCCGCGTGACTCGGGAACTTCGCGCCCGGGGTCTCGCACACACCATCCAAGGCAAGGGGACTTTCGTAGGTCCTGCGGGGGTTCCGCTTCGGCGACGGAAAACCCCCATCTACGAGGAGATCGCCAACCAAGTTGCCGACATGATCCAGCGAGGCAAGATCAAGGTCAATCGCCGAATTCCCAGCGAGAAACTACTCATGTGCGAGTACGGCGTCGCCAAGGCCACCGTCCGGCATGCCGTCGCGTTCCTGCGCAGTCAAGGCTGGGTTTTCACAGTGCCCTATCGCGGCACCTACGTGTTGCCACCGGAGGATTGGCCGACACAGACCCAGGAGCGCGACTCTTCGAGTGGATGAGGGTCAGGGGTGGGGACGAGAGCGGAGGGCTTCGAGGGCGCGGTCGGCGTGGGCCTCCATGGAGCTCTCGCTGTGGATCACTTCCAGGAGGCGGTGGTCCACGTCGATGACGAAGGTCATCCGGCGGGTGAGGAAGGGGCCCACCGCGACGGTGCGGCGGGCGCCGAGGCGCCGGGCGACGGTGCCGTCGGGGTCGGAGAGCAGCGGGAAGCCCAGCTGGTTGGCCTGGGCGAACCTCGCCTGCCTGTCCACCTGGTCGCGGCTGATCCCGATCCTGGTCGCCCCCTCGGCGGCGAAGTCGGCCGCCAGGTCACGGAAGTGGCAGCTCTCGGCCGTGCATCCGGAGGTCATGGCCGCCGGATAGAAGAAGAGCACCACCGGCCCCTTCGCCAGGAACTCGCTGAGCCGCCGCCGCGTGCCCGTCTCGTCAAGAAGCTCGAAGTCCTCGACCACATCTCCCACCGAGAGGCCCACGCCCACGAGTCATCTCCTTATGTCATCGGAGGATCTCCGCTCGCCCCTGGCCGTCGTGATCGGGCGAGAGTGGAAGTCGGAGTCCCAGCCTCATTTCTAAGCGATTCACCGGCCGAGCGACAGGCCCATAACCGACCCACCCTGGAATATCCGTTCTCATCCCGCGAAAACCCCGTGAACCGGCTGCGAATCACCGCTGCCCCTCAGCGGTCCTGGGGATGCGCCCCCGCATGTACGGATGTACGACGGCGAGCGCGAGGAACGTGCAGAACGGGGCGACCACACCGGCCCTGGGCGGCACGAAACGCAGGAGCAGGGACGCGCAGAGGGCGCCGAGGACGAGGGCGATCACGATGGCGGCGCGACGCCGGTTGTCGGTGGACCAGCCTGACGCCGAGGTCTCGAACAGCGAGGTGAGGGTGCCCGTGACGAACGTGGCCGTGATGCCGGCGAGGTTGACGCGGCGGGCCGCGGCGGCCTGCATGCCCATGGCGCAGGATCCCGCCCCGATCAGCGCGAGGATCGCGACAGGGCTGGGGGCTCCCGCGATGAGCGCCCAACCGGTGAGGAAGGCGATCTGGAGGGCCAGATCGGCCCACAGGAGCCTGACGGCGGCCAACGGCCACAACGCGTGCCCCTCGCGACGCCCCGGCATTGTGAAGCCGATGAGAAGTCCCGCGCAGAACCCCGCGCAGGCGAGTCCGGAGCGCAGTGCGTGGAGCGCCCAGTCCTCGCGGCCCGCGAGGGCGAAAAGGATGAGATTGCCGGTCATGTTCGCGGTGAAGACACCGCCGAGCCCGAGGAAGGCGATCGCGTCCGTCGCCCCCGACGCCAGCGTCAGCAGCACGAGAGCGACATGACTCCGCCGCTGGACGGACCTCGTCCCAAGCGTCCGTGTCGAACCGGACGCGGAAGACGGATTGGGAATGGGCACGGAAGACGGACCGAAAGGTAACGAGGGGTCTTCTCCCTCACGGCGAGTCATGGGGCTGATCGGCCATCTGCCGTCCTCCGTAGTCATGCGGTTGCGCGCACGATGAATTTTCCCAGCTCGGAGCGGTTTCACCCGGCTTTCCGCCTTCGAAAGCGGGTGACGCGATGCTTCCTTCCGAATCGGCCTCACGTTTGCGGGGAATCGTCCTATCCTGGCCGCACGCCGTACATCGAGGATCGGATCGACACCGTCGAATCCGACATCGCTGAGATCAAAAGCGACATCGCAGCGATCAAAGCCGGGCAGAGCGGTATGGAGCTGAAGCTCAACCGCGTGTCCCAGGACGTCGCCGAGCTCAAAGCCGGGCAGATCGGGATCCGCGACCTGCTCGCTCGCGTCGTCGTGCGGCTGGAGGGCGTGGCCTCGTAGCCCGTACGAGACCCGGACAGCAGCGAGCCCCGGCCCGGGGAAGGCCGGGGCTTTCGTATGTCCGCACCCGCCCGCGCCGACGCCACATCAAGGCCGCCATCGCCGAGAGGAGCGGCCAGGTGGCCGTCCGGCCCGTCGCGCCGGCTCGGCGGGGTCCGGGTCAACTCACCAGTGACCCGGCGTAGAACTGCGCGGGGTCCGCCGCGAGCGAGGCCTTCACGTAACGGCTCGTGTCATTGACCAGCACCTCGATCGCACCTGACCGCACGCCGTCGAGGCTCGCTCGGGCGACGTCCAGCGGGTCGATCTTCGGGATGTCGTAGCCGGCCATCATGTCGGTGTCGGCGGCTCCGAGGTGCACGCCCTGCACCAGGGTCTTCTGACCGGCGAGTTCGAGGCGCAGGCCGTTCGTCATGTTCCACTCGGCGGCCTTGGCCACCGAGTAGGCGCCCGCTCCGTCGGAGGCGAACCACGACAGCGCCGACAGGATGTTCACGATCGCCCCGCCGCCGTTCGACGCGAGAACCGGCGCGAACGCGCGGATCACGCCGAGGGTCCCGAAGAGGTGCGTGTCGAGCTCGAGCCGGATCGCGTCGAGGTCGCCGGTCAGAAGGTTCGTGCCAGTCGTGATGCCGGCGTTGTTGACCAGCAGGGTGACATCGGGGGCCGCGGCGGCCGCGTCCGCCACCGACCGCGCGTCGAGGAGGTCGAGGCGCAGCACCTCGACCCGCGGGTCGGACACCTCGATCAGCTCGGGGCGGCGGGCCGTGGCGTAGACCTTCGCGGCACCGCGCGCGAGCAGCTCGTCGACGAAGCGGCGGCCGATGCCGCGGTTGGCCCCGGTGACGAGTGCGATCGAGCCGGTGACATCCATGGGGGTTCCTTTCGATCCGTGACGGACGCGGTCGCGTCCGCCCGCTGTCGAGTACGTTAAGACTTGACGTTGACGTCAAGGGCAAGTCGTACGCGCCGGCGGGTGTCACCGGTCGAGACGAGAGACGAAAGACGAGATCGAAGGGTGCGCACATGCGGATCGGCGAGCTGGCCGGCAGGTCGAAGGTGAGCACGCGCGCGCTGCGCTACTACGAGGAGCAGGGCATCCTCAGCTCCGAGCGCACGCCGAGCGGTCAGCGGCTCTACGCGGATTCGGCGATCGACCGGGTGCGGCTCATCCGGCAGTTGTACGCCGCCGGGCTCGGCAGCCGCACGATCGCGACCATCCTGCCCTGCGTCGATGCCGGGCACGCGGAACCTGAGGTGATCGAGATCCTGCGCGCCGAGCGTGCCCGCATCACCGCGAGCATCGCCGAGCTGGAGGGGGCGGGGCGGAGGCTGGGTCAGGTGATCGAGCTCGCCGTGCGCCCGGATCCGGAGCACTGCCCGGCACTGCGCGAGCAGTCGGCCGCGGGGAACACCGAGAATGCCGGGAACGCCGCAAAGGCCGGGACCACGGCGTCGGTCTGACCGCGCGACGCGGGAGGGGTCCGGAGTCCGTACGGGCTCTAGAACACCGGGATGATGTCCTCGGGGTCGAGGGCTTCGACCTGGACGCCGTCGATGTCGAGTTCGGGGATGGCGGGGAACTCGATGCCCCAGCGTTCGACGATGGCGCGGATCCTGGCCATGGCCACGCGCCAGTTGTCCGCCTGTTCCTCGTAGGAGAGCACGCCGAGGCCCGCGTCGCGGGCGTGGTCCATCAGGACGCGGTGGTTGGGCAGGAAGTACGGCGGGAGCTCCCAGAAGCCGCCGGGAGGCTCCCAGAGGATCATCGAGAGGAAGACGAAGCCCGCGCGCAGCTGGCGGGTGATCAGGGAACGGGTGTCGTCGGTGAGGCCCGGCCACTCGTTCTCCAGGATGGTCATGCAGATCTGCAGGTGGCGCGACTCGTCGCGGCCGATGCGGTGGAACATGTCACCGAAGACGGGATGCCTGGTCCCGGTCGCCATGCCCCGGAACAGGGTGGACGCGGCCATCTCCCCCATCATGAAGCTGGTGAACAGCACCGGCAGGCTGTACCTGCCGACGGCGCCGCTGTAGCCCGTCCAGTAGCGGCCACCGTTGTGATAGAGCCAGCCGATGTTGTTGTGGGCGGCCTTCTCCAGGTCGGTGACGGGGGTCCAGTCGAGCGGCCCGCCCGGCCAGAGCCTGGCGATGGTGCGCTGGCAGCACTCCTCGTGGTTCATCTCGTCACGCGTGATCGAGAAGAAGCACTTCCTGACCGGGTCCTCCTCGTGCTTCTCGAACGCCTGGATGGTGGCGCGGGCGAAGACGGCCGGGCCCGAGGCGTCGAAGTTGGCGAGCACGGAGAACCAGTACATGATCCCGAGGCGCTGCTCGTGGGTGAAGTCGCTCGGCCTGAGATCCTCCCAGGGCAGGTCGGCCGGGTTCCAGACCGTCCGCTTGGACTTCTCGTAGATGGCGGCGAGCTTCTCGGTCTCGACCCGCCACTCCATCGGGTAGATGTTCGGCTGAGGGATCTCGGGAGCGGGCCAGAAACCGCCCTCGGGAATCGTCAGGTCCGCCATGGCCACACCCCCTGTGACGGCTTCGTCTCACATCTTGCGCCTGTATGTCATGTCTTTCAAGGACGCCCCGGGGTCCGGCCCGGCGCGCCCCACCTCGGGACCCGGCACAGGATCCGTCCCGACCCCGAAGATTTTCAGGAGCGGGCCCGCTGGGTCAGGGCGACGCACGCGAGGACGGCCAGCGCCGCCGCGATCGTGACCGGGCCGAAGAGCTCGCCGAGCAGCAACCAGGCCCACAGCAGCGTCAGCAGCGGCTGGGCGAGCTGGGTCTGCCCGGCGCGGGCGATGCCGCCCATGGCCAGGCCCGCGTACCAGGGGATGAAGCCGAGGAACATCGAGACCAGGCCGACGTACGCGAATCCGGCCAGCGAGGCGGCGGTGGGCCGCACGTCGGTGGTGAGCGCGAGCGCGACGGTGATCGGCACGGTCAGCGGGGTGGCGAGGACGAGGGTGTGGGAGATCACCCGCCAGCCGGGGGTCGCGCGGGCCAGGCGCCCGCCCTCGGTGTAGCCGACGGCGGCCGACAGCAGCGCGCCGACGAGCAGCAGGTCGGCCCCGGTGACGTGGCCGCCGCCCATGCTGAGGGTGAAGGCGGTGATCGACACGGCCCCGAGGCCGCAGGACACCCAGAACAGCGCCCTGGGCCACTCCCCCGCCCGCAGCACCGCGCAGGCGGCGGTGGCCGCGGGCAGCAGCCCGATCACCACGGCGGCGTGCGAGGTGGAGGCCCCGGCGTAGAGCGCCAGGCCGCTGAAGAGGGGGAAGCCGAACACCACGCCCGCCACGATGACGCCGTACGACCGGAGCTGGGACCTGGGCGGCAGCAGCGGCACCCCGGCCACGAGCAGGAACGCGGCGGCCGCGACGGCGGCGACGGCGGCCCGGCCGACCGCCACCAGGTAGGGGTCGAAGCCCTCCATCGCGAAGACGGTCGCCGGGAACGACCCCGAGAACGCCAGCACCCCGAGCCCGGCCAGCAGGGTTCCCCGCCAGGCTCTGCCCGGCGCCCCGGGCGGCACAGCGCCGGCCGTCCGCCGATCGTGGCGTGCCTCCCGTGGAGGCACCACACCGGGCAGCACCTCTCCGGGCGAGACCGGCGAGACCGTACCCGCCGCTATCCGATTTGGCACGATAGCGCTACTCTTTTCACTCATGAATGACGATAGCAGTATCGTCCGGCTCACCGCCACGCTCCGTGAGGAGGTGTCGCGGCTCCGTCCGGGCGACCGGCTGCCGTCGAGCCGGGAGCTGGTCCGGCTGCACAACGTGAGCCCGGTGACCGTGTCGCGCGCGATCGGCAGGCTCGCCGCCGAGGGAAGGGTGATCACCAAGCCCGGCAGCGGCGCCTACGTGGCCCCGGCGATCACGCGGGGCGGCGACAACGCCGACATGTCGTGGCAGACGGTGGCGCTCGGTGACAGGGTGGTGGACGACAGCGAGGTCAGCGGCCTGCTCACCGCCCCGCCCGAGGGGGTCATCCCGCTCACCGGCGGCTACCTCAACCCGGTCCTGCGCCCCTCCAGGGCCCTGTCGGCCGCCGCCTCCCGGGCGCTGCGCCGCCCCGACGTCTGGGCGATGCCGCCGCTGGCCGGTCTCTCCGAGCTGCGCAGGTGGTTCGCCCAGGAGCTGGGCGGCGACGTCACCCCCTCGGACGTGCTCATCGTCAGCGGCGGGCAGGCGGCGCTCATCCACGCCTTCCGCGCCCTCGCCGCCCCCGGCACCCCCGTCCTCGTCGAGACCCCCACCTACCCGGGCGCGCTCGCGGCGGCGCGGGCCGCCGGGCTCCGCGCGACGGCCGTGCCCGTCGACCGCGACGGGGTGCGGCCCGAGCTCCTCGCGGAGGCGTTCGCCGTGACCGGCGCGCGGGTCTTCCTGTGCCAGCCGACCCTGCACAACCCCACCGGCGCGACCCTGCCCCCGGAGCGCCGCGAGCAGGTGCTGGCGATCGCCCGCGCCGCCGGGGCGTTCGTGATCGAGGACGACTACGCCCGCTACTTCACCACCTCCCCCGTACCGCCGCCGCTGGTCGCGCTGGACGCCCACGGCACGGTCGTGCACATCAACTCCCTGACCAAGGTCCTGTCGCCGAGCCTGCGGGTCGCCGGGGTCGTCGCCCGGGGCCCCGCCGCCCGGCGCCTCCGGGCGAACCAGCTCGTGGAGTCGTTCTTCGTGGCCAGGCCGCTCCAGGAGACGGCGCTGGAGTTCGTCGGCTCGCCCGCCTGGCGTCGCCACCTGGCCACCCTGGGCACCGAGCTGGCGCTTCGCAGGGACACCCTCGCCGCCGCCCTGACCGCCCGGATGCCCGGCGCCGGGATCCACCTCGTCCCCCGTGGCGGTCTGCACGTGTGGGTACGGCTCCCCGAGGACCGGGACGAGGAGACCGTGGTGGAGACCGCCAGGAGGGCGGGCGCCCTGGTGAGTCCCGGGCGCATCTACTACCCCGCCGAGCCGCCGGGCCCGCGCATCAGGGTGACCCACTCGGCGGCCGTCCACACGGCCGAGCTGGTCGAGGGCGTACGCAGGCTGGCGACGGCCCTGGACACCCTCTGACCGGGAGCACCCTCACCGGCGGCGTCCTCGGCGCTGGTCCGGCCTCTCCACACCCTCATGATCATGGTCTCTCCTCCGGTACGACGCGCGCCGGCCGGTCTCCTTGAACGCGAGATAGGCCAGGTACCACATGACGACCTCCTCAAAACACCATCTATGACCCTATGGAGGTGTCGCAGGGAACACAACCCCCTAATGGCGTACAGTGGTTGCGAACAGGGAGGAGGTAAGCGACGACATGGACGATCCCTCCGAGCTGGTGATCGACTTCGTGAACACGTACGACGTCGAGGAGGAGACCGACTCGATCCCCTCCCCGGCCGCGCTGACCGCCTGGCTGGCCGGACGAGGCCTGATCGGCCCGGGAGACACGGCCACCGATACCGATCTGGCGACGGCCGTCGAGCTCCGCGAGACCCTCCGCGAGGCCCTCCGCCACAACCACGACCGCCCCGGCGGCGGTGATCACGACCCCGGGCCGTCGCGGCCCTTCGGCGCCCTCCCGCTGCGCGTCGCCCTGACCGCCGGTGGGCCGGTGCTCGAACCGGTCGCGACGGGGGTGCCCGGCGGCCTGGCCGGGATCGTCGCCGCCGTGATGGGCGCCCACTCCGGCGGGATGTGGCCCCGTCTGAAGGTCTGCACCGAGAGCACCTGCCAGTGGGCGTTCGTCGACTCGTCCAAGAATCGTTCACGCTCGTGGTGTTCCATGAGGGTCTGCGGCAACCGCACGAAGACAAGGGCATATCGGGCCCGACGGCAGACGGAGCCGGGTTCACGTCATCTCTGAGTCGGATTCCCCGATACGGTGTAAGAGCCTGCCTCACGGATCCACCCGCCTGATGCCCGCTCGCGTGGCACGAGATCCACGAGACAGCGCGTTTCGAGGCGACGGCAGACGGCAGAGAAGGAGCGGGCCGAGATGGCAGACGTAGGCGTGCGGGCGGCTCGGCACGAGGATGTCGCCGCGGTGACGGGCACCCAGATCCGCGCGTGGAAGTACGGCTACCGGGACTTCCTTCCCGAAGGACCGCTGGAGCAGATGACCGGCCCGGCGGCCGAGAAGATGTGGCGCCAGCAGTGGGAGGACGCGATCACCTCGCCGCCCAGCCGCCGGCACCGCGTGCTGGTGGCCGTGGAGCAGGTCGTCCTCGACACCGACGCCTTCCCGGCGCTCGGTCCCGGCGGCATCGAGGCCATGGCCGCGCTGCAGGGCGCGGAGAAGGTCGCCGGTCTGGCCTCACACGCCCCGGCGGAGGATCCCGACCTCGACCCGACCACCGCCGGGGAGATGCTCACCTTCCTGATCGACCCCGACCACGTCCGGCGCGGCCACGGCAGCAGGCTGCTGAACGCCACGGTCGACTACCTCCGTGACGACGGTTACCACACCATCGTGACCTGGGTCTTCGCCGACAACTACGCGGTGCTCGGCTTCCTGGAGTCCGCCGGGTGGGGCGCCGACGGGGCCGAGCGGGTCATCGACATGGGCCGTACGGTGCGGATGATCCGCCTGGCGACCGACATCAGCTAGAGCCGGAGAGGAACCTCGCACGCCCATGGCCACCCCGAGCCAGTGGATCGCCGGAGCACGTCCGCGCACCCTTCCCGCCGCCGTCGTCCCCGTCGCCATAGGCACCGGAGTCGCGATCGGGCACTCCGGAGGGGTGTGGTGGCGGGCCCTGCTGGCCCTGTTCGTGGCCCTCGCCCTCCAGGTGGGCGTCAACTACGCCAACGACTACAGCGACGGGGTGCGCGGCACCGACTCCGACCGGGTCGGCCCGATGCGCCTGGTCGGCTCCCGCGCCGCCTCGCCCCGCCAGGTCCTCACCGCGGCCCTCGCCTGCTTCCTGGCCGCCGCGGTGGCCGGGCTGGTGCTCGTCGTGGCCACCGGGGCGTGGTGGCTGCTGCTGGTCGGCGCGCTGGCGATCGCCGCGGCCTGGTTCTACACCGGCGGCTCCAGCCCGTACGGCTACCGGGCGCTCGGCGAGGTCTCGGTCTTCGTGTTCTTCGGCCTGGTGGCGGTGGCGGGCACCACGTACGTCCAGCTCGAGTACCTGCCCTGGCTCGCGGTGGCGGCGGCCGTCCCGGCGGGCCTGCTGGCCTGCGCGATGCTCGTGGTCAACAACCTGCGCGACATCGTGACCGACGGGCCCGCGGGCAAGCGCACCATGGCCGTGGTGCTCGGTGACCGCGGCACCCGGGTCCTCTACACCCTGTGCCTGCTGCTGCCCCTGGTGATCGCGCCCGCGCTGGCGCCGTGGCGGCCGTTCGCGGCCCTGGCGCTGCTCGCCGCCCCGCTCGCCGTCGCCCCGGTGAAGGCCGTACGGGCGGGCGCGACCGGCTCCGTGCTCATCGCCACGCTCCAGCAGACGGGCCGCTTCCAGCTCGTGTACGGCCTGCTGCTCACCATCGGCCTGGCCCTCTGAGCCCGCGAAGGACCGGCTCGCCGGCCCCGCCGAGGCCCCCGAGGCCCCTCCACCCGGCCCTGCCGAAGCCCGGCTTCACGGCCCGCTGAACCGGCCCCGTCACAGGATGCGGCGCATCACGACGCGGGGGACGATCTCGATGCCCAGCTCGCGCTCGTGGCGCACCAGCTCGGCCAGCTCCGGCCCCCACTCCGCCGGATCGAGCACGGAGAAGCCGCGCCGGGCGTACCAGGGCGCGTTCCAGGACACGTCGCGGTAGGTCGTCAGCGTCACGGCGGCGAAACCGGTCGAGGCCGCGTGCTCGCAGACGGCCTCCAGCAGGCGCCCACCGGCCCCCCTGCGCCCGTGGTCGGGGTGGACGGCGAGCTGGTCGAGGTGGACCTGCCCGTCGACCAGGCCGAACAGGGCGAACCCGATCGGCGGGTCGCCGGCCACGAGCACCCGGGAGGGGTCGCCGGCCTCCTCGACCATCGTGGTCCCCGGCGGGAAGGTGATCCCCACCTGGGCGAAGACCCCGTCGGCCGCCAACTCCACCGCCACCAGCCCGGCCAGCTCCTCCGGCCGCGCCCAGCGGACCTCAGTCGAAGTCGAAGATGGAGTGCTTGTCATAGAAGTGGAGGATATAGCGGCACCGTTCGCAGATCATCAGGGTTAACCGGTGCGACGTGATACCCCAGCGGCTGTCGAGCCTGCCCTGCTCCTGCTGGAACGCGGTGCCGTGACAGAGCGGGCAGGCGAGCTCGGAAGGTGTCATGGTCGAGCGGCGCAAGGCCCGGGGTTCCGGAGACGGCGGAACCGGCGGGCCCGGCGGGTCACGCGCTAGAGGTCGAGAAGATGCTCCAGGCCGACGGTGAGGCCGGGGAGCTCGCGCACCCGGCGCACGCCCAGCAACACGCCCGGGGTGAACGACGAGCGGTTCATGGTGTCGTGGCGGATGGTGAGGATCTCGCCGTCGCCGCCCAGGATGACCTCCTGGTGGGCGATGAGCCCGGCCAGCCGGACCGCGTGCACGCGGACCCCGTCGACGTCGGCGCCGCGCGCCCCGTCGAGCTCCGTGCTGGTGGCGTCCGGCATCGGCGCAGAACCCGCCTTGCGCCGGGCCTCGGCGACCAGCTCGGCCGTGCGGCGGGCGGTGCCCGAGGGCGCGTCGGCCTTGTTGGGGTGGTGCAGCTCGACGATCTCGGCCGACGCGAAGTAGCGGGCCGCCTGCTGGGCGAAGTGCATCATGAGCACGGCCGCGATGCCGAAGTTGGGGGCGATCAGCGCGTTGACCCCGGGGTTGGCGTCCAGCCAGCCCCTGACGGTCGCCAGCCGTCCCGCGTCGAAGCCGGTGGTGCCGACCACCGGGTGGATGCCGTGGGAGACGCACCATTCGAGGTTGCCCATGACGACGTCGGGGTGGGTGAAGTCGACCACCACCTCGGCGCCTTCCAGCCCCTCGATCGGGTCACCCTGGTCGACGGCCGCGACCAGCTCCAGATCGTCCGCCGCCTCGACGGCCCTGCACACTTCGACACCGACGCGCCCTCGGGCGCCGAGAACTCCAACCCTGATCACGGGCCCAAGGCTATACCGAAGACCCCGGGACGACGGACGGCCCCGGCGCGGAACGCCGGGGCCGCTCGTACAGGGAGCTGTGAGGGAACCGTCAGCCGGTGACGGCCGCGCTGAAGTCCCTGTCCTCCTCGTAGGGGCCGATGACCGCGAGGGTCATCGGGCGGGTGAGGACCTCCGAGGCGACCTCGGCGATCTGCTCCGGGGTCACCGCGTCGATCCTGGCGAGCAGGTCGTCGACCGAGAGCAGCTCGTCGAAGACCAGCTCGCCCTTGCCGATCCTGGACATCCGGGAACCGGTGTCCTCCAGGCCGAGCACGAGACCGCCGCGCATCTGGCCCTTGCCGCGGACGATCTCCTCCTCGGTGATGCCGTCGGCGACCACGCGGAGCACCTCCTCGCGGCAGATCTTCAGCACGTCGTCGATCTTCGACGGCAGGCAGCCGACGTAGATGCCGAACTGGCCGGTGTCGGCGAGGGCGGAGGTGTAGGAGTAGGCCGAGTAGGCCAGGCCCCTCTTCTCCCTGATCTCCTGGAACAGCCGTGAGGACATGCCGCCGCCCAGCGCCGCGTTGAGCACGCCGAGCGCGAAGCGGCGCTCGTCGGTGCGGGTCAGCGCCGTCGTGCCGAGGACCAGGTTGGCCTGCTCGGTCGGCCGGTGCACCACCCGCGTGCCGGAGCGGAGCTCGACGCCGGGACCCGACACGCGCGGGGGCACCGGCGAGGCGTCCCCGCCCAGGGCCCCGGCCCGCTCGTAGGCCGCGGCGACCAGGGCCACGACCCGCTCGTGATCGACGTTGCCCGCCACCGACACCACGGTGTGGGTGGGCAGGTAGTAGCGCCGGTAGTACTCGGCGATCCGGTCGCGGGTGACCGCGGTGATCGAGTCGACCGTGCCGAGGATCGGCCTGCCGACCGGCGTGTCACCGTACAGCTCGGCGGAGAACTGCTCGTGCACCACGTCCGAGGGATCGTCGTCGTGCATGGCGATCTCCTCCAGGATCACGCCACGCTCGGCCTCGACGTCCTCCTCGCTGATGAGCGAGGAGGTCACCACGTCGGCGAGCACGTCGATCGCCACCCGCAGGTCCTCGTCGAGGACCCGCGCGTAGTAGCAGGTGTACTCCTTGGCGGTGAACGCGTTGATCTCGCCGCCGATGCCCTCGATGGCCGCGGAGATCTCCAGGGCGTCCCGCGTGGGCGTGCCCTTGAACAGCAGGTGCTCGAGGAAGTGGGAGGAGCCCATGTGCTGGGGGGACTCGTCTCTCGATCCGATGCCGACCCACATGCCGACCGCGACGGAACGCACGGTCGGCATGGACTCGGTCACCACCCGGAGCCCACCGGGAAGGACGGTGCGCTTCACGACCCCGGCGCCGTCCTTGCCGGGGTGCAGAGTGGTGGTGATCACGAGTTGCGGTCTTCCCCTCCGCCACCACCACGGTTGCCGCCACCGCCACCGCCGTTGCTGCTGCGGGTGCGGGTGCGGCGGGGCCGCTCCTCGCGGGGCCGCTCGTCGGCGGCGGCGGACGCCTCGGCGTCCGGGGCCGACGACGGCTCGGCGTCACCGGACTCGGCCCTGGCCGCGGCCTCCTTCTCGATGACCTCGACGGGCACCAGGGAGAGCTTGCCGCGCGAGTCGATCTCGGCGATCTCCACCTGGACCTTCTCGCCGACGTTCATGACGTCCTCGACGTTCTCGATGCGCTTGCCGCCGTGCAGCTTGCGGATCTGGGAGACGTGCAGGAGGCCGTCCTTGCCCGGCATGAGGGAGATGAAGGCACCGAAGGCGGCGATCTTGACGACCGTGCCCAGGTAGCGCTCGCCGACCTCCGGCATGTGCGGGTTCGCGATGGCGTTGATCGCCGACCTGGCCGCCTCGGCGGACGGGCCGTCGGTGGCGCCGATGTAGATGGTTCCGTCGTCTTCCAGGGTGATCTCGGCGCCGGTGTCGTCCTGGATCTGGTTGATCATCTTGCCCTTCGGGCCGATGACCTCTCCGATCTTGTCCACCGGGATCTTGATCGTGATGATGCGCGGGGCCGTCGCGTTCATCTCCGCCGGGGAGTCGATGGCCTCCTGCATCACGTCGATGATCGCCAGGCGGGCGCCCTTGGCCTGCCGCAGCGCGGCCGACAGCACGGAGGCCGGGATGCCGTCCAGCTTGGTGTCGAGCTGGAGGGCGGTGATGACGTCCTTGGTGCCGGCGACCTTGAAGTCCATGTCGCCCATGGCGTCCTCGGCACCGAGGATGTCGGTCAGCGTGACGTACTGGTCGCCCTCGTTGATGAGGCCCATCGCGATGCCCGCGACGATGCCCTTCAGCGGGACGCCCGCGTCGAGCAGCGCCATCGTCGAGGCGCAGACCGACCCCATGGAGGTCGAGCCGTTGGAGCTCAGCGCCTCGGAGACCTGGCGGATCGCGTACGGGAACTCCTCGCGCGCCGGCAGCACCGGCAGGAGCGCCCGCTCGGCGAGCGCGCCGTGACCGATCTCGCGCCGCTTGGGCGAGCCCACCCGGCCGGTCTCACCGGTGGAGTAGGGCGGG
The DNA here is from genome assembly GCF_052983175.1 of Streptosporangium sp. G12. Lineage (NCBI taxonomy): Bacteria > Bacillati > Actinomycetota > Actinomycetes > Streptosporangiales > Streptosporangiaceae > Streptosporangium > Streptosporangium sp. G12. The sequence continues at coordinate 142,415 of NZ_JBRIQO010000004.1, read as the reverse complement.
AAGTTGTAGTTGTGCATGTAGCGCTTGGTGCGCTCGGGGTTGAGCGTGTCGATCATCTGCTCCATGCGGAGCATGTTGAGCGTGGTGATGCCCAGGATCTGGGTCTCGCCGCGCTCGAACAGGGCCGAGCCGTGCACGCGGGGCACGATGTGGACCTCGGCGCTGAGCTGCCGGATGTCCTTGACGCCGCGGCCGTCGATGCGGACGCCCTCGGCGATGACGCGCTCGCGCATGAGCTTCTTGGTCAGCGACCGGAACGCGGCGCCGATCTCCTTCTCGCGGCCCTCGAAGTCGGGGCCGACCTTCTCCAGCACCAGGGCCTTGACCCGGTCGAGCTCGGTCTCGCGCTCCTGCTTGCCGGCGATGGTGAGCGCGGCGGCGAGCTCGCTGCGCACCGCGCCGGTCACGGCCTCCAGGACGTCGTCCTGGTAGTCGAGGAACAGGGGGTACTCGGCGGTCTCCTTGGCGGCGACCTTCGCGACCTTGGCCTGCGCCTCGCACAGCACCTTGATGAACGGCTTGGCGGCCTCGAGGCCCTGGGCCACGGTCTCCTCGGTCGGCGCCACGGCACCCTCGGCGACCAGCTTGAGCGTGTCGCGGGTGGACTCGGCCTCGACCATCATGATCGCGACGTCGCCGTCGTCCAGGACGCGGCCCGCGACCACCATGTCGAAGGTGGCACTGGCCAGCTCGGTGTTGGTCGGGAAGGCGACCCACTGGCCCTCGATCAGCGCGACGCGGACGCCGCCGATCGGACCGGAGAACGGCAGCCCGGCGAGCTGGGTGGACAGGGACGCGGCATTGATCGCCACGACGTCGTACAGGTGCTCGGGGTGCAGCGCCATGATGGTGGCGACGACCTGGATCTCGTTGCGCAGACCCTTGACGAACGAGGGGCGCAGCGGCCGGTCGATCAGGCGGCAGGTGAGGATGGCGTCCTCGGAGGGACGGCCCTCACGCCGGAAGAACGAGCCGGGGATGCGGCCCGCGGCGTACATTCGCTCCTCGACGTCCACCGTGAGGGGGAAGAAGTCGAGGTTCTCCTTGGGATTCTTGGACGCGGTGGTCGCGGAGAGGACCATCGTGTCGTCGTCGAGATAGACGACGGCGGAACCCGCCGCCTGGCGCGCGAGCCGCCCGGTCTCGAACCGGATGGTACGCGTGCCGAATGAGCCGTTGTCGATAACGGCTTCGCTGCTGTGGACACCCTCCACGGGGGACCTCCTTGTTTCGGTCGCCCGCGTCCGGCCAGACGCACGTGTCGCGCCTGGTTCGTCATGTTGCCGGCTCCCCGTAGGTGCAGCGCCGGTCTTCGATCGAAGCGCCCGGTTCCGTATGGCTTGTGCCATGATGACCGGGGGCCACTACCGAGGACCGGCCCTCCGACGCCGTGGGGCGCGCTTGCTTGCGGACGCGGGGCACTGTCTCGGCTATTCAGTTTGCTCACCGGGGCGGCGTCTTCGTGGCGCGACGCGCCGACACCACCCCGTATGAGATATGAGGGAGCGGCGCGAACGCCACCCCCTCACAACACTATCGGCGCAGGCCGAGCCGCTCGATGAGCGAGCGGTAGCGCGCGATGTCCTTGCTCTGCAGGTACTTCAGCAGCCGGCGACGGCGGCCGACGAGCAGCAGCAGGCCACGACGGCTGTGGTGGTCGTGCTTGTGCACCTTCAGGTGCTCGGTGAGCTCGCTGATGCGCTTGCTGAGCAGCGCGATCTGCACCTCGGGGGAACCGGTGTCGGTCTCACCCTTGGCGTAGTCACCGATGATCTGCTTCTTTGCTGCGGTGTCGAGCGACACTTTTCTCCTTGAACCTCTGCGGGCACGCGCAATTCCGGCTCCCCGAACGACCGTGCGTGCCTACAGTCGCCGTGGCGAGATCAGCACCGGGATCATCGATCGCCGGTTACAGAGCTGACATGCCAGGTTACCACCGGCTTCAGTGCCCTCGCACATCGTACGAAAGCACCGGCGAGCCCTGTCAGGAAACCCCGGCGGGACCGGGAGAGCGGGACCGGACAGGAGCAGGACGGGAGCAGGCGGTGGCAGGCGGGAAAGGTCAGCTCGTCAAGCGCCGCACCTCGTCCACGTCGGCGTGGATCTGCGCGACGAGCGCCTCGATCGAGTCGAACCTGGTGTTGCCCCGCAACCTCGGCCCGAAGTCCACGGCCACGTGCGCGCCGTAGAGATCGAGGTCGTCGCGGTCGAGCGCGTACGCCTCGACCGTGCGGGGCACGCCCTCGAAGGTCGGGTTGGTGCCCACCGAGATCGCCGCCGGCCAGCGCTCGCCGCCGTAGACGGCGGGCAGGTTTCCGGTCGAGACCCCCTGCAGCCAGCCGGCGTAGACGCCGTCGGCGGGGATCGCGGTGAACTCCGGCGACTCCAGGTTCGCCGTCGGGAAACCGAGTTGCCGGCCGCGCTGGTAACCGCGGACCACCACGCCCTCGACCCGGTGGGGGCGGCCGAGCGTCCGCGTGACCGCCTCCATGTCCCCGGCGGCGATCTGCTCGCGGATCCGGGTGGAGGAGATCGTCTCCCCCTCACTGACCAGCGGGACCGCCTCGGCCACGAAGTCGTACTTCTCCCCGAGGGTGCGCAGCGTCTCCACGTCACCGGAGGCCTTGTGCCCGAAGCGGAAGTTCTCCCCCACCACGACCCCGGCGGCGTGCAACCGGTCGACGAGCACGGTCTGCACGAACTCGTCCGGGCTCATCCGGGAGAACTCCAGCGTGAACGGCAGGACGCACACCGCGTCGACGCCCAGCCCCGCGAGGAGTTCGGTGCGGTGCCTGGCCGTCGTCAGCCTCGGCGGGTGCGTGCCGGGCCGCACGACCTCCTCCGGATGCGGGTCGAAGGTCACCACCACCGAGGACACCCCGAGACGCGCGGCCATCGCGACGGCACGGGTCACCATCTGCTGGTGCCCGCGATGAACGCCGTCGAAGACGCCGATGGTGATGACGGACCTGCCCCAGTCTTCGGGCACGTCGTCCAATCCGTGCCAGCCTCGCACCGCAGCCTCTTCCCTCGTAGCGGATGAACCCCTAAAGACTGCCATGCTCCGAGTCCTTCTCCCCAATCGGGGAGCCCCTTGGCCGCGACCCGCCGCCGGCCACGCGGGACCTCGGAGAACGTCGAAGAACGTCGGAGGACTTTCAACGGACTTCCGACGGACTTTCCGTGGACTTTGCAGGACGAACCGGACAGGCGATGACAGGCAGCCCGTCAGGAGACGAAGACCGCCAGGGACTTGGCGATCTGGCCGTGCTCCTCGACCAGCGCCACCAGGGTTCCGTCGGGGCCGAACACCCCGATCGGCCCGCTTCCCAGGCCCAGCGCGGGCAACCGCCCGCCGTGCGCGACGGAGGCCGCCTCCTCGGCGGTCACGTCCCGGCGGGGAAAGGCCGCCGCGACCGCGTCGGCCATCGGCAGGATCACGCACTCGGCGGCGAGCCGCTCCAGGGTGTGGGCCGCCGACAGGTCGTAGGGGCCCACCCGGGTACGGCGCAGGGCGGTCAGGTGGCCGCCGACCCCCAGGCCGGCGCCCAGGTCGCGGGCGAGCGCGCGGATGTAGGTGCCGCTGGAACAGGACACCGAGGCGTCGACGTCGACGAGGTCGCCGTGCCGGCGTACGGCGGTGATCTCGAAGCCCGACACGGTCACCGGGCGAGCCTTGAGCTCGACCTCCTCGCCCGCCCTGGCCCGCTTGTAGGCCCGCTCGCCGTTCACCTTGATGGCGCTGACCTGCGGCGGGATCTGCATGATCGGGCCGGTCAGCGTGGCGACACCCTTCCTGATCTCCTCCTCGGCGACCTGTGCCGCCGACGCGGTGGCGATGATCTCGCCCTCGGCGTCGTCGGTGTTGGTGATCTGGCCGAGGCGGATCGTGGCGTCGTAGCCCTTCTCGGTGAGCGCGAGGTGGCCGAGCAGGCGGGTGGCCTTCTCGACGCCGACCACCAGCACGCCGGTGGCCATCGGGTCGAGGGTGCCGGCGTGGCCGACCTTGCGGGTGCCCGCGATGCCGCGGAGCTTGGCCACGACGTCGTGCGAGGTCCACTCGGCGGGCTTGTCGACGATGATCAGCCCGCTCGGCGGCGGGGTGCGCTTGGCGCGAGCCGTACTCATTTCGGTCCTTACAGGCGTGCCGGGAAGGGTTTTACAGCAGGGCCCGGAGACTCGCGATCGTCTCCTCGACGGGCTGGTGGGAGGTGAAACCCGCCGCCTTGGCGTGCCCCCCGCCCCCCAGCGCGGCGCTGACGCGCGAGACGTCCACCCCGCCCTTGGAGCGCATGGAGACCTGCCAGACGCCTTCGTCGTCCTCCTTGAGGATGGTGGCGACGTCCGCCTGGTCGGTGCGCCGGATCACGTCGATGATCCCCTCGATCTCGTCGTACGGCAGCCCGTACGCGGCGCGGTCGGCGCGGGTGACGAACGTCCAGACCAGGCCGCCGCCCACCTCGGGCTCCAGCCGCACCCTGTCGAGCACGGCGCCGAGCACCTTCAGGTAGCCGAACGGGGAACGGTCCCACAGCTCACGGGCGATCTTCTCGGGGTCGAGCCCGGTCTCCAGCAGCCGGGCGGCCATGGCGTGCGTGTCAGGAGTGGTGGAGGAGTGCCTGAAGGAGCCGGTGTCGGTGACGAGCCCGACGTACAGGCAGGTCGCGATGTCCTTGTCGACCGGCAGGCCGAGCCGGTGGATCAGCTCCTCGGCGAGCACGGCGGTGGCCGCGGCGCCGGGGTCGACCAGGTTGAGGGTGCCGAACCCGGTGTTGGACGGGTGGTGGTCCAGCACGACCAGCTCGTGTGCCTTGGCCGTGTTGCCGGTCAGCACGCCGAGGCGCCCGACGGCGGGAACGTCGAAGGTGACCATCACCTCGGGCGCGGCCGGGTAGTGCGCGGGATCGGCGAGCAGATCCTGCCCCGGCAGGAAGCGCAGCAGCCTGGGCACCGTGAAGCGCCGGTCGCCGAAGGAGGCGGTGACCCGCTTGCCCGCCGCGCGCAGCGCGAGCCCGACGCCCAGCATGGAGCCGAGCGCGTCGCCGTCGGGCGAGACGTGGCAGGCCAGCGCGATCTCGTCCGCGGCGGAGATGAGCTCGACGGCCCGGGCCCAGTCTTGACCGGACACCGGGCCCGCCGAGTCGTCGTCACGCAGGTCGGGCGTCACGTCGCGGAGTGTCCCGCGCGTTCCGAGGATTCGTCTTCTTCGTCCCCGGAGTCGTCGCCGTCTTCCCGGTCCTCGGGCTTGCGGTAGGGGTCGGCGTCCCCGGCGTGCGAGGCTCCCTCGGCCCGCTTGGCAATCTCCACGTCCCTGGCCTTCGCCTCGGCGAGCAGGTCCTCCAGGTGGCGGGCGGTGTCGGGAAGCGGGTCGTGGGTGAACGTCAGCGTCGGGGTGTGGCGCAGGCCCGTCTGGCGGCCCACCTCCGAGCGGATGAGCCCCTTGGCGCTCTCCAGGGCCACGGCGGAGTCGGCCCGCTCGGCCTCGGAGCCGAACACGGTGTAGAACACCGTGGCCTCGCCCAGGTCGTTGGTGATGCGCGTGTCCGTCACGGTCACGAACCCCAGCCTGGGGTCCTTGATGCGGCGCTCCAGCATCTCCGCCACGATCTGCTGGATCCGATCGGCGATCTTGCGTGCGCGTGCGGCGTCCATAGCTCCCCCCTTCTCACGGGGAGGGCCGGTGGCGGTAGGGGTGCTTCCGCCGACCGGCCGTCTCCGTATCTAGTCCTCGTCCTCGTTGTAGAGCCGGTGCCTGGCGGACAGCAGCTCGATCTCCGGGTGGAAGGCGATCAGTCGCTCGCAGTCGTCCAGCACCGCGCCGCAGTTGGCGGCGGTGGAGGAGACGACCGCGATCCCGATCTCGGTACGGCGATGCAGATCAAGATGGCCGGTCTCCGCGACGGCCACACCCGGGAACCGTCGCTGCACCTCGGCGACGATGGGACGCACCACCGAGCGCTTCTGCTTCAGCGAGTGGACGTCGCCGAGCAGGATGTCCAATGTCAGGGCACCTACATACATAGTGGGTCACTCGCCACGGTCGGCACCGTGCCACGGGGCGCGGGCCCCGCCCGCCGGCCGCGCACCCGAGGGGGCGCGGCCGGCGGAACGGTTCCTTCGCCTGTCGAGGCATCAGGCTCGCGGCTTCTCCCGCATCTCGAAGGTCTCGATGACGTCATCGATCTTGATGTCGCTGTAGCCGACACCGATACCGCACTCGAACCCTTCACGGACCTCGGTCGCGTCGTCCTTGAAACGGCGCAGCGAGGAGACGGTGAGGTTGTCGGAGATGACGACCCCGCCGCGGATGATCCGGGCCTTGCTGTTGCGGACGATCGTGCCCGAGCGGACCAGAGCACCGGCGATGTTGCCGATCTTCGGCACCTTGAAGACCTCGCGGACTTCGGCGGTGCCCATCTGGACCTCTTCGAACTCCGGCTTGAGCATGCCCTTGAGGGCCGCCTCGATCTCCTCGATCGCCTGGTAGATGACCGAGTAGTAGCGGATGTCGACGCCCTCGCGCTCGGCCAGGTCGCGCGCCCTGACCTCGGGACGCACGTTGAAGCCGATGATGACGGCGTTGTCGTCGGCGACCGCCAGGTTGACGTCGTACTCGGTGATCGCACCGACGGCGCGGTGGAGCACCCGCAGGCGCACCTCGTCGCCGACGTCGATCTTGAGCAGCGCGTCCTCCAGGGCCTCGACGGAACCGGAGACGTCACCCTTGATGATGAGCTTGAGCTCGTCGACCTGGCCCTTCTCCATCTCGCTGAAGAGCTCTTCGAGGGTGCGGCGACGGCCGGACTTGGCCATGTCCGCGATGCGCTTGCGCGCGGCGCGCTGCTGGGCGATCTGGCGCGCCATCCGGTCGTCGGTGACGACGATGAAGTTGTCACCGGCTCCCGGCGTCGCGGTCAGACCCAGGACCTGCACCGGACGGGACGGGTCGGCCTCCGGGATCGCCTCGCCCTTGTCGTCGAGCATCGCCCGGACGCGGCCGAAGGCCTCGCCACAGACGATCGAGTCGCCGACGCGGAGCGTGCCGCGCTGGACCAGCACGGTCGCGACCGGGCCGCGGCCCTTGTCGAGGTGCGCCTCGATGGCGACGCCCTGGGCGTCCATCGTGGCGTTGGCCCGCAGGTCGAGCTCGGCGTCCGCGGTGAGCAGGATGGCCTCGAGCAGCTGCTCGATGCCGATCCCGTTCTTGGCGGAGATGTCGACGAACATCGTGGTGCCGCCGTACTCCTCGGCGACCAGGCCGTACTCGGTGAGCTGGGCCCGCACCTTGCCCGGGTCCGCGCCCTCCTTGTCGACCTTGTTGACCGCGACGACGATCGGCACGTCGGCCGCCTGGGCGTGGTTGAGCGCCTCGACGGTCTGCGGCTTCACACCGTCGTCGGCCGCGACGACCAGGACGGCGATGTCGGTCACCTTGGCGCCTCGGGCACGCATGGCGGTGAACGCCTCGTGACCCGGGGTGTCGATGAAGGTGATCTTCCGGTCTTCGCCCTCGTGCACGGTGGCGATCTGGTAGGCACCGATGTGCTGGGTGATGCCACCGGCCTCCCGCGCCACCTCGTTGGTGTTGCGGATGGCGTCGAGCAGCTTGGTCTTACCGTGGTCGACGTGACCCATCACGGTCACCACCGGCGGACGCGCGACCAGGTCGGACTCGTCGCCCTCGTCCTCGCCGAACTCGATGTCGAAGGTCTCCAGGAGCTCGCGGTCCTCCTCCTCCGGGCTGACCACAAGCAGGTTGTAGTCGAGCTCGGCGGCCAGAAGCTGGAGCGTCTCCTCGTTGACCGACTGCGTGGCGGTCACCATCTCGCCCAGGTGCAGCATGATCTGCACCAGGGACGCCGGGATCGCGCCGATCTTGTCGGCGAAGTCCGACAGGGAGGCGCCGCGCGACAGGCGGATCGTCTGCCCGTTGCCGCGGGGGGCCTGCACGCCGCCGATCGCCGGGGCCTGCATGTTGTCGAACTCCTGGCGCCGCTGGCGCTTGGACTTGCGACCGCGGGTCGGGCGTCCTCCGGGACGGCCGAACGCGCCCGCGGTGCCTCCACCGCGACCACGGCCACCGCCGCCGGGACGGCCGGCGAAACCGCCGCCGCCGCCACCGGGACCACCGGTTCCGGTGCCGGGACGGCCTGCGCCGCCACCGCCACCCGGGCGACCGGCGAAACCGCCGCCGCCACCGGGACGACCGCCGCCACCGCCGGGACGGCCGGCGCCGCCACCGGGACGACCGGCACCCGCACCGCCGCCGGGACGGCCGGCGCCGCCACCGCCGCCACCGGGACCGGCGGGCCGGCCCTGGGGCATCATCATCGGGCTGGGACGCGGACCGCCGGGACGCGGGCCGCCGGGGCCGCCCGCACCGCCGCCGGGACGCGGGCCACCGGCACCGGGACCCGGACGCGGGCCACCGGATCCGGGCGGGCCGGAACGTGCGCCGGGCGGACGGGGACCGGCGTTGTCGCGGTCCTGACGAGGACCGCGGTCCTCGCGGGGACCGGGACGCGGACCCCTGTCGCCGGGACCGCCGTCACGGCCGGGGCCACCGGGACCACCGGGGCCGCCGGCCCGCGGCGGACGGGCCTGACCCATGCCGCTGGCGTTCGACGAGAACGGGTTGTTGCCGGGGCGCGGGCCACGCGGGCCCGGACGCGGACCGGGCTTGGGCGCACCGGCACCGGGGGCACCGGCACCGGGCCTGGGGCCCGAAGGCGCTCCACCCGGACCGCCCGCCGGACGACCGCCCTCGGGACGCGCCTCGGGGCGCTGGGCGGGACCCGGACGCGGAGCGGGCCTGGGACCCGGCTTGGGACCGGGGCCGGAGGCCGCCGGACGCGCGCTGTCGGTGCGGGGTGCCTCGAACCGCGGGGCCTGCACCTGCGGCGGCTGCTGACGCGGCGGCTGCGGGGGCTGGACCGGCGGAGCCGGGGGGACGACCGGCGGGGCCGCCTGCGGCGCGGGGGCCGCGGGACGAGCCGGTGCGGGACCCGGACGAGGACCCGGCCTGGGGGCCGGTCCCGGCTTGGGGATTGATGTCGACGCCGTGGAGGCGCCGTTGGGCTGGCCGTCTCCCGGCCGAGGGGCCGCCTGAGGCGGCCTGGGGCCTCTGCCCCTGTCGGACGAGCCCTTACTGGGGCCGCCCAAAGCTTCCGTGAGCCTGCGGACTACCGGTGCTTCGATAGTCGAGGACGCCGAACGCACGAACTCGCCCATCTCCTGGAGCTTGGCCATGACGACCTTGCTCTCCACACCGAACTCCTTGGCGAGCTCGTATACCCGGACCTTCGCCACTGCACTCCCTTGTCTCGGCCCGGGAGGCGGTGCCGCCGGACCGTCGTTACGTTGACGTACTCATCGCCGCATGCTCATCAGGCGCTCATAGCTATCTGACCAGCCCATCAAATCGGCGTCCTACATGACAGTCGGTAACCATTTCACCCGATCCTTTCATCGTGTTGCTCTTCCAGGTGGCCACGCAGCCGCGACAGGTCGAGCGATTCCGCGACGCGAAAAGCACGCGGAAACGCTCGGCGACGCTCTGCGAGTTCGAGACAGCTCAAGGTGGGATGCAGTGAAGCACCACGACCTTGGAGCCGTCTTCGCAGGTCAGGGACGATAACGCCCTCGACCACCACCAGGCGGAGCAGCTCGGAGGAAACCGTGCGAACCCGGCACCCCACACATGTTCTCAGTGGGGCAGCCTGGCCACCATATTCCAGCTTACCGTGTGGGCGCATCTGCGGGACCGGCCGCGTCCCCCGGCTGGGTGTCGGGACGGATGTCGATCCGCCAGCCGGTGAGGCGGGCCGCCAGCCGGGCGTTCTGGCCCTCCTTGCCGATGGCGAGGGAGAGCTGGTAGTCCGGCACGGTCACGCGCGCGGCGCGGCCGTCGAAGTCGATCACCTCTACGTGGGAAACGCGGGCCGGAGACAGCGCATTCCCCACGAAATCCGCGGGATCCTCCGACCAGTCGATGATGTCGATCTTCTCGCCGTGCAGCTCCGTCATCACGTTGCGTACCCGTGAGCCCATCGGGCCGATGCAGGCGCCCTTGGCGTTCACTCCCGGGCGCCGCGACCTGACCGCGAGCTTGGTGCGGTGACCGGCCTCGCGGGCGACGGCGGCGATCTCGACCGTGCCGTCGGCGATCTCGGGCACCTCCAGCGCGAAGAGCTTCTTCACCAGGCCGGGGTGGGTGCGCGACAGGGTCACCGAGGGGCCCTTGTGGCCCTTCTTGACCTGCACCACGTAGCAGCGGATGCGGTCGCCGTGGACGTACTCCTCGCCCGGGACCTGCTCGCTGTGCGGCAGCACCGCCTCGATCTTGCCCAGGTCGACCAGGACCACTCGCGGGTCCTTGCCCTGCTGGATGACTCCCGCCACCAGCTCGCCCTCGCGGCTGGCGAACTCACCGAAGTTGATCTCGTCCTCGGCGTCGCGCAGCTGCTGCAGGATGACCTGCTTGGCGGTGGTCGCGGCGATGCGGCTGAAGTTGCCCGGGGTGTCGTCGAACTCCCTGAGCACCTCCCCGCTCTCGTCGTCGAGCTCGGCGGCGAAGATGGTCACGTGCCCGGACTTGCGGTCGAGCTCGGCGCGCGCCTTGGCCGCCGCGCCCTCACTCCGGAAATATGCGATCAGCAGCGCGTCCTCGATCGCCTTGACGACCAGGTCGAAGGAGATGTCCTTCTCCCGCTCCAGGCTGCGCAGGACGCTCATGTCGATGTCCACGAGGCTTCCCCCTTAGCCCTCGTCGCCGTCTTCGCCGTCGTCTTCGGCGTCGTCGAGCCGGCGGAATTCCACCTGCACCCGTCCTCGGGTCAGGTCCTCATAGTCGATGCGGCGCGGCGCGCCGTCGACGTCCAGCTCCACGCCGGTCTCGTCGGTGGCGACGATCCGGCCCTCCACGGCGCTGCCGTCCCTCAGGTCGGCCTTGACCAGCCTCTTCACCGCGCGGCGCCAGTGGCGCGGCTCGGTGAGGGGACGGTCGACCCCCGGAGAGGAGACCTCGAGCACGTACGGGGTGGCCCCCATCGCCTCGTCGGCGTCCAGCGTCGCGGAGACGGCGTGGCTGACCTCCGCGACGTCGTCGAGGCTCACGCCCCCGTCACGATCGACCACGACACGCAGCAGCCGCCGCTTGCCCGCGGGGGTGACCGTGACGTCCTCCAAGTCGAGCCCTTCGGCTCCGACGACAGGTTCCAGAAGCTCTATCAGGCGGTCGCGGGATGTGGCGCTGCCCATGCCGACCTCCCATTGTCACGATCTCAGCCGGGCGGACCTCGCCCATGCGATTAACCAGCCTATCCACACCAGGGCGTGGAAACAGCGCCACTCGGTGTGGCGGAGCCGTCCGAGAAGCGAGGTGAGTGCCATTATTCCAAGCCCGTACGATGCTAAGTGCGTCAGCTGCCGACACAGAACCGGAGGTCGTCGTGCGTTCCGTCTCCCGGCGCGCCCTGCTGCGGGGCGGCGCTCTCGGGGTCGCGGCCGTGACGGTCACGGGATGCGCCGCCGAGGAGCGGGTGCCTCCCGCGGCCGCGCCGCCCGACCCCGAGACCCTGCTCCTGCGTGAGCTGATCGCGGGCAAGGAGCGGACCGTCGCCCTGTACGCCTCGGCGGCCTCGGCCCGGCTGGAGCCCTTCAGGCAGCGGCACGAGGCCCATCTGGCCGAGCTCCGCCGCCGTCTCCCGCCCGCTCCGGCCGCCACGTCCGCGACCCCGGCGCCCACTCCTTCGCCCTCCGGGAGCGCGGCCCAGGGCGGCGGCCCCTCGGTACGGACCCTGCGGGACCTGGAACGCAGGGCGGCGGCGCTGCGCACCCGCCAGATCGAGGGGGTCTCGCCCCCGCTGGCCCAGTTGCTCGCCTCCATCGGCGCCTGTGAGGCCGCGCACGCCGTGGCCCTGTCGAGGTCGCTGTGAGAGGCGGCCGGAGGACCGGGGTCAGGGCCGATCAGGGGCTCGGCGCGGCGCTGGCGGCCGAGCACGCCGCCGTGTACGCCTACGGGGTCCTCGCGGCCAGGACCACGGGCAGGCTCCGCGTGGCGATGACGACCGCCTACAACGCCCACCGCGCCCGCCGCGACCAGCTCCGCACCATGACCATCGCCGCGGGCGGCACGCCCGCCGAGCCGAAGGCGGTCTACGCGCTCCCGGTCACGCCGTCGAGCGCGGCGCAGGCGGTGGAGCTGGCCGTGCTGGTCGAGCGGGGGGTGACCGGCGCCTACCTGGAGCTGGCGGCGTACCCGGACCCGGCCCTGCGCAGGATGGCCGCGCTGGCCATGCAGGAATGCGCCGTCCGCTCCTACAGCCTGCGCCCCGAGATCGAGGCCTTTCCCGGCATGCCGCCCCGGACGGCGCCCGAACCCGCCGCCACCCCCGCGGTGACCCCGTCCCGGTGACGTTTCCCGCCGTTTTTCCCGGGTGACCGCCTCCCGGCCGAAAGGCCGGAACCGGACTGGTCAGCGTGGAAAACGATCTCTGGCCGGAGGCCCCGGATTCGCGAGCCATGATTCGAACCCGCTTTCAAACATGTTTGCACCACGTCTGCCGGGTAGCTGAATCTCGCGAAATACGCCTGAGGAGGAAGCAATGGGCTGGGGATACCGGAAATCCATGAAGTTCGGTCCGTTCCGTCTTAACCTTTCGCGGAGTGGAGTGGGCCACAGCTGGGGAAACCGCGCCTTCAGGGTCACCAAGACGGCCGACGGGCGCCGTACTCTGAACGTCAACCTTCCCGGCGGTTTCCACTGGCGCAAGACGCTCAGCGGTAACGGCAGCCGTCGCTGATGGGCATTACCCGGGAACCGTTCGCGAACGCCGCTCGTTCTCATGACACGACGCGAGATTTCGGGGAGTCCGGGGAGAAGGCAATGGGCTGGGGATACAGGAAGTCGATCAAAGTCGGTCCCTTCAGGATCGACCTGTCCCCGCGAGGGGTCGGCCACAGCTTCGGCAACCGCCGATTCCACGTCAGCAGAACTCCTGACGGCCGCAAGTACGTGACCGTCAACCTGCCGGGCGGGTTCCACGTGGGCAAGGCGATCGGCCGGAGCTCCCGGCGTCACCGGCACCACCACTACTGACGCGGGGCCATATACCTGAAAGAGCGGCCCGCCCCTTTCCCAAGGGGCGGGCCGCTCTCTCGCGTTCCGGGTGACCCGCCTTTCAGGGGCGGATCCCGGGGGTGGACCGCTCGCCGGCGTCCGCGGGTCGCCGGGGTCGCGACGGCCGGAGGGTCATCCCCGGCAGGCCGCCACGACGCGCTCCACGGCCTCGGCGAGCGGGATCTCCTCCTTGGCGCCGGTGGCGCGGTCGCGCAGCTCCGCGACGCCCTGGGTGAGCCCCCGGCCGACGATCAGGATCGTCGGCATGCCGAGCAGCTCCGCGTCCTTGAACTTCACTCCCGGCGAGACGCCGGGGCGGTCGTCCACCAGGACGCGCAGCCCGCGGCCCTCCAACTCCTCGGCGATCCGGGTGGCGGCCTCGACCTGGCCGTCCTTGCCGGTGCCCACGACGTGGACGTCGGCGGGGGCGACCTCGCGGGGCCAGACCAGCCCGAGCTCGTCGTGCCTCTGCTCGGCCAGCACCGCCACGGCCCGGGAGACACCGATGCCGTAGGAGCCCATGGTGACGCGGACCGGCTTGCCGTCGGGGCCGAGGGCGTCGAGCTTCGCGGCGTCGGCGTACTTGCGGCCGAGCTGGAAGATGTGGCCGATCTCGATGCCGCGGTCGATGGACAGGCCGGAGCCGCAGACCGGGCAGGCGTCGCCCGCGCGGACCTCGGCGGCCTCGATGGTGCCGTCGGCGACGAAGTCACGGCCGGCGACGACGTCCGCGGCGTGCTTGCCGGGCTCGTTGGCGCCGGTCACCCAGGAGCTGCCGTCGACCACACGGGGGTCGACGAGGTAGCGGATGCCGAGGTCCTTGAGGACCTGGGGACCGATGTAGCCGCGGACCAGGCCGGGGTGCTTCGCGAAGTCCCCGGCCTCGAAGATGGCGGGCTCGCCGGGGGCGAGGGAGGCCTCCAGCCGCTTGAAGTCGACCTCGCGGTCCCCGGGCAGGCCGATGATCACGGTCTCGGTCTTGCCCGAGCCGGGGACGGTCACCTTGACCACGATGTTCTTGAGCGTCTGGGCGGCGGTGACGCCGAGGCCGTGGTGCTCGTTGACGTGGTCGACCAGTGACTCGATGGTCGGGGTGTCGGGGGTGTCGAGCACCCGCATCGCGGGCCGCTCGCCGGTGATCGCGGCCGGCGCGGTGGTGACGACGGCCTCCGCGTTGGCCGCGTAGCCGCAGTTGTGGCAGGCCACGAAGGTGTCCTCGCCGGTGGCGGCGGGGGCGAGGAACTCCTCGGAGGCCGAGCCGCCCATCGCGCCCGACGTGGCGAAGCAGATCTTGTACGTGATGCCGAGCCGGTCGAAGGTCTTGATGTAGGTCTCGCGGTGGCGCTCGTAGGAGCGCTTGAGGCCGTCGTCGTCGAGGTCGAAGGAGTAGGAGTCCTTCATGACGAACTCGCGCCCGCGCAGGATGCCGGCCCGGGGACGGGCCTCGTCGCGATACTTGGTCTGGATCTGGTAGAGGGTCACCGGATAGTCCTTGTAGGAGGCGTACTCCCCCTTGACCATGTCGGTGAACATCTCCTCGTGGGTGGGACCGAGCAGGTAGTCGGCCCCCTTGCGGTCCTTGAGGCGGAAGAGCGTGTCGCCGTACTCGGTCCAGCGGCCGGTCGCCTCGTAGTACTCGCGGGGCAGCAGGGCGGGGAAGAGCACCTCCTGGCCGCCCATGCGGTCCATCTCCTCGCGCACGACGCGCGTGACGTTCTCCAGGACCCTCTTGCCGAGCGGCAGCCAGGAGTAGACGCCGGGCGCGACACGGCGGACGTAACCGGCGCGGACGAGCAGCTTGTGGCTCGGGACTTCCGCATCTGCCGGGTCGTCCCTCAGCGTTCGAAGAAACAGCGACGACATGCGCAGCAGCACGGCTACTCCTAGTTGGCGAGGTTCGATGCCCTACAGGCTATCGAGTCTCGCAAGCCGATTGTCGGTGGTCGACCGCTTCCGAGCCCGGCGGTGAGGGCTCAGATCCCGGTGAGGAAGACGAAGTACGAGGCCCCGAGGACCAGCGCGATCAGCGCGGAGCAGGCCCGGTCGCACCCGCGTCCCAGCGAGATCAGCGTCCCCAGCACGATCGCGATCACCACCGCGACGCCCCACGGCCAGAAGCCGGAGACGTGCTCGGGCCCGCCGGGCATCGCCTTGTCGATCCCGTCGAACAGGGCCAGCCCGGCCGCACCCCCGGCCGCGATGTCCCCCCAGCGGTCGTAGCGCTTGGCGAGGTAGGAAAGGACGCCGACGGCGACGAGGTTCGCGATCAGGAGGTTCATCGAGGCGCCGTCGCCGCCGAGGCTCAGGAGCCAGGCGTTCTTCTCGAAGATCGTGGCGACCAGCAGCGAGAGGATCGGGCCGAGCGCGGCCAGCATGCTGGAGAGGACCGCCCAGCCGAAGCCGGCCGCCGTCCGCCCCATGACGACGACGAACAGGAGGTAGGCGTACGGATTGTAAAGCGCGTACAGCAGCTCGGGCCCGTAGGCCAGCAGCGCTCCGACGCCCCCGAGCAGCATCCCCGCGAAAAGGGAGAGGACCATGTGCCGGAGAATGGCGCGATCCCGGCGGTCCCCGGCGACGAAGTCAAGCGTGTAATTACGTTCCACCAAAGCCACTGATCCCCCGATCGCATTTGCTAGTGGCTATCAGCAGTGTATCTGACCTGGGGAAACATCTCGAACACGTCAAGTTTACAAAGCAAGCGAGCGCTTGATAACGGTAAGGTTGACGACCGCTCGATCAAGCCGTTTCCATGATCTTTCTCAGCGCCTTTCCGGGGGCGGCCGGGATCTCCGCGACGCCGTCCGCCCCTTTCTCGCCGGGCGCCCGGACGCCCGCGGCCGGTTCGCCGTACCGGTCGCCGCCCGGATGAGCGAGCCTCGCCCGCCGCCCGGGCGGTGGCCCTCGCGAGGCGACGCCGGCGGCCCGGCCGCTCCGGGGCGTCAGCCACCGAGAAGGATCTCCCAGGGGTGGCGGGAGGTGGTCCTGCGGGTGGTGTCGAGCGCCTCGCCGAGGCGGCGCAGACCGGCCCTGCCGCGGAAACGCTCGCGGTGCACGGGGTCGACGGCGCGCAGGACGAACGGGACGCCCATGACGTCCAGGGTGGCGTCACCCGCCGTGGCGGGACCGGAGCGGGTGACCAGCGCGCCGGGGCAGCCCGGATCGCGGACATGCCTGGCCAGGACGGCGGCGATGTCGGCCGCGCCGGGGCCGTCGCGCCACTCGATGTGCCAGCCGTGGTCGGCCCCGCGCCACCAGGTCAGGTCGCGGCAGGACTCCATGAGCTCCGACTCCCCGGCGAGCGCGGCCATCACCCGCCCGAACGCCTCGTACCGGAGCCCGCACGAAGGCCGGCTCTCACCGGACATCCCGGGTATGCCGGGGACGCCAGGAACATCGGGAGCACCGGGAGAACCCGGGGAGCCGGAGGAGCCGGGAGCGCGTCCTGTCCGGCGCGGTCCTCTCGCGTCCTGAAGCGGGCTGTCCTTCGGACGCCGGGCGTTCGCTTTGCGGCGCTTCTCCGCTCCTGAACTCACGAGAACCAACTGTGATCCGCCGGGCTTGTCCCCGCAAGTGCTGATTCGGCACCTGGCCTGACGCCACGGGGCGGGCCGAACCGGTCGTCGCCGGCGCGGCCGCGGCGCCCCGCGCCTCGGCCGGCAGGACCGGCTTGCCCCCGAAGATCCTCTCGTCACGCCGGCCGGCCGCGCCTCTCCGGTGGAGCGGCACCGGTCCCGGACGGCCTCCGGGATCCACCGCGCGCCTCGCGAATCGGAAGGGAAAGGGCGAGGGGCGGGAGAAACGGCGGGTGAATCGATCATGTCGGCGCGTGAGTCTGGCGGGTTGCCCCGGGGTGATACAGAATCAAGCAGGGCATCGCGTTCATGACATCCAACGCCGGGGAGGCGACATGTCACTGCGAGTCGCGATCGTGGGGTCAGGACCCGCCGGGATCTACACCGCCGAGGCCCTGACGAGACAGGCCGCCGTGCCGCTCAGGGTGGACGTCCTGGAGCGCCTGCCGACGCCGTACGGGCTGGTGCGTTACGGGGTGGCTCCCGACCACACCTCGATCAAGTCGATAGCGGGCTACCTGCGCGGCGTGCTGGAGCTTCCCGAGGTGCGGTTCCTCGGCGGGGTCGAGCTGGGCAAGGACGTCGACGTCGCCGACCTGCTCGACTGCTACGACGCCGTGGTCTACTGCACCGGCGCGATGGTGGACCGGCGGATGGGCATTCCCGGCGAGGACCTGCCGGGCAGCGTGGCCGCCACCGACTTCGTCAACTGGTACTGCGGCCACCCCGACATGCCCGCCGACCGCTTCGTCCTCGACAGTCCCGAGGTCGCGGTGATCGGCGTGGGCAACGTGGCGGTCGACGTGGTGCGCGTCCTGGCCAAGACCGCCGAGGAACTGCGCGCCACGGACGTGCCCGAGGAGGTGCTGACCCGGCTGGCCGCCAGCGAGGTGAAGACCATCCACATGATCGGACGCCGGGGACCCGAGCACGCCAAGTTCACGCTGAAGGAGCTCAGGGAGCTGGGCGAGCTGACCAACGCGGACGTGCGCGTACGGCCCGAGGAGTGCGTGGCGGACGTCACGACGGCGTCCCGGCAGGTCCGGGGGAACGTCGAGGTCCTGCGGAGCTGGACCACCCGCGCCCCCGTGGGCCGCCCCCGGCGGCTGGACGTGCGGTTCTGGATGCGCCCGGTGGAGATCCTCGGCGAGGGGCGGGTGGAGGCGCTCAGGCTGGAGCGCACCCGGCTGGTGGACGGCCGGGTCGTCGGCACCGGCGAGTTCGAGACCCTTTCGGTCGGCATGGTGCTGCGCTCGGTCGGCTACCAGAGCGTCCCCCTGCCCGGCGTCCCGTTCTCCGAGACCAGCATGACCGTGCCGAACGAGGCCGGCCGGGTCCGCGACCGCGAGTACGTGGCGGGCTGGCTCAAGCGGGGCCCCACCGGTGTGATCGGCACCAACAAGTCCGACGCCGCGGAGACGGTCCGCACCCTCCTCGCCGACCTGGCCGGTCGCGATCCGGTACGCCGCGCGGACCTGGACGACCTTCTCGCCGCCCGGGGAGTCTCGCCGATCACCTACGAGCACTGGCTGTCCATCGAGGCGGCGGAGGAGGCCCTGGCCAGATCCCTCGACCGGGGCGAGCGGGTGAAGCTCCTCGGCCTCACCGCCATGCTCACCGCCTGCGATCGGGAACCGCGGCCGGGAAGCGACCTGGGGACCGGCTGAACCGGCCGGACGTCGGGGACGGCCGGTGGCCAGGACGCGTCCGCCTCGGCGTGCCCGTCCGAGCCCGCGCGTCCGGCCCGAACCGGCCCCCGCCCGAACCGGCACGTCCAGGAGGAGCACCAGCATGCGCGTCACGTTCGCCGACCCGTCCGCCCTGATCCCGGGTTTCGAGGAGACCCATGACGATCAGATCCTGCTGTACCCGTACCGGCCGGTCGAGTGGCAGCCCGTGCACACGGTCTACGTCCCGGCCGACCGGTTCGACGCCGGGACGACGCGGGAGTGGGGTGACGTCGCGCTGGAGTCGTTCCGGCGGCACCTGTCCGAAGGCGACCTGGCCTCGATCCTCGGCACGACTCCCGGCGTGTCCCCCGGCGCGGGCGAGGACCTCGCCGGGGCCGTGCACGGGAAGGTGGCCGCCAAGCTCGCCCGGGAGCCCGTCGAGGACCTCCGGATCGACTTCGAGGACGGTTACGGGACGCGTCCCGAGGAGGAGGACGGCCACGTCTCCGCCGCCGCCAAGGCGGTCGTGACCATGCACGCGGCCGGGACGCTCCCCCGGCGCTGGGGGTTGCGGGTGAAGTCGTTCTCCGACGGCGACCCGGTCCGCGCCCTGCGGACCCTGGACGGTTTCCTCACCGGCGTGACCGAACGGGCCGGGTACCTGCCGGACGGGTTCGTCGTCACCTTCCCGAAGGTGTTGATGAGGGGATACCTGCACCAGTTCGTCGACTTCCTCGACGCGCTGGAGGACGGGCTGGGCCTCGGCCCGAACACGCTGAGGTTCGAGCTCCAGGTGGAGGCGCCGCAGACGGTGACGATGCTCCACGCGGGCCTGACGACCTCCCTGTGGGGAAGGCTGGCTGCGGCGCACTTCGGCGTCTTCGACTACACGGCGAGCTGTGGCCTCCCCCCGCACGAGCAGCGGCTGGACCACCCCGCCTGCGACCACGCCAGGCACGTCATGCAGACGGTCTTCGCCGGGACCGGGGTCGAGCTGTCGGACGGCTCGCTGGCCGCCTCCCCCGCCTCGGACGACGGGCGTGACGTGCGGGCCCTGTGGCGGCGCCACGCGGAGCTGGTCGGGCGCTCTTTGACCCACGGCTTCTACCAGGGCTGGGACATGCACCCCTCCCACCTGGTCAGCCGGTACGCGGCGGTGTACGCCTTCCACCTGTCCCGGTACGGGGAGTACGCCCGCCGGGTGCGCGCCTGGGAGGAGCGGCGCGACGCCGGGGAGGGCGTGATGGACGAGCCCGCCACGGTCAAGACCATGGCCGCCGCCCTCCGCCGCGCGGACCTGGCGCTGGGCACCGACCACACCGACCACACCGACCACACGGAACGACCGGTCTGACTCCGGTCGCCCACCCCGCCGGGGGAACGCCCGGTCCGGCCGGTACGGCCGAAAGGCCCGGCGCCCCCCGGGCCTTTCGTCGAGACCTCCGGCGCTCCGGAAGCCTCCCGCCGGGGAGCTCCGCCCGCGAGCCTCGACGAGCCTCGGCGGCCTCAGTCGATCAGGGCGCGCCACTCGCGGACCCGGCGGGCGTCGACCGGGTCCGACCAGGACGCCCGCACGGCGCTGCCGACGTGGAAGGCCCGCACGCCGTACTCCATCAGCACCCCGACGTGGCCGGGCCGCAGCCCGCCGCCGGCCATGATCAGCGGGCCGTCCCCGGCCTCGCACCGGGTCTTGAGCAGCGGCAGCCCGTCCGACACGCCACCGGGCGCACCCGAGGTGAGCACGGTGGCGAGGTTGGGCAGGAGGCGGACGGCGCGCCAGCTCGCCTGGGTGTCGGCCGCGTGGTCCACCGCCCGGTGGAAGGTCCAGGGCAGCGGCGCGACCGCGTGGATGAGCGCCTCGGTGGCGGCCAGGTCGACCGCTCCCGCCTCGTCGAGGAAACCGAACACGAACCCGGCCGCGCCCGCGTCGGCGAGGGCCCTGGCATCGCGGCTCAGGGCCTTCAGCGACTCGGGCGTGGCCAGGAACGAGGCCTCGCCGCGCAACATCACCATCTGCGGCAGCGCGCACTCCTTGGAGATCGCCGCGACCGTTTCCGGTGCCGGGGTGAGCCCGTCGGAGGCCATGTCGGCGACGACCTCCAGGCGATCGGCGCCGCCCGCCTCCGCGGCGACGGCGTCGCGCACGTCGAGCGTGATCACCTCAAGCAAGGATCCGGTCATGAATGGAGGCTATCGGATGGCTTTGTCCTGGGATCGCCGTGGTTCAGACATGCTCGGGGACGGACGACCCGCGCCGGTCCGAGATGGGCAGCGCGAGACCGGACGCGCGAGCGCGCAGGCCTCCCGGCCGCTGGAACAGGGCACCGGAGGCACGATGCGGCAGGTCGACCGTGCGGAGATGCGTGAAACGCTGCCTCCGATAGTAGCCCTGCAACCCCGGGTTGTCCTTGGAGCAGTCAAGCCGGAGCCATCTTTTCCCCAGGGTGAGGACCCGCAGGCCCGCCCAGTCCAGGAGCGCCTCCCCCAGCCCCGCGCCCGCGTGGTCGCGCGCCACGGCCAGCTTGTGGACGTAGAGCGCCGAACCGGGGTCGTCCCCCCGGGTCCAGAACTCGGGGTCGGCGTGGCCGTCCAGGGCGACGGTGGCGACGGGCCCGTCCGGCCGGGCCGGCCCGTCCTCCCCGTCCAGCAGGTACAGGACGCCCTCGCCGATCAGCGGGGTGATGCGCCCGGCGGGGAACCCGTCGGCGGGCCACTGCCGCACGCCGCGACGGTTCAGCCACCCGGCGGTCTCGGCGAGGAGCGCGAGCACCCCGTCGAGGTCACCCTCGGTGGCCCTGCGCAGCGTGAACGGGCGCGTGGCGGTGGGACTGGCGGTGTTCGAGTGCATGGTTCATCCCTTCGTTGCTTTCGGTGCACGAGATGACACGGAGCGTGTCCATGTGATGGCGCACGGCGTCCATGCCGGGCTAGGCGGATGCCTAGGGGCCTGAGGCGAGCGGTGAGACCGCGATCGGGAGAGGCGGCGGGGCGAGGCGCGCCGGGACGGAAGGCGCCGGCGGGAGCAGCGGAGAGCGGCCCGCCGGGGCGAAGAGCGCGAAGAAGAGGGAAGAACGGCCCGCCGGGGCGAAAGGCGCGGGGAAGAGGGAGGAGCGGCGTCTAGCCACCCGGCGGACGCGGCCCGGTGCTCGCCCGCGGCGCGGGCGGAACGAGGGCCGGCCCGTCAGGGCGGTCACGGAGACGTCAACGGCTTTCCAGCTCGTACCGGATCAGGTGCTTGTCGGCGGGCAGGACCGACACCGCCACGCGTACCGGGGTGTCGTCCTCGTCGTAGCCGACCCGGATGTAGACGACGACCGGCGTGCCGAGCTGGAGCTGGAGCCGCTCGGTCTCCGCGCTGTTGGGCATCCGCGCCCAGATGTCGTCGACCACCCGCACCTGCCGGTGGCCGAGTTCCTCCAGGACCTTGTTGGCCCCGCGCACGATGTCGCCTGGCCGGGTGATCTCGGAGTCGGCGACCAGGGCCAGGGGGAAGTAGGAGTCGTTGGTGTTGTACGGCTGGCCGTCCACGAAGCGCAGCCGGCGGCGGACCACGGCGAGCTCGTCGTCGGACAGCTCCAGCCTGCTGGCGATCTCCTCGGCCGGTTGCACGATCGAGACCTCGATCTCCTGGCTCGGCGCGCGTCCCTCGCGGGAGACGGCCCAGGCGAAGGCCTCCAGGGTCTCCTCGCGCCGCGGCTGCAGCTCGCGCTGGGGGTGCATGAGCAGCGGGCGGCGTTCCCTGACGACGGTGCCCCTGCGGGGGGTGCGGGTGACCAGGCCCTCGTTCACGAGCTCGCCGAGGGCCAGCCGTACGGTGTTGCGGCTGACCTGGTGGGCGAGCATGAGTTCCGCCTCGGTCGGCAGCTGATCCCCCGGTCCGAGCGCACCGGAGTAGATGATCCTCCGTAGGTCGGAGGCCACCTGTTGATACAGCGTTGACCGTGCCATTAAGTCCCCTTTGTGCCAACAAAACTAGACGATCTGGTTCTAGCGGGGAACAGCCCCTTGACCCAACCTCCCAAGACCCGCATCATCCAATCGTTGGTACAAATCCATCGAAAGGTCAGCGAGGGGGTGGAGGCCGGTGCTGTCGGTCCGCACGGATACGCCGTACCTGCCCTGGCGCGATCCCCGCGAGGCAACACGTTTACTGCGTTACGCGTTGCACCGCCAGGGATTCACGCACACCTACCAGAGCAACGGAAACGGCATGTCCGTGCTCTCGGTGCTGACCGATCTGACTGTCTGGTGCAAGAACGGGCTGTTCGTCTGGAACGAGGACGGCGTCGAGTCGTCCCACCCGGCCGACGACCCGGTGGGAGCGGCCCGTCTCATCTCACGGCACTACCGGCGGCCCGCCCCCGACGACGACCTCTGCGAGGAGGGTGCGGACCAGCCGGTCCGCACCCTCACCACCACAGACTCCGAGCGCGACTAGCAGGCCGAGGACCCCATCCCTCGCCGGGGTCCTCCGCCGCCGCGCCCGGGGCGGAACGCGTCCTGGCGGGTCCCCCACGCCCGCCAGGGCGCGATTCCCATCGCGGGAACGCGTCCACGGGACGGGACCCGCCAAGGCGTGACCGCTCGCCTGCCCACCCCCCGCCTCCGGCGGCGAGCGGCCCGCCGGGGACGGAAGACGTGAGACCGCGCGAGGGAAGACAATTACCCTCATGCGGTTCGGGATCCTGGGCACCACGCGGGCATGGCACGACGGCCCCGCCGGCGCCACCGGCGCCACAACCGTCACAGCCGCCGGAGAGGCGACCGGCGGCGAGGTACGCGTCGGCGGGCCGGCCCGGCGGGCGCTGCTGGGCCTGCTGCTCGCCCGCGCCGGCGAGGTGGTGACGGCCGACCTCCTGATCGACGACCTCTACGGCTCGCGGCCACCCGGAGGGGCCGCGCACGCACTGCAGTCGCAGGTGTCCCGGCTCCGCCAGGTCCTGGGGGACGAGGCCGAGATCGAGACCGTCCCCTCGGGATACCGGCTCGTGATCGATCCCGATGACCTCGACGCCCGCCGTTTCGAGCGGCTGTCGGACGAGGGACGCCGGGCCCTGCTCGGCGGGGACCCTGCGGGGGCGGCCGTGCTGCTGCGGGAGGCCCTGGCACTGTGGCGGGGGCCCGCGCTCGCCGACGCCGCGGACGCCGCCTCCGTACAGGCCCTGGTGCTGCGGCTGGAGGAGCGCAGGCTCGGCGCCCTGGAGGACCGGATCGAGGCCGACCTCCGGCGGGGCGAGCACCGGGCCGCGGTGCCCGAGCTGCAGGAGCTGATCGCCGGGCACCCGCTGCGGGAAAGGCTCAGGAGCCTGCTCATGCGCGCCCTGCGGGCGGGCGGCAGGCAGGCGGAGGCCCTGCTCGCGTTCGAGGAGACGCGGCTGCTGCTCGCCGACGAGCTCGGCGCGGACCCCTCGGCCGAGCTGGCGGCCGTCCACCGGGAACTGCTCAGGGGCGAGCGGCCGTACGAGCCGCCCGCGCCACCGGCGCAGCTGACCAGCTTCGTGGGCCGCGCCGAGGACCTGGCCGAGGTCACCCGGCTGCTCGGGACGGCGCGCCTGGTCACCCTGCTCGGCCCCGGCGGGGCGGGCAAGACCAGGCTGTCGATCGAGGTCGCGAGCAGGCTGCCCGACGTCTGCTTCGTCGAACTCGCGGCGCTGCGCGACGGGCGGCAGCTGCCGCAGACCCTGCTCGGCGCGCTCGGTCTCCGCGAGAGCGGGCTGCTCACCGGGCCCGAGGAGACGGAACCCGTCTCCCGGCTGCTCGCGGCGCTGGCCGACCGGCCGCTGCTGCTCGTCCTCGACAACTGCGAACACGTCGTCGAGGCGGCCTCGGACCTGGCCGCGCGGCTGCTCGCCGGATGTTCGCGGCTGCGCGTCCTGGCGACGAGCCGGGAGCCGCTCGGCATCACCGGCGAGAACCTGTGGCCGGTCCGGCCGCTCGGCCCGTCCCCCGCCGCGCGGCTCTTCACCGACCGGGCCTCGGCCGTGCGTCCCGGTTTCGCGCTGGACGAGGCCGGAGCGGAGACCGTACGGCGGATCTGCCGCGAGCTCGACGGCCTGCCGCTGGCCATCGAGCTCGCGGCGGCCAGGGCTCGCACGTACGAGCTCCCCGAGCTCGCCGCCCGCCTGGACGACCGCTTCCGCCTGCTGTCGCGGGGCAGCCGCACGGCCGACGCCAGGCACCGGACGCTGCGCGCGGTCGTGGCGTGGAGCTGGGACCTGCTGTCCGGAGCCGAGCAGGTGATGGCCAGGCGCCTGACGGTCTTCTCCGGCGGCGCGACCGCCGAGGCCGCGGCCCGGGTCTGCGGGGTGCCCGACGCCGAGGACGTGCTGGACTCCCTGGCCGACAAGTCCCTGGTGGAGGTGGGCGGCGGGCGCTACCGGATGCTCGACACGATCCACGCCTACTGCGCCGAGCAGCTGGAGGTGGCCGGGGAGGCCGAGGCCCTGCGGCGCGCGCACGCGGACCACTTCCTGGAGCTGGCGCGGGAGGCGGACCCCCACCTGCGGCGTGCCGAACAGCTCCGGTGGCTGGAGATCCTCGTCGCGGAGCACGCCAACCTCCAGGCCGCGCTGCGCTGGGCCGTCGAGGCGGAGGAGATCGAGCTCGCCCTCGCACTGTTCGCCTGCTTGTCACCATATTTCTGGATGCGCGGCATGCGGACCCTGGCGACGGCACCGGCGGTCGCGCTCCTGGACATGATCGGTGCCGGCCCGCCCCCGGGCTCGGGGACGGGTACGTGCTCTGTGCCCTGGCGGCGGCGGCCGGTGGCGGCGGCCGGGAGGCGTGGAAGCGCCACCGGGCGACGGCCGAGGCGGTCGTCGTCGACCCCGACCGGCCGCACCGCCACCCGATCGTCACCTTCCTCTGGCCGATGATCAACTCCGGCGACGAGGATTCGCGGGTCGCCCTCGCGGTGATCGACCGCGGCCGGGCGGGGGACGACCCCTGGGAGCGGGCCGTCGTCCACCTGCTGTGGGGATACCCGCAGCTCGCGGCCGGGGACCTGGCGCGGGCCGAGGACGAGTTCACCTCGGCCGCCGACGCCTTCCGCTCGCTGGGCGACCGGTGGGGGACGTCGCTCGCCCTGGACGCGCTGGCCGGTCTCGCGGCCCTGCGCGGCGACCCCGGGAAGGCGATCGCCCTGACCGACGAGGCCCTCGCCCTCACCGAGCGGCTCGGCGCCCTCGAGGACGTCCCCGACCTGCTGTGCAACCGGGGCGACTACCGCGTCCAGGCCGCCCGGACCGGGAAGGAGCCCGCGGGCACCGGTCTCGGGCGGGCGCGCGCCGACTACGAGCGGGCCGCCGAGATCGCCCGCCACGCGGGCAGCCCCACCTACCTGGCCGCGGCGCTGCGCGGCCTCGGCGACATCGCGCGGCTGGAGGGCGACCTGGCCGGGGCCCGCCTGCTGTACGAGCAGGCGCTCGACCGGTTCGAGACGCACTGGGTGCGGAGCGCGGGCAACCGGACGAGCGCGCTCTTCGGGCTCGGCAGGATCGCCGAGGCCTCCGGCGACCTCGGCGAGGCCCGCGCCCTGCACCGGCGGGCCGCCGAGGTGGCGGCGGAGACGGGGGCGATCACCGAGGGCGCCCGCCCGATCGAGGCCCTCGCGGGAATCGCCCTGCTCGAAGGGGACGCCCCCGGCGCCGCCCTGCTGCTCGGCGCGGCCGTCGCCCTGCGGGGAGTCGCCGGCGAGGACGACCCCGACGTCTCCCGTACGGCCGCCGCCGCGCGGGCCGCGCTGGGCGAGACGCCGTACGAGGCCGCCCGCCGCGAGGGGGCGCGGCTGTCCGGGGCGGACGCGCTGCGCCTGGCCGGCGTCTCCGAGACCCTCATCCGGAACTCACCGGTCAACGGCCTCGCCGACCCCGGGCCGGCCCTGCCCGGCTGACCGGCCCACGGCCTGAGGCCTGAGGCCTGAGGTATGCGGCGCACCGGTGCGGCGGGTGCGCGGCTCGCGGCTCGCGGTGAGCCTCCGGTGAAAGCGGTGAGCTCGCGGTGATCGGGCGGTGAGCGCCCTCGGACAGGCTCGCCCCATGAACACCACACCGCGGCTCAAGAACAAGAACATCCTGATCTCGGGGGCCGGCGTCGCCGGTCCGGCACTGGCCTACTGGCTGCACCGCCACGGCTTCACCCCCACGGTCGTGGAACGGGCGCCCGGCGTCCGCGACGGCGGCTACGCGGTCGACTTCCGCGGCGAGGCACACCTCACCGTGCTCGCCCGGATGGGGATCCTGGACGACATCCGGCGCGAGCGGACGAACCCGGGGAGCTGGCCGCCGCGGGCGGCGACCACCGCGCGGGCCTCGCCGGCTACGAGGAGGCCATGCGCGCGTACGCGGCGGGATGCCAGAAGTCGGGCGACGGGGTGGGCAGGTGGATGGTTCCCGAGAGCCGGTTCATGGCCTGGTTCGTCAACCAGAACTACAAGCTCCTGCCCTACGTGCCGTGGAAGGGACTGATCGCCAAGAGCATCCGGCGGACGGCGAACGCCATCACCCTGAAGGACTACGAGCGTTGACCCGGCCGAACCTCACGCCACCGGCGAACGCCCTCGTCCGTGGCGAACCTTGAACGAGACGCGCGCCCGGGGGCGCGGAACGGGCCGGTCAGTCCCGGTCGCCGAGGTCCAGGCGGTCGGCCAGGCCGACGGCGGTGAAGGCGGCGACCAGCTCGTCGCGGCCCTCGGTGAAGTGGGCCCAGCTGTCGTAGTGGACGGGGACCACCCGGCGGGCGCCGAGGATCCTGGCGGCCTCGGCGGCCTGCGCGCTGTCCAGGACGATCGGTTCGCCGTCGAAGAGGACGGGGAAGCGGGGAGCTCCGGCGAAGAGGACGGCGGTGTCCACGGGGCCGAAGCGTGCGGCGATCTCCTTGACCAGGCCGAGGGAGGCGTTGTCGCCGCTGACGTAGACGGTGGGCATTCCTTCGCCGGTCAGGACGAAACCGACGACCTGGCCGAGGATCGCCTCGACCTCCTCGCGCGGTCCGGGGCCGTGGAGCGCGGGCACGCCGGTGACGGTGACGGTGCCGCCGCCGGGGCGGTCCAGCTCGACCGACTCCCAGTCGGCCAGGCCCCTGGCCCCGTTCCCCAGGCGCCGCCCGCCGTCGGGGGTGGTGAGGGTGAGGGGGACGTCGGCGAGCAGGGTCCGGCCGGAGATGTCGAGGTTGTCGGGGTGCTCGTCGTGAGAGAGCAGGACCACGTCGATACGGCCCAGCTCGGCGGGGGTGGCGGTGGATGGGGCGGTCTTGACCAGGAGCGGGCCACCCGGCGTCTGGTAGTCGCCGGGGGCGTCGAAGGTCGGGTCGACGAGGAAACGCAGGCCGCCGTACTCGAAGAGGGCGGTCGGTCCTCCGAAGACGCGGACGGAGAACCGCTCGCCGGCGGGGCTGGTGGCAGACATGTGGAAGGTCCCTTGCGGATAGAGGGTGGTGTGGCGTGCCCGGCTTCCGAAAAGCTCCGCGAAGGCCGTCCGACCGGGCCCGCACGTAACCAGATCCACTTTGCCAGGTAACCCTCCACGTAAGCCGAAGGGCACGGCCGGAGTCGGTCAAAAGCATGGGCCGGGAGGACCCGCCGGTGAAGCGGACGGGGTCGGATCCGCCACGAGCTCCCTGAGAGGTGCCGCCGCGGATCGATGACCGCTCTCCGCGCGTTCAGGTCCGCCAGGCCCCCCGGCCGTGCCGATCCCCGGCCGCGACCGTGCCATCGGTCACGCGGATCGCCCTACCGGCGCGAACCGCTCCGGAACCGCGCGGCGTCAGGTGGTGGCGCGGGCGGCCTTGTGGATGAGGTTGGCCACCGCGCCGGGTTCGGAGACGGTGACGGCGTGGGAGGCGTCGATCTCGACGGTCGTGGACTTCGCCCTCTTGGACATGAAGCGCATGGATTCGGCGGGGATGGCCAGGTCCTGCCTGGTGATCATGCTCCAGGATTTGATGGTCTTCCACGCGGTCTTGATGGCCCTGTCCTCAAGGGCGCCGGCGGCGATGGGCCGCTGGGTGACGGCCATCAGGTCGGTGGTCCGGCGCGGCACGTCGGCGGCGAACACCGCGCGGAACTTGTCCTGCAGGATGTACAGGTCGTCCGCCGTGCCACCGTCCGCGGTGGGGAACGGGACGGTTTTGAGGGCGTCGCCGAGCTCGCCGCCGGGGAACCTGCCCGCCAGCTCGGCGGTGCTCTCGCCGACCTCGGGCTGGAAGCTGGCGATGTAGACGAGGGCCTTCACGTCGCGGTCACCGTCGGCGGCCTCGCTCAGCACGGTGCCTCCGTACGAATGGCCGGCGAGGACGATCGGGCCGTTCACGCTGTTCAGGACGCTGCGGAGGTACTGCGCGTCGTGGCGCAGGCCGCGGAGCGGGTTGGCCGGGGCGATGACCGGGTAGCCCTTGCGCCTGAGGTCGGCGATCACCCCGTTCCAGCTGGAGGAGTCGGCGAAGGCCCCGTGGACCAGGACGACCGTGGGCTTGATCGAACCCGCGTCGGCGGTGGCGACACCGCTGGAGAGGAGCGCGGCGACGAGCACACCGGTGGCGGCGGCCGCGCGCTTGAGGTTCGGCTTGAGGTTCGGCTTGAGGTTCATGGAACTTCCCTTCTGCTCTGCGGAGGTGTGATCAGCGGGTGGTGGCGCGGGCCGCGGCGTCGATGAGCTCGGCGACGGCGTCCGGGCGGGAGACGGTGACGGCGTGGGAGGCGTCGATCTCGACGGTCGTCGACCCCGCCCTCTTGGCCATGAAGCGCATGGATTCGGCGGGGATGGCCAGGTCCTGGGTGGTGACCATGGTCCAGGACGGGATGGTCTTCCAGGCCGCCCTGGTCGCCTTGTCCGCCAGCGCGGTCGCCTCGATGGGCCGCTGCGTGGCCGCCATCAGCTCGGCCGTCTCCGGGGCGACGTCGGCGGCGAACACCGCGTGGAACATGTCCTGCCGGATGTACAGGTCGGTCCCCGTGCCGCCCTTGGCCGCCGGGTACGGCACCGGGTTGAGGGCGGGACCGAGCTCGCCGCCGGGGAACCTGCCCGCCAGGTCGCCGGTGCTCTCGCCGACCTCGAGGTTGAAGCTGGCGATGTAGACGAGCGCGACGACGCCGTCGGCACCGTCGGCGGCCTCGCTCATCACCGACCCGCCGTACGAGTGGCCGGCGATCACGATCGGACCGGTCAGGCTGTCGAGCACGCTGCGCAGGTACCCGGCGTCCTCCCGCAGCCCGCGCAGCGGGTTGGCGACGGCGACGACCGGGTAACCGCGGCGTTTGAGGTTGCCCACCACGCCGTTCCAGCTCGCGGACTCGGCGAAGGCGCCGTGGACCAGGACGACGGTGGGGGTTCCCACCGCGGCGGGCTCGCGGGACGTGATGCTCATCGGGATCTTCCTCTCGGTACGGGAACGGCGGCCGCCGTCCCGAAATGAAATATGCAATATATTGCTAGCACTGTCAACATCGCGGTCCGGTTGAAGTTTCCGGCTCGGTGTGTGCAATATATTGCATGCCCATCCCGCAAAACACGCCCGCCATCGACCGGCACCTCCTGCGCGACAACGTCTACCAACGCCTGCGCGACGCCATCGTCGACGGCAGCCTCGCGCCCGGCGAGCAGTTACGCGACGTCGAGCTGGCGGCCTGGCTCGGGGTCAGCCGCACCCCGGTCCGTGAGGCGCTGCTGCGTCTCGCGGAGGCCGGGCTGGTCGTGGCCCAGCCGGGACGCTCCACGACGGTGAGCTCGCTGAACCTGCGCGACGTCCGCGAGGCCCGCGACGTGGTGGCGGCGATGCACGAACTCGCCGTCCGTGAGGCGGTGGGCGCCCTCACCGAGGCCGACCTCGACACGATGCGCCAGGCCAACGACCGGTTCCGCGCGGCCATCGAGAAGGGCGACGTCGAGGCGGCCCTGCGCGCCGACGACGAGCTGCACGGCATCCCCGTGCGAGTGGCCTCCAACCGGGCCCTCACCTCGGTCCTCGACCAGTTCACGCCGGTACTGCGCCGCGCCGAGCGGCTGCGCTTCTCGTCGCTGGGCGGACGCGCGTCCCTCGCCCGGCACGACAACCTGATCCGGCTCTGTGCCGCCGGAGACGCGGACCAGGCGGCGGCGGTCGCCTTCGACACCTGGCGCACGCTGCCGGCCACCGAGGAGTGAGCATGACCCTGTCCGATTTCCCCCGCCACCCGCTGACCTTCGGGCCGAGCCCCGTCCACCCGCTGCCGCGACTCACCCGGCACCTCGACGGAGCCTCGATCTGGGCGAAGCGCGAGGACTGCAACTCAGGGCTCGCGTACGGCGGCAACAAGACCCGCAAGCTCGAGTACATCGTCCCGGACGCGCTCGCGCAGGGCGCGGACACGCTGGTGTCGATCGGCGGGTACCAGTCCAACCACACCCGCCAGGTCGCCGCCGTCGCCGCGTCGCTGGGGTTGAAGGCGGTGCTGGTGCAGGAGAACTGGGTCGACTGGCCGGACTGCGTCAACGACCGGGTCGGCAACATCATGCTGAGCCGGATCATGGGCGCCGAGGTCAGGCTCGACCCGGCCGGCTTCGGCATCGGCTTCAAGGACTCGTGGAACCGGGCGATCGAGGACGTGAGGGAGCGCGGCGGCACGCCGTACCCGATCCCGGCGGGCGCCTCCGACCACCGGCTCGGCGGGCTCGGGTTCGCGAACTGGGCGTACGAGGTGGCGCGGCAGGAACGCGAGCTGGGCGTCTTCTTCGACACCGTCGTGGTCTGCGCGGTCACCGGCTCGACCCAGGCCGGCATGATCGCCGGCTTCGCCGCGCTCGAGGAGGCCGGCGGCCGGCCGCGCCGGGTGATCGGGATCGACGCGAGCGCGAAGCTCGAGGAGACCCGCGACCAGGTCGCCCGGATAGCGAGGGCCACGGCCGAGCTCATCGGCGTCGGCCGGCCCCTGCGGGACGACGAGATCACGATCCTGGACGGGTGGGCCGGCGACCTGTACGGGATCCCCGTGCGATCGACCCTGGACGCGATCCGGCTCACCGGCGAGCTCGAGGGAATGATCATCGACCCGGTCTACGAGGGCAAGTCGATGGCCGGTCTGATCGACCTCGTCACCGGCGGGGAGATCCCCCGCGACGCCACCGTCCTGTACGCGCACCTGGGCGGCCAGCCGGCGCTGAACGCCTACAGCGGCCTGTTCACCGGCACCCGGCGGCTGACCTGACGCCGGTCACGGCCCACGGCCGGGCAGCTCGGGAACCGCCCGCGCCGTGGCCGGCGAAGACCGCCGGCCGCCGGGGGCGACTCAGCTGAGACCCCCGTTGGCCTGGAGGTTCTGGCCGGTGACCCAGCGCCCGTCGGGACCTACCAGGAAGGCCACGACGTCCGCGATGTCCGAGGGCTCGCCGAGGCGGGCGAGCGGGGTCATGGCGGCCACCTGGGCCAGCACCGCCTCAGGGTTGGCGCCGCGCAGCAGGTCGGTGTCCGTGGCGCCCGGGGAGACCGTGTTGACGGTGATGCCCCGCTCGCCGAGCTCGCGGGCCGCGACCGCGGTCAGCTGTTCGAGGGCGCCCTTGCTCGCCGCGTAGGGGGCGATGCCGGCCGCGGGGCGGACGGTGTTGAGAGTGGAGATGTTGACGATACGGCCGCCGTCGCGCATGTGCCTGGCGGCGTAGCGGATGGTCAGGAAGGCGGCCTTGGCGTTGACCGCCATGGCGCGGTCGTACAGCTTCTCGGTGGTCTCCGCGAGGGAGATCGGGGTGAAGCTCAGCGCGGCGTTGTTGACCAGGATGTCGAGGCCGCCGAGAAACTCCTCGGCGCTCTCCATCAGCCACTCCGCGGCGCCCCGCTTGCCGAGGTCGACCCGGACGGCGCGGGCGCTCCCGCCCGCCTCCTTGACCACCTGCTCCACCTCGCCCGCGGACGCGGCGGCGTTCGCGTAGGTGAAGAGGACGTCCGCCCCGTCGCGGGCGAGACGCTCCACGATCGCCCGGCCGATGCCCCGCGACCCCCCGGTGACCACCGCCGTCCTGCCCTCCAGCACCGCCATGCCGACCTCCGTGCCTCTCCCGTGAGCTCTCCAGCCGTCCTTCGGACCCCGTGTCCACGTCGCGGGGCCCCGCGCCCACCGCGCCCGCCGCACCCACCGCGCTTCCGATCCCCCTCGGCCTCCCGCGCGGTTTCGGGTCCCACCGCCGAACCTATGATCGACCGGCACGGTTGTCGACGCCTTTCCGCCCTTCCGCGACGCCGTGCGCCCCCCTCCGAACCGGATCGGAACAGGACGGGCCCATTGGTACGTTCCACATCGTGATGCCGCGGATCTGGCGGAGTCCCGGTCCCGCGACCTAACCTGCCCACCATGAACACCGATGGGCGCTCGGCGCACATTCTCGACGTCCTGATCACCGAGTTCGGTGATTCCATCAAGCGTGACCCCGCGGCCTTCCGGCGCAAGTTCCGGAAGATGGCCGCCTCGCCCTTCGCCTTCTACCGGGGCAGCGCCTGCCTGTTCTACGCGGACATGACCGGCGCGTTCGCCGACGACGCCTTCCTGGACGAGCAGACGCGGCGCGTCTGGATCCACGGTGACCTGCACGCCGAGAACTTCGGCACCTACATGAACGCCTCGGGCGTCCTGGTGTTCAACGTCAACGACTTCGACGAGGCCTACGTCGGCCCGTACATCTGGGACCTGCGGCGGTTCGCGGCCAGCGTCGCGCTCATCGGGTACGCCAAGGCGCTGTCGGACGACGTCATCGGCGAGCTGGTGGCCGAGTTCGCCCACTCCTATCTCTCCGAGCTGCACGGCATCTCGGACGGCGGGGACGACGCGATCGGCTCGCTGACCCTGGACACCACGAGCGGCGTGCTCCACCGGGTGCTGCAGCTCGCCCGGCTGAACACCCGGGTGGCGCTGCTGGACCTGGAGACGACCGTCGAGAACTTCGACCGCAGGTTCGCCGTCATGGACGGCCGCCATCCGGTGGACCAGGAGACCCGCGAGGCGGTGGAGGCGGCCTTCCGCGACTACCTGACGACCCTTCCCACGGCCTCCGCGATCGAGCACAAGATCAAGGACTTCGCGCTGCGCACCGGCATCGGGATCGGCTCGGCCGGGCTGCCCTCGTACAACATGCTCCTCGAGGGCCACACCCAGGCCCTGGAGAACGACGTCATCCTCTACATGAAGCAGGCCCAGGTGCCGGCCGTGGCGCGGCACATCACCGACGAGAAGGTGCACGGCTACTTCAGGCACCAGGGCCACCGCACCGCGGAGTCGCAGCGGGCCCTGCAGGCGTACGCCGACCCGTGGCTCGGCCACACCACGCTGAACGGCGTCGGCCAGCTGGTCGCCGAGGTCTCCCCCTACTCCGCCGATCTGAACTGGGGCGACGTCAACGAGCCGGACGAGCTGGCCTCGGTCGTCCGCGACCTGGGCCGGGCCGTGGCCAGGATGCACTCGGTGGCCGACGACGAGTCCAGCCACGACCTGGTCGACTTCTCCACCGAGGACGCGATCGTGGCCGTGATCGGCGGCGACACCGAGGGCTTCACCCGCACCCTCGTCGACTTCGCCCACGCCTACGGGGCACGGGCCAGGGCCGACCACGGGCTCTTCGTCGACCTGTTCAGGAACGGCCGCCTGCCCGGCCTCTGACCCCGGCCGCCCCGGCCTCCGCGAACCACCTCTCCCGCGCGGGCACGCCGCCCGCCCGCGTTTCGGTGCCGCTCACCGCCGCTCCGCCTCGACCTCGCCCCGGGCGGAGGCGGAGCGGGCCTCGGCGTGGTGGCAGGCGACCTGGGCGGCGGCCGAGGACGGCAGGACGGGCAGCGGCCGTGACACGCACAGCCCGTCGACCCCCGTCTCTGCCGCCGCGCCCGAGGCCAGGACCTGGCAGCGCGGGTGGAAGCGGCAGCCCCGCGGGATCCGGGTCGGGTCCGGCGGCTCGCCGCCCAGCACCACGGGCGACGGCGACTCCGGCAGGACCGACAGCAACGCCTGGGTGTACGGATGCGACGGCGCGGTGAGGATCCGCTCCACCGGTCCCGACTCGACGATCCTGCCGAGATACATCACCGCGACGCGGTCGGCGATGTTCCAGGCCAGCCCGAGGTCGTGGGTGACGACCAGCGCCGACAGGCCCAGCTCGTCGCGGAGGCGGAGCAGCAGCGCGAGGATCTCGCCGCGCACCGAAGCGTCCAGCGAGGCCACCGGCTCGTCGGCGACCAGCACCCGGGGGTCGAGCGCGAGGGCCCCGGCGATGACGACGCGCTGGCGCTGGCCGCCGGACAGCTCGTGCGGGTAGCGGTTGAAGAACCGCTCGGGGGGCCGCAGCCCGGCGCGCGACAGCGCCGACGCGACCCGTTCCTCCTCCGCGGGCAGGCGGTGGATGCGCGGCCCCTCGGCCACCGCCTCGTAGACGGTGTGCCGGGGGTTGAGCGATCCCGTGGGGTCCTGAAGCACGAGCTGCACCTCGCGCCGGTGGGCCCGCAGCGCGCGCGAGGAGTAGGCCAGCGGGGCCCCGCCGTACAGGACCGACCCCGCGGCGGGCCGCTCCAGGCCGAGCAGGGTGCGGGCCAGCGTCGTCTTGCCGCAACCGGACTCGCCGACCAGCGCGACGATCTCTCCCTGGCCCACGGCGAGATTCACCCCGTCCACCGCGCGGGCGCGGCGCCCGCGCGAGACGAACTCCACCCGCAGGTCCCGCGCTTCGAGCAGGGTCATCGGGTCTCCTCGGGGACGCGGACGTGGACGCACGCGGCGGTGTGCGACGCCTCGGCGCGACCCGCCCCGGTACGGTCACCGGCACGGCCCACGGGCCAGAGCTCGACCGGCTCCGACGCGCACGAGACGAGCGACACCGGGCAGCGGGGATGGAAGGAGCACCCCGTGGGCAGGTGGGCCGGGTCGGGCGGGTCGCCGCCCAGCCCGCTGGGCGCCATCCTGGAGGCGGGGTCGCCGACGGTGGGGAAGGCCCCGGCCAGCGCCCTGCCGTAGGGGTGCCCGGCGTTCCGGAAGACCTCGCGCGAGGGACCGGACTCGACCACGCGGCCCGCGTACATGACCGCCAGCCGGTCGCACGTCGCGGCCAGGACCGACAGGTCGTGAGAGATCATGATCAGGCCGATCCCGTGCTCGGCGACGAGCGAGCGGATCAGCGAGAGCACCTGCGCCTGGATCATCACGTCCAGCGCGGTGGTCGGCTCGTCGGCGACGATCAGGCGCGGGGAACAGGCGAGCGCCATCGCGATCATCACGCGCTGGCGCTGCCCGCCGGACAGCTCGTGCGGGTAGCCGCGCGCCCGCCAGGCGGGCAGGCCGACCTGCTCCAGCAGCTCCGCCGTCCTGCGCCGCGCCGCCGCGCCGGTCGCCATGCCGTGCACCCGCAGCGGCTCGGCGATCTGGTCGCCGATCCTGCGCACCGGGTTCAGGGCGTGCTGGGCGCCCTGGAAGACCAGGGAGGCCGACGCCCAGCGGATCGCGCGCAGCCGCCCCCAGCTCATCGTGAGGA
The DNA here is from genome assembly GCF_052983175.1 of Streptosporangium sp. G12. NCBI lineage: Bacteria > Bacillati > Actinomycetota > Actinomycetes > Streptosporangiales > Streptosporangiaceae > Streptosporangium > Streptosporangium sp. G12. Next base: position 106,582 of record NZ_JBRIQO010000004.1, on the reverse strand, counting down.
CGTCCTCGCCGTCCAGCAGGATCTCCCCGGACACCAGCGCGTCCCTGGGCAGCAGCCGCAGCAGCGACATGGCCAGCGTCGACTTGCCCGACCCCGACTCCCCCGCCACGCCGAGGGCCTCGCCCTCCGCCAGGGCGAGCGAGACGCCCCGCACGGCGGGGACGTCCCCGGCCGCGCTCCGGTAGGTCACCGCCACGTCGCGCAGTTCGAGCAGGGTCACGAGACCTCCCGAGGCCACGGGCCGGACGCGGCCGGGGTCCCCGGAGGCCGCGGGCCGAGTACGGTCACGAGTCCTCCCCCGGGTGTGGATCGAGCACGGTCACGAGGCCCCCCGAAGGCGTGGGTTGAGTACGGTCTCCAGGGCGCGCCCGCAGAGGGTGAACGCCAGGACGACCAGGATGATGCACAGGCCGGGCGGCAGCACGTACCACCAGGCGCCCGAGGTGGCCGCGCCCCAGTCGTAGGAGCCGCGCAGCATGCCGCCCCACGACACCTGGCCCGAGTCGGCGCCCAGGAAGGCGAGGGTGGACTCGGTGACGATGGCGCTGGCCACCGTGAGGGTGGTGTTGGCCAGGACCAGCGGGGCGACGTTCGGCAGCACGTGCCGGGTCATGACGTGCCAGTGCCCCGCGCCCAGCGCCCTGGACCTCTCGATGTAGGGCCTGGCCTCGACCGCCAGTGTCTGGGCCCTGATCAGCCTCGCCGTGGAGGCCCAGGAGGTCACCCCGATCGCCAGGATGATCGTGGACGTGCCGCCGCCGAGGACGGCCGCGAGGACCAGGGCCAGGACCAGGGCGGGCAGCACCAGGAACCAGTCGGTGACGCGCATCAGCACGGCCGAGGCCCAGCCGCGGAAGTGCCCGGCCGCGATGCCGAAGACCGTACCGATCACCATGCTGAGCAGTGCCGACATGAACCCGATGAGCAGCGAGACCCGCGCGCCCCACAGGAGCATGAGCAGGACCGAGCGGCCGGACTCGTCGGTGCCGAGCGGGAAGTCCACGCTCGGCGGTGCCATCTTGGCGCCCGTCGCCCTGGTCACGTCCATCCCGGACGGGTCGGTGACCAGCGGCGTGACGAGGGCCGCCAGGACGGCGACCAGCAGGATCGCCGCGCCGTACAGCCCGGCCCTGTTCCCGGCGTACGCGCGGCAGAACCGCACGAGCGCGGCGCGGCGGCGCGTCCTGGCGATCGCGCGCGGCGTCCCGGTGCCGCCGCCGGCCGCGCCCGGGGTTCCGGCGGCGCCACCGGTCGCCTCCCCTTCCCCCGGACCTTCCCGCCTCGTGTCCTCCTCCTTCGTGCTCACGCCGACCTCACCCTCGGATCCAGGACGTGGTAGACCACGTCGGCCAGCGTGTTCATGACGATCACCGCGGCGCAGACGAGCATGAAGGTCCCCTGCATGACCGCGTAGTCGGGTCCCTTGATCGCCTCGACGAACAGCAGGCCGAGGCCGGGCCAGGAGTAGACGAACTCCACCGAGACCGCGCCGCCGACCACGAAGCCGATCTGCATGAAGACCAGGGTCACCGTCGGCAGCAGCGCGTTCGGCACCGCGTGGCGGCGCCGGACGTCGTCGTCGCGCAGGCCTTTGGCGCGGGCGGTGGTCACGTAGTCCTGGCCGATCTCGTCGAGCAGCGAGGAGCGCATGACCAGCAGGTACTGCGCGTAGACGACGGCGACCAGGGTGAGGCACGGCAGCACCAGGTGGTGGGCGACGTGCAGGAGGTAGAGCGGCCCGTCCGGCGCGTCGACGTCCTGCATGCCCCGGGTGGGGAACATGCCGGGTATCGGCCCCATCCCCGCCGCGAGGACCATGAGGAGCAGCAGTCCCAGCCAGAAGGTCGGCACCGACCACAGGGTCAGCGCGGTCCCCGTGGAGAAGCGGTCGAACCGGCCGCCGTGGCGCCAGGCGGCCCTGGTGCCCTGCCACATGCCCAGGCCGACCGCGACGGCCAGCCCGGTGCCCACCAGCAGCAGCGTGGGGCCCACCCGGTCGCCGATGAGCTCGGCGACCGGCCTGCGGTACTCGTACGAGGTGCCGAGGTCCAGCCGCAGGGTTCGCAGCACGAAGTCCAGGAACTGCTCGCCCAGCGGCCGATCGAGGCCCATCTGCCGCCTGAGCAGGGCGAGCTGCTCCGGGGTGACCGGCACGTCGCGGGTGTAGGCGATGGTGGGGTCGCCGGGGATCAGGCGGAACAGGAAGAACGTCGCGACGATCACCAGCCCGATGCCGAGCAGCGCCCCGCCGAGTTTGACCAGCGCGTAGCGCGCCAGGCTCCGGCGGGCACCGTTTCGACCGTCGTCCGGCGGCGCCTTCGTCAGCTCGCCCGGCGGTGTGCTCATCGGCCGCTACTCGCGGTCGTCGGCGGTGGCGCGGCGCCGCCTGGTGAAGAGGAAGATCCCGGCCCCGGCGAGCACGGCCGCACCCGCCGCGACGGCCAGGATGACGCCCCCCGCGGAGTCGTCGCCGGCCGGGGCCGCGCGCTCCACCGCCCGCAGGGAGTAGACCGGCCAGTAGCCGCTCCCGCCGTACAGGATGCCCTTGTCCTCCGGGATCGGGGTGATGGAGGCGATCCGGTCCTTGCGGTAGACCTCCAGGTTGTTGGGATAGTAGAGCGCGATGACGGGGGCCTCGGTGTAGAGCCGCTCCTGCATCTGCTTGATCAGGCCGACCCGCGCGGCTCGGTCGAGTTCGGCCAGCTGCGACTGGTAGAGCCTCTCGAACTCCTCGTCGCAGAAGAACGACTCGGTCCCGCCGCCCTCGCCGCTCGCGGTGGGCCGGCGGCTGCACAGGTGGGTGGCCAGGATCTCCTCGGGGTCCGGGTTGACCGACCAGCCGCTGATCGCGATGTCGTAGAGCGCGGTGCCGCCCGTCTCCTCGGTGAACTTGTTGGCGTCGAGCTTGCGGGTGGTGATCTGGATGCCGATGTCCTTGAGCCAGCCGGTGACGAACTGGGCGAGCTTGTCCTCGACGGGGTCCTCGGTGTGGATGCTGAAGCGCATCTCCAGCTTGCGGCCTCCGCCGGGCATGGTCCGGATCCCGTCGGCGCCCTTGGCGTACCCGGCCTCGTCGAGGAGGCGGTTGGCCTCGGCCGGATCGAAGGTGACGGCCTTGTCGCCCTCGGCCCTCCAGAAGAACTCCCGGTACATCGGCGGGATGATCGAGCCGTCGGCGGGGACGGCGAGCCCGTTCTGCACCTGCGCGACGAGGGTCTTCTTGTCGATCGCGTGATGGATCGCCCTGCGCACCCTGGCGTCCTTCAGCGCGGGGTGCCCGTCGCCGATCGGCTCGCCGCCCGCCGTCTCGGCGCCCGGGTTGAGCTGCAGGTAGCCGGCGCGGCGGCCCTGGGTGTTCCACTGCACGAGGTTGGGGTCACCCGCCAGGGCCTGGAACTGCGGGGGTGCCAGCCGCCCGATCCAGTCGATGTCGCCCTTCCTCAGCCCGGCGATGGCCGCCTCGGGGTTCTCGTAGAAGATGACGTGCAGCTCGTCGATCTTGGGGGCGCCGCGCCAGTACGACGGGTTGGCCTTGAGTTTCACGTAGTTGTTCTTGCTGTGCTCGACGGGGATGTAGGGCCCGCTGCCGACGGCGGGGTAGGTCTCGTTCTCGAAGGTGCCGATGTCGGGCACGCCCTCCCACACGTGCTTGGGCACGATCGGGATCGGCAGCTCCAGCATCGAGGCCTGCGGCTTCCTGGTCTTGATGACGAGGGTCCGGTCGTCGGGCGCCGTCACGGTCTCGAAGTTCTCGACGGCGGGGCCGTTCGCCGTCTTGGCCGCGTCGTCCGTCATGATCTTGTTGAAGGTCCACGCGGCGTCCCCCGCGGTGACCGGCCTGCCGTCCGACCAGGTCGCCCCGGACCGGATCGTGAAGGTCCAGGTCAGCTTGTCCGGTGACGTCTTCCACGATTCGGCGAGGTCGGGGCTGGGCTTCAGGGTCTTCGAGTCGGACACCGTGAGATAGCCGTACGTCCAGCGGTGGATCGACGTCGAGATCAGCCGGACCGCCAGGAACGGGTTCATCGAGTCCATGCTCTGCGTCGCGCCCAGCCGGACGATCTTCTTCGCGGGCTGGGGCGCCCGCGCGGCCGGGACGTGCCGGACGGGAGACGCCGGAAGCGCGAGGACCCCGGGAGGCGCGGGGGGCGCGGAACGTCCCTGAGGTGACGCGTGCGCCACGGGAAGTGTCGTCGCCGACAGCGCCATCGACAGTCCCAGGCCCAGCACCATCAGGCGCGCACCCGTTCTGAGCATGCCGTACCCCACTTCCGGATCGGTGACTCCCTGACAACGAAGGCACACCATATGAACGGCGCGTGTCAACGAGGGGTGGAAGATTGTTTCACTCTCGTTTTATTTGGCGACATTATTTTTCAAGTCTTCCGGTACAAATCGCCACAAAAGGGATTATCGATCAGGAACAGGATGTCCAACGCGCGGAACCGACCGGTTGGTATGGACGGGTTCGCCGGGGGTGCGGCATGCTACAGAACATGACTCTGTTCTCGGTGGAAGGCAAGACCGTCGTCGTCACGGGCGGGTCCCGGGGAATCGGCCGGATGATCGCGGCCGGGTTCGTCGACGCGGGGGCCACGGTTTACATCTCCTCGCGGAAGGCGGCCGAGGTCGGCAAGACGGCCGCCGAGCTGGGGTGCACCGCGATACCCGCGGACCTGTCCACCGAGGACGGGGTGTCCGCGCTGTTCGAGGCCGTCGCGGAGCGCGAGTCCCGGCTCGACGTGCTGGTGAACAACGCCGGGGCGACCTGGGGCGCGCCGCTGGAGGAGTATCCCGAGCAGGCCTTCGACAAGCTCTGGGGGATCAACGTCAAGGGCGTGTTCTACCTGACCCAGCGGTTCCTGCCGCTGCTGCGCGCCGCCGCGAGCCCGGAGGACCCGGCCAGGGTGATCAACATCGGCTCGGTGGACGGCCTCCGGGTGCCGACGATGGAGAACTACGCCTACTCGGCGGCCAAGGCGGCCGTGCACATGCTCACCCGGCACCTGTCCCAGCGGCTCGCCAGGGAGTCGATCACGGTCAACGCGATCGCCCCGGGGCCGTTCGAGTCGAAGATGATGGCCTTCGCGCTCGACGACCCGGAGATGCGCGCGGCGGTCGCCTCCCACGTCCCGATGGGCAGGATCGGCAGCCCCGAGGACATGGCGGGCACCGCGATCTTCCTGTCCTCGCGCGCCGGCGCCTACCTCACCGGGGCCGTGATCCCGGTCGACGGCGGCATCTCCGGCCACGCGTAGCTTCCCGGCGACGAGGAGGCCCGCCGGCGGGAGAGGGCCCCGACGGTCCGGGAGACGTTCCAACAGAAGAGGATTTTTCACCCATAATCCCCCTATAAGCACCTCTAACTATAAAAGCCCCAAAAGGGCCACCCGTAACACAAGTGTAAAATTTCCCCCCTTGCCGTCATTTCTTTCAGATGACAGCTTTACCTCATGCTGAAGCGTTTCAAGGTGATGGCACCGGCCGTACTGGCCGTCGCCATCGCCCTCCCCGCCGGAGCCGCCCAGGCGGAACCCACCCCGGCCGCACCCCCCGTGACCACCTGTGACGCCACCCGGACTCCCCCCGCGTACAACGGCAAGGTGCCGACGCCGAAGAGCGTTCTCGGCTTCGAGCTCGGCGAGCGAGAGGTCACCTCGGCCGAGTCGGACACCCTGCTCACCGCGATCGACAGGGCCAGCGACCGGGTCGTCTCCGGCGCCCTGGCCACGAGCGCCGAGGGACGCCCGCTGAAGTACGCGATCGTCGGCACCTCGCACAACATCAGGAACCTGCGCGCGATCGAGACCTCGATCAAGCTGCTGCGCAACCCCCTCACCCCCGCCTCCGCCGCGAAGGTCCTCGCCAGGAACACGCCCGCGATCCTGTGGATCGCCGGAAACGTGCACGGCGGCGAGGAGAGCGGCACCGACGCGGCGCTGAGGACCCTGCACGACCTGGCCGGGCGGGACGACTGCGCGGCCAGGCGGATCCTGGACAACGCCGTCGTGGTGATCCTGCCGACGCAGAACCCCGACGGCCGCGAGGCCGACACCCGGCGCAACGCCTACTCGTTCGACATGAACCGCGACTGGTTCGCGCGGACCCAGCCGGAGACCGACGGCAAGATCGAGCTGATGCGCAGGTATCCGCCGCAGCTCTTCATCGACGCCCACGAGATGGGCGGCACCGAATACTTCTTCCCGCCGAACGCCGACCCGTTCTACCACGACATCGCCGAGCCGACGATCGACTGGATCAACAACACCTACGGCGCCGCGATGATCGACGAGTTCACCGGGCGCGGCATCCCGTTCTTCAACCGCGACGTCTACGACATGTTCTACATGGGCTACGGCGACACGGTCCCGACGACCGGGTTCAACGCGGCGGGCATGACGTTCGAGAAGGGGAACGCCTCCCCGATCGCCGCCCGGACCTTCGAGCAGTGGCTGACCCAGTGGGTCTCGCTCTCCGCGGCGGCGGCCAAGAAGACCGAGATCCTCACCGCCTGGCACCGCATGTACGCCGACGCGCTCAAGCAGGGCCTCGACGGCGAGCTGGAGCCGAACCAGGTCTACAACCCGGGCAACGAGGTCATCACCCAGGTTCCCGACCGCAAGGTCCGCCACTACTTCCTGCGCGCCGACGACCCGGCCAAGAAGGCGGAGACCGAGCTGATCGTGCGGCGGCTCCAGCGCATGGACGTCCAGGTGTTCAAGCTGGCCCTGCCGCTCACGGTCAAGGACTTCAAGGCGTACGGCAGGCCCGAGGCGAGGACCACCCTGCCCAGGGGCACCTACTGGATCCCGATGGCCCAGGGCCAGAAGCACTGGGTCCAGGCCATGCTGAACGAGGACACCTACACGCCGTTCCCGTACTTCTACGACGTGACCGCGTGGAGCCTGCCGCTGCTCGGCAACGTCTCCGGCGGGTCCTCCGGCCAGGTGCTGCTGCCCCTCGCGACGCCGGTCCAGCCGGTGGGCGCCCCGTCCGCCAAGGTGACCACCTCCCGCAGGATCGGGGTCCTGCAGCTGTCCGGCGGCACGGCGCAGAACGCCGCCGAGTCCTCCGGCTGGCTCCGGCACCGCCTCGACCGCGACTGGAAGCTGCCCTACACGGTGCTCACCCCGGCCGACGTCGCCGCGGGCAGGCTGACAGGGCTGGACGTGGTGCTCGTGCCGGACGGCTCGGCCAACGCGGCGAACACCGCCCTCGGCGACGCCGGGCGCGCGGCGCTGCGCGACTGGGTCGGCGGCGGCGGACGGTACGTCGGCTGGGCGGGCGGCACCCAGCTGGCCGTCCTGGCCGGGATCTCCGGCGTGACGCTGTCCGAGCCGACCTCGGACATCCCCGGCTCGCTCTTCAGGACCACCGTGGCCGCCGGTCCGCTGAGCGAGGACGTCGGGTCGAGCGTCATGCAGTTCTACGCGTACGACCTGGTCATGCGTGCCGCCGACCCCGCACACGTGGTGTCCTCCTACCCGGCCGCGAACTCGCCCGACTGGTTCCAGTCCGGTTTCGCGCTGGGCGCCGAGGAGCTCGGCGGGACGGCGGCCGCGGTCGACGAGCCGGTGGGTGACGGGCACGCGGTGCTGTTCGCCGCCGAGCCGAACTTCCGCGCCTTCACCGACGGCACGGCGAAGATCGTATCCAACGCGATCACCGCCGACCTGCCGTCCGCCTCCGCGCGGGCGCGGGCGCTCGCCCCCGCGCCCGAGGCCTCGCGGGCCGCCGCGGCCATCCCCGACCTCGGGTCGCCGATCCGCGTCACGGTCCCCGCGGCCGACCGCGACAAGGTCGCCGCGGCGCTGAAGGGCTTCGGCGCCACCTGGACCGAGCAGCCCGCCACCGGCGGGGCCGTCCGGTTCACGGTCGCCAACCCCGAGGAGCTCGATCTGCACGAACACCCCTGGGCCCGGAAGCTCCCCGGCGCCCTGCGCACCGCCGGGGTCTCCCCGCTCGCGGTGGTGATGCCGCAGTAGCACTTTTCGGCAACGATGCGGCGCGCGTCCCCTTCCCCAGGACGCGCGCCGTCGCGTTTCGCGGGAATTTCGCAGGGGACGCTCAGAGCGCCCCGGCCAGGGCACGGGCCAGGTTGGCGGCGGCGCCGGGCGCGTACCGCAGGAACAGGTACGGCTCGGTGAGCTCGACCTCGATGAGAGCCGGAGCCCCGCCGGCCAGGCGGACCAGGTCCACCCGGGCGTAGAGCACCTCGGGAAACTCGCCCAGCACCCGCTCGGCGAGGGCGAGCTGGTCGGGCTCGGGGACACGGAGCTCCCCGTGGTCGTTGCCCTGTTCCGGCTCGCCCGCGCCCTCCACCAGCATCGCGTTGCGCCGGACGGCGTGACTGAACCGGCCGCCGAAGTACAGCAGCGAGGTCCCCCCCCCTCTCGGTCTCGACCATGTCCAGGTACGGCTGGATCATCGCGGTCCGCCCCCCGGCGGCCAGCCGGGCCGCGTGGGCCTCGGCCTCCTTCCGGTCCCCGGTCCTGATCGTGTCGCGGGCCCCCGCCGAGATCGAGGGCTTGACCACGTACTCGTCCAGGACGGGAAAGTCCACGGCCTCCCCCGGCCCGGCCCAGTAGGTCGGGATGGACGGCACGCCCAGCTCCCGCAGGTAGGTCTTGTCGGTGTTGCGTTCCAGCACGGCCGCCGGATTGAGCAGCCGCGTGACCGACTCCGTCCGGTGGGCCCACGCGAGGAACTCCGCCCGCCGCTCCACGTAGTCCCAGGGCGTACGGACCACGGCGGCGTCGAACGCGGCCCAGTCGACCTCGGGATCGTCCCAGCGCGCGATCCGCCCGGTGATCCCCTCCTCGGCCCACGCCGCGACGGCGACCTCCTTCTCGTCGTCGACCCCGTCCGGGTCGGCGAAGGTCACGTACGCCACGGAAACACCCACGGAAGCCCCTTACGTCAGCACCAAATCAATAGAAGGCACCTTACCTAGAGGCGCGCAGCGGCGAGGCGGTGATCTCAGCGCGCTGGGTGGGGTCGGTGGTGCAGGCGTCCCGGAACCAGGCCATCGCCTTTGCCGTCAGGTACGGCCCGTCGGCGAACTCGCGGTAGCTGTCGGTGTCCTGGCCTGCGCCAGCTCCCAGGCGGCGGGCTCGATGATGTGCTTGTTCATGATGTGCCTTCTTTCGCCATGGATCAGCTACGTGCTTCGCGCGGCACGTAGGCGAAGGTGGGACCGGCGCCGCCGGGCAGCGCCATCAGGGCCTGCGCGTGGGCCCTGAGCGTGAACATGGTGCGGGTGGCGTCCGCGAGCCGCCTCGGGTCGCCGTTGAATGCCTGCTCCAGCAGGTTCAGCAGGGTGCTGTAGGTGGTGTCGAACAGATCCTGCGCAGCCCGTACGGCAGTGCCCGGCTCGGCGGGCCGCGGGTTGGGCGTCATCGGGAGCACACCGGCCCGGTCGAGCACGAGCTCCTCCCCCGTGGGCCCGGATTTCGGGGTGTCGCCCCGCTGGTAGCGGCGGCCGAGCTTGAGCTCCTGGAAGCGGTAGTAGTGGGCGACCTCGTCCCGCTCGGGGTGGAAGACGTCCTGGTCACCGTCCCAGACCTCGCCGCGGGCGTTGCCTTCCCCCTGCTCGACGATCTCCCTGAGCGCGCCGAGCGCGGACTCCAGGTCCTCGACGGCGAACAGCGATCCGGCCGTGTGACGGAAGCGGGCGCCGCTCACCTGCCGGGCCGGGTCGCCGCAGAAGACCTCCTTCTCGCCGAGCGTGTCGCACAGGTGGCGCAGCCCCTGCTCGATCGCCGCGTAGAACTGCCCGATCGTCTCGTAACCGTCGTCCTCCGGCGGCGCGCTCGGCGCCGCCGGCTGCTCCAGGCGCAGGAACATCTCCAGCGCCTCCGACCCGAACGGCACCAGCGACACCTCCAGATCGCTGTGCGGCAGCTTGCGCGGGTGCGGCGACAGCATCTGCGGCATGTCCAGGCGCGGCGTGCCGCCGACGGCGTTGAGCAGGTTCGCCGCCAGCGCCAGATGCAGCATCTCCTCCACGAAGACGCCGCTCACCGCCTCCACCGCCGCCGGGTTACGCTCCGGATCCAGCGAGTACAGCGCCGTCAGGTACGGCGGCAGCGTCGCGTGCTCCAACTCGATCGCCCACTGCAGGTGCTCGCGGAGGCTGCTGAGCGTGTCGATCCGAACCGGTTGTTCGTGGTTCATTCGTGTCATACCTCGGGTTGTTGGCATGGCGGATCGGACCGCCGGCCGGTGGGCCGGCGGCCTGGTTCGATCCTGGGATCAGGCAGCGATGACGGCAGCCGGTGCGTCACGCTGCTGGTACTTCGCGGGTTCAGGACGGGCGCGGCGCGCGGCGGTCCTTGCGCTGGGCCAGCTCGGTCTCTTCCACCAGCGTGAACATGGGCTTGCCCGGCTCGCACAGCATGGTGACCGTGAACCGTAGGGGGACGTCGTCGCGGTTGTTGCCGTCCTGGTAGTGGATGACGTCGCCACCCGGCTCCCAGAACGCCTCACCGGCCCGGATCACCCGCTCGGGCTCCCCTTCCAGCTCCATCAGCATCTCGCCCTCGAGCACGACGCCGAAGGCGGGACCGGGATGGCGGTGCGGAGGCGCGCCCGGGTCTCCGGGCGGGTACTCGATCACCACCGTCATCGCTTGCGCGCCCTCGGGGATGAACGGCGGCTGCGCCTCCTGCAGCACGGTCAGCGCCGTCTGCCACGCGGTCGATCGCGGCTTGTCCATCGCCCGGCCCTACTTCGCGGTGGACTGGTCGAGCCAGTCTTTGTAGGTGATGGTGCCGAGCTGCGCGCCGTCACCGGGCACCAGCGACCGCTCGTCGAGCACGCTGCCGAAGTAGCGCGCCTGCGGGTCGGCGACGACCTCGCGGGTGTCGCCCCAGGCGGCCAGCGCCTTGCGGAAGAACTCGTCCATCTTGTACTGGGTCGGTCCGGCGATCTCGATCCGGGCGTTCAGCGGCGTCCCCACCGCGGTCCTGCCGACCGCCTGGGCCACGTCGTCGCCCGCGATCGGCTGGAACAGCACCGGCGCGATGTGCACCTTGCCGTCGACTGTGGCCTCGTCGGCGATGCCTCGGGCGAACTCGAAGAACTGGGTGGAGTGCACCAGCGAGAACGGGATGCCCGACTTCTCGATCAGCTTCTCCTGGGTGATCTTCGCCGCGAAGTAGCCGTTCTCCGGCATCCGCTCGGTGCCCACGATCGACACCGCGACGTGGTGGCCCACGCCCGCCGCCGCCTCCGCCGCCAGCAGGTTGCCCGTGGAGGTCTGGAAGAACTTCATGACGGCCTCGCGCTCGAACGAGGGCGAGTTCGACACGTCGATCACCACCTGGGCGCCCTTCAGCACCTCGGCCAGGCCCTCGCCGGTCAGCGTGTTGACGCCGGTGTTCGGCGAGGCGGCCACGGCCTCGTGGCCGTGCTCGCCGAGCTTCTTCACCAGCTTCGACCCGATGAGCCCCGTGCCGCCTATGACCACGATCTTCATTACCAGCCCCTTCGTCTTCCGGGACGCTCGTGTGCGCCCCGGTCGTCAGCTAAGACAAGGCAGCCTCCTCAGTTGTGACAGGCGGCCTCGTGTTCGAGGGCGACCTGCTTGTTGGTGGCGCCACCCCCGAGGAGCACCGCCACATCCGCGCCGCCCGCGAACGGCGGGCCGGGTGAGACATGGTCAGGAGGCGAGGCTGATGCCGGCAGGGATGTTCTGCCGGGTCATCTTCGCGTACGGGCACAGCGCGGTCGCCTGCTCCAGCGGCGGGGCGGCCGCCGCCGGTTCTACGCCCGGCCGGTTCACGACGAGGTCGGCGCGCAGCTGGTACCCGCCGTCGGCGGGATCCCTGCCGAAGGCCACGGTGGCCTCCACCGAAATCGTGGCCGGGTCGAGCAGGTGCCGCCTGGCCGGCAGGCGGCGTATCCGGCGGCGAAGAGCTGCTCGGGGTTCGGCCCCAGGTTGTCGCCGCCGAGCTCGTCGGGCATCCGCAGCTCCAGGGAGAGGGTGCCGTCGGCGGACCTGGCCTGGCCGCTGGCCCGCCCGTGGGAGGAGCTGCCGCCGGTCACAGCGACGCGCGTGGAGCAGAGCGGCTTGAACTCCGCCCCGATGTAGTCGTGATCCGTGGAAAGGATCTGGTCGTTCACCGGCATGCCCTTCAGTGCCAACGCTGGAGTTTGTCGGGGTTGAGGACGATCCACACCGCCGTGACCTCGGCTCCGGCCACGCTCACGCTGACCACCGCCACGGCCTTGCCCGCCCGCCGCAGCACGAGCCCTGCCCTGCCGTTCACCGATCCGATCGCCAGATCGGATCCGGGCTGGTCGACCAGCAGCGCCGTGACAACCTGTGCGACCGCGTCCACGCCGTAGGACGGCCGTACCGCGACGCGCACCTTGCCGCCGCCGTCGCTGACGACGATCGCGTCGGCGGCCAGGACCTCCCGCAGCGCCTCGGTGTCGCCCGCCTGGCAGGCTGCGGCGAACCTGCGAGCCACCCGGTCGTGCCTGGCGAGCATCGCCTGGCCATACCCGACCTGGTACGAGGCCGGACCCGGCACGGGTTGGGCCGGGGTCACCGGGCCGCCGGGCATGTGGTCAGGGTCGGTTTCGGGGGCGGCGAGGAGCTCCAGGCAGATGCTTCCCGCTGTCCGCGTCAGCCAGGCGCGCGGCGCCGCGATGGCGGCGCGTTCCTCCTGGTCGAGGGCGTACCAGCGGCGATAGGTCTCCTGGACGATGTGGTCGGCCGTGGTGTCCGAGCCGAACATCCACAGGGCGATCTCGAGCAGGTGCTGCCGTTCGTCGAGCATCTCCGCCAGCGACTCGGCGCCTGCCTCGGTCATGGTCTGCCGCCTCCTTCGGGGTTGGCAAGTAAGACCGGACAGCCCGTTACGTTGTGACAAAGCGGCTCTTAACGGTTAAGGGTGTAGTCGTGGTCCGAACCCGCCGGTCTCGAGCAGGCTTCTGGCGATGTAGTTGGTGAGGTTGCGGAACCCGAGTGCTGAGCCGCGAAGGTGTTCGAGGCGTCCGCTGATCGCCTCCGTGGGCCCGTTGCCGGTGCCGGGCCAGTCGAAGTAGGCGAGCACGTCGTCGGCACGCTTCTTCAGTGTCCGACCGAGCGTGACGACCTCGGCAAGAGCGGCCGGGACACCATGGCTGACTGAGTCGATCAGTGCGGTCATCAGGTCCCGGCCACAGCGGCGGTCTTCGTGGCGGTAGGCGGCGATCATCCGCTGGTGGATGCCCCAGGTCGCCTCGACCTCGACATGCTCCTCGACGGCGAACAGAGCACGCAGCCGGTGGATCTGCTTGTCGGTGAGCAGCCCGGCCCTGGTATGCAGCGTCCGTGGGCCGGTGCCGTCGCGGATCGGCGTGAGGTCGATGATGACCGTGACGTACTTGTCTCCGTGACGGGTGTGCCTCCAGACGTGCCATCTACACCGACGACCAACACGTTGTCGAACCGTGCCGGGTCGCGGTGACACCAACGGTCGGGTTCGACGAACCGGCACGCGAGGACTGTGCGCTCGGGCTCGAGGCGCTGGCCGGTGACGACGAGCCCAAGCTCGTCGAGGCGGCAGAAGGTTGTCAGATCGGGGTGGGCGAACGCATCCAAGCGCTCGCCGACGGTGGCGTCGGGCACGTGGAGGTCTCTCAGGATGAGCGTGGAGGAGCCTTTCCCTCTGGAGACCTCGACATCTATCCCGGGACCGCCGCGCCAGCTACACCTTCATCTGGCGAAGAGCCGCTCTAGCCGCGACTACACCCCAGTCTCTGGGAGTAGGTCATCTGTCGAGGGGTCCGCGATCACGGCCGATGGCGGAAGCTGATGCGCATCAGCCGGCTGTCGGCCCAGTCTTCGAGCCGAGTCGGCCGGATGGTGCCGGGGTCGTGGGGCTGATTGAGATCCGCGACGATCTCCGCCAGCACGGCCTGACGTTCAGCTGGGGCGGTGACCGGCGTGGCCCGTGCAGGCAGATCTGCACGGATCCCGTTCTTGAGGTGGAAGGTGAAGGTGGGATTGGCGAGAAGGTTCGCATGCCAGTCGGTAGCGGCCCCGCCGGCGCCGCTACACAGGTAGGTGGTGCCCACAGCTCGGTAGAAGAAGATCTCGATGCGGCGTGGTCGGCCGGTGCGGCGCCCCAGCGTCGTGATGTCGATGATCCGTTCGCTGGTGCCTGCGGCGGGTGTGATCTCGATGGCTCGCCGGATGTGATCGGGCAGGTGCGACAAAGACGCGTCCCGTACGGAGTCGTTCCATCCGGTCGTGTCTGGACTGCTCATGCGGTCTCGGTCTGAAGGGCGGGCCCGAGGAGGAGTCCACCGTCGATGACGTACTCCGACCCCGTGATGAACGACGCGTCTGATGACGTGAGGAACAGGAGAAGCCGGGTGACGTCGGTCGGCTCTCCAAGTCGGGGGATGGCAAACGGCTCGGGTGAGTAGAAGTCGGCGATTGCCGCGGTGGCGCCAGCTGCTGGTTCTTGGATGAAGGAGGTCGCGATCACGCCGGGGTGGATGGTGTTCACGCGGATGTGGTCCCGGCCGAGCTCGAGCGCTGCCGTTTGGGTGAGACCGCGCACGGCCCACTTGCTGGCGACGTACGGCGCGTAGTGCGCCGTGCCGCCCAGGCCCATTGTCGAGGCGATGTTGACGATGGCTCCCCCTGTTGCGCGGCGCAGAGCGGGGGCGGCGACCTTGATGCCGAGGAAGGTCCCTGTGAGGTTGATGCCGAGGATGCGCGACCACGTGGCCTGGTCCGTCTTCTCGATCGGCGCTGGCGGGTTCTGGACGCCCGCGTTGTTGACGAGCACGTTCAGGGCGCCGAAGGCGCTCTCGGCGGCTAGCACAGCGGCGGACCACGAGCTCTCGTCGGTGACGTCGAGGCGGGTGAAGCGAGCGCGGGTCCCGAGCTCGGCGGCGAGAGCGGCGCCGCGTTCGGCGTCGATGTCGCCGATCACCACGTTCGCTCCCTCCGCATGAAAGGCACGTACGTGGCTCGAGCCTTGGCCACCGGTCCCACCGGTCACGAGCACGGTCTGGTTGTCGAAGCGGCGCATCAGATGTTCCTTCGGTACGTGGATGACTGACCGGGATCATCAGTGATGAACGGCGGCCGATGGTAAGCCGAGTGACTCACCACTGCCCCGACACTAGGTGGGTGGCAATGGTGAGTCAAGCCACTCACCTCGTATACTCGGCCCATGAGCAGGGTCGTGACGACGTATCACCAGCGCATCGCCCAGGAGAAGCGCGCGCTGATCGTGACGGCCGCGACCGCACTGTTCCTCGAGCTGGGCTACGACCGGACGTCACTGGCGCGGATCGCAGAGCGCTCGGGTGTTTCGCGGGCCACCTTGTTCAAGCAGTTTCCGAGCAAGGCTGCCCTGTTCGACGCCATGGTCACCGAGTCCTGGTCAACCGCCGACGAAGAGGATCCTCCGCCGGCAGGCAACGTTGTCGATGGGCTCAGCACCATCGGTCGCCGCTACGCCGAGCTGTTGAGCCGCGCCCAGATGACCGACCTGTTCCGAATCGTCATCGCCGAGCTGCCGCGATTCCCCGAACTCGCCAATGCGCAGTTCTCGCACGGGAAGATGCCCTACTTCGAGTCCGTACGCGGCTACCTCCTAGCCGAGCACGAGGCGGGAACGGTGCGGGTCGAAGACGTGGACCTCGCAGCCACCCAGTTCCTGGGCATGATCTCCAACTACGTCTTCTGGCCGACACTCCTGGTGCCGGGCTGGGAGGTGAGCGCCGAACGCGTCGCTCAGGTGGTCGACGAGGCCGTCCGCACCATCGTCGCCCGGTACGCCGCGACTGGACCAGGGCCGTCTACCAACGACTGAATCCCGCCGACCGCGAATGAGCCCCACCGCCACCAAGGAGCTGCTGCCTAAGCAATCGAGGCTGTGGGCCCCAAGGGCGTTCGCGAGGCGTCCCCGGGACGGACAACGAAGGAGGGAGTGCCGATGTGTCGACCCACCTCGACCATCCTGGCATCAGCACGGCCGACAAGAGTCTCAGCGGCGGACCCGAACGTCCACGGCTCTGCTCCCGGATGGAAACCCCCAACGACAGCATGAGGGGTGGCCCAAGACCCGCAGGCCCAGCCCACGGCTACACCCTCATCTGTGAAGAGCCGACAAAGCGGCTACGAGACCGCTCGAATGCCTCGATCTTGATCGGGTTGAGTATCCACAGCAGGTGGTGGATTCCCTCCCTGGAGGCCTCGATGGCGAGCAGGGCGACGCCGCTGCCGTCCCGGTCGACGAGCACACCTGGCAGGCCGTTCATCTCGACCCACGTGACGGCGGCGCCCGGCCAGAACCACGGCGAGAACGCGGCCACGAACCTGGCCACCCGCTCGCTGCCCAGCACGGGGAACTTCGCCGATCCCCTGATGCCGTCGCCGTCGGAGGAGCTGACGACGTCGGCGGCGAAGAGCTTCTCCAGGGCGCCGACGTTTCCCGTCTGGGCGGCGTCGAGGAAGGTCTCCAGCAGGCGTCGGTGCTCAACCCTGTCGATGGGCTCGTGCCGTACGGCGGTCAGGCGCTTGCGGGCGCGGCTCACGATCTGCCTGACGTTGACGGGGGTGAGCCGGAGGATCTCCGCGATCTGCGGGTAGGGGTAGTCGAAGGCCTCGCGCAGGACGTACGCGGCGCGCTCGGTGGGATTGAGCCTTTCCATCAGCAGCAGGACGGCCAGCTCCAGCGCTTCGCCCCGTTCCGCGCCGACGGTGGGGTCAAGGCTGGTGTCGACGGGTTCCGGCAGCCAGGGGCCGATGTAGGATTCGCGCCGCACGCGCGCCGACCGGGCCAGATTGATGGCCAGCCGGGTGGTGACCAGCGCCAGGAAGGCCGGCGGGTTCTCGATGGTCTCGCGGTCGGTGTCCTGCCAGCGCAGCCACGCCTCCTGGACGATGTCCTCGGCCTCGGCCGCGCTGCCGAGCATCCGGTACGCGATGCCGAACAGCCGCGGGCGCAGCTCGATGAAGGCGGACGCCGCTCGATCGAGAGCGTCCGCCTGTTCCGGGGATTCCGCGTTCATGTGCCCCACATCGATTCGCCCGTTGGCCTGGGCAGGGGTTCGTCAACCTCGCGCGTGGTCGGCAGCCTCGAGGATAGTCGCTGTCACGGCGTCGGGCTGGGAGGCCGCGAGCGCGTGGGAGGCGCCGGCGACCTCGCGGGTGCCGCGCGAGTCCGCGCGCTCGGCCATGAAGCGCAGTGCGGCGGCCGGAATGTTGAGGTCCTTGTCGCCGTGGACGAACCAGGACGGGATGGTGCGCCAGGGCGCCTCGTCGACGGCGAGCCCGTCGGACAGGGCGCGCTCGGTCACCGGCCGCTGGGTCGCGGCCATCAGCGTGGCCTCCTCGGTGTCGAGGTCGGCGCAGAACTGGCGGTGGAACTTCGCGGGGTCGATGCGGAACTCGTTGCCGCCGGAGGCCACCGGGTAGGCCTGCAGCGCCTGGCCGAGCGTGCTGCCCTCGAACTTGCTCGACAGCAGCAGCGCGCTCTCGCCGGGCTCGGGGGCGAAGGCGGCGACGTAGACCAGGGCGCGCACGGCCGGGTTGCCCGCCGCCGCCTGGCTGATCACCATGCCGCCATAGGAATGGCCGGCCAGAACGACAGGGCCGTCGATGCCATTGATCACGTCGCGCAGGTAGGTGGCGTCGCCCTCCACGCTGCGCAGCGGGTTGGCCACGGCGACCGTGGTGAGCTGGTTGCTGCGCAGGCGCTGGATGACGCGGTTCCAGCTGGCCGACTCGGCGAAGGCGCCGTGGACGAGGAGGACGACGGGTTGGTTCATGGGATTGCCTTTCTGGTCGTTCATTCGTGGAAGCCGATCTCGCGGTGGGTGCCGTCGCACAGTGGTTTGTTGCCGGAGTGGCCGCAACGGCACAGCGTCATCCGGTTCCTGGTCTCCAGGGGCCGGCCGTCCGACCGGGTGACGGGTATGCCGCCGGTCACCCAAAGCGCGCTGGCCAGGCCGCCCTCCTCCTCCAGCACCGAGATGGCGCGCGGGAGGTCGGCTTCGATCGTCTCTCCGCCGCGTTCGAGGGCGTAGCTGTAGGAGCCGGAGGGGCAGTGATCGATGCGGCCCATGATGTTCGAGCGCACGTCGCTGTCGGCGGTGTCGTCGAGCGTCTCGGCGATGGGCCTGGTGCGGCCGATGCAGAAGGCGGCGTGGATGCACAGCTCGCCCACCCGCTGCGCGGAGATGCCGACGCCGTCGTGCACGTGCTGCAGCTCCTGGTAGGGCCGCATCGGTGTGGCCTCGGTGCCGTCGAAGCCGATCGCGGCGTGGGTGCCGTCGCAGAACGGCTTGGCGCCCGAATGGCCGCAGCGGCACAGCGCATAGATCTCCTCGGTCTCCAGCGGCTCGCCGGTCTTCCAGGTGAGCGCGTTCTTCTGCTCGGCGGAGACGATCTTCCGCTTGCGCCGCAGGGGGATGCGGCCGTACACGACGTACGGCCCGTTGCGGAGCACGACGATCCGCTGGTGGTCGCCCGCGCTCCAGCGGCGCAGCTCGGGCGGGACGTACTCGAAGGTGGGGCCGCCCAGCCGCATCAGCTTCTGCGCCTGGGCCCTGAGCGCGTACATCTCCCCGGTAGCGACGGCGAGCATCGTCGGGCTGCCGTTGAAGGCGACCTCCAGCAGGTGCAGGATCGCACAGTAGGTGTGGTTGAACTCCTCCTGCGCGGCGCGGTCCGCAGGGTTGGGCGTCAGGAGGAACACCCCGGTGAGATCCACCGAGAGCTTCTCACCGGTGGGCCCGGACTCAGGGGTGTCCCCGCGCCGGTAGCGGCGGCCGAGCTTCAGCTCCATGAAGCGGTAGTAATGGGCGACCTCGTCCTGGTCACCGTCCCAGACCTCGCTGCGGGCGGTGCCCTCCCCCTGCTCGACGATCTCCTCAAGCGCGTCCAGCGCGGAGGCGAGGTCGGTGACGGCGACCAGCCTGCCGCCGGTATGGCGGAAGTGGCCGTCGCTCACCTGCCGGGCCGGGTCGCCGGAGAAGACCTCCTTCTCGCCGAGCGTGTCGCACAGGTAGCGCAACCCCTGCTCGATCGCGGCGTAGAACTGCCCGATGGTCTCGTAGTTGTCGTCCTCCGGCGGTGCGCCGGGCGGTGCGGGCTGTTCCAGGCGCAGGAACATCTCCAGCGCCTCCGGGCCGAACGGCACCAGCGACAGCTCGAGGTCGCCGTGGGGCAGCTTGCGGGGGTGAGGCGGCAGCATCTCGGGCGTGTCGAGCCGCGGGGCGCCGCCGACGGCGTTGAGCAGGTTCGCCGCCAGCGCCAGGTGCAGCATCTCCTCCACGAAGACGCTGCTCACCACCTCGACGGCCGCCGGGTTGCGCTCCGGGTCGAGGGAGTACAGCGCGGTCAGGTACGGCGGCAGCGTCGCGTGCTCCAGCTCGATCGCCCACTGCAGGTGCTCGCGGAGGCCGGCGAGCGTGTCGATCCGCGGCTCAGGCAACGTCGTCACCCGGCCGCGGGCCGTCCTCCAGCACCTCGACCGCGTCGCGCAGCACCCGCAGAGCGATCTTCTCGCGCTCGACGTCCGTCGGGTCGTACAGCCACTCGGTGACCGGCTGCCCCATCTCCTCCTCAGGGTGGCTGGCCTCGGCGATGATCAGCTCCTCCTCGATCTCGACGTGGAGCTCGTACAGGAACTCGTTCTCACCGTTCGGGGTGCTCATGTCTCCTCCATGGGTTCTACGGCCGGCCTGCTGACCGCGTGGATCAGCCGGACGGCGATCTGGCCGGTGGCGAACAGGCGGGCGACTACCGCGGCGACCTGGTCGGCGCGCCACGACCACTACAGAGGCGCCCGGCCGGGCTGGTCGAGCTGCTCGAGAACCTCGAGCCCGATCGTCGAACTCGGCGACCATCGCCGACGCGGTCACAACAACTTCCCCCGTTCAGTGATGTGGCCCGATCGCCAGCTAAGACAGGACAGCCCTGGCACCTGTGACAAGATCCGGCTACTCGACGAGCTTTCCCACGGCCGAGACCTCGCGCATGAGCGCCGCGATCTCGGCGGGAATCGGCGGGATGCTCTCCCGCTCCACCGATCCGGGGCCGGACCAACGAGGTTGACCTGCAGCGCGGGGGCGAGTTCCGGGTGGTCGGAGCGGGAGAGCATCCGCGTTCTCCGGCGCGATGAGACCAGATGGGTGGAACTGCACCAGCTCGGGGTCGCGGACGCGGCAGCCGGCCAGGCCGGCCAGGCGGAAGGAGTCGCCGGTGTTCTCATCACGCCGGGAGGAGGTGCGCCGCCAGATCCGGGTGTGCCCGCCCACGGCCAGGATCACCGCATCGGCATGGATGACGTAGCGGCTGCCGTCGGTCAGGTTGAACCCGTACGCGCCGAAGACCGCGTTGTCGCACGATGCGCACCGTCTCGGGGCTGGCCGGCAGGTAACTCTCCTTGAGAGTGTCGGCCGCGTGCTACTGCCAGGTGTCCTCGGGGTCCATCGTGGCGAGGGCCGCGTTGATGCCGCCCGCCGCGAGCGAGGTGTGCGCGTCCGCCTTCGGCCGTTTGCCGACCGCGAGGACATCCACCCCGCGCTCGGCGAGTTCGATGGCCGCCCGCAGCCCGGCCCCTCCGGTCCCGATGACCAGGACGGACGTGGCGATTCTGTTCTCTGATGCGTGCATGATGCTCCTTCAGCCACGTGCCGCCCAGATGGCGACAGCGACCAGCGCGACGCAGGCGGTCGCGATCAGCGCGACCACGGCGGCCACCCCGATCCACGGCGCCGCGAGCGGCGACAACACGACGGCGCCGACGCACCCCGCCACGGCGGTGCGGGGAATGACGGAGTCCGCGTCGACCAGCGCGTGCACCGCCCGGAGCAGGATGAGATACACCCCGACCGGGATGGCGACCGCGTAGCCGATCGCCATCGGCGATGCCGCCACCTGGCGCCCGCTCTGCTCCACCGCCACCTCGAGCCCGGCGCCAAGAGTCGCCAGCGCGGCGAAGACGCCGAAGTGGCCGTACCCCCACCAGTACGACCGATGACGCCGGTCGCTGAGCCCCTCCCCTGCCTCGACCAGGAAGTACAGCCACCACAGGGCGAACAGCAGGACGAGACCGGATCCGGCGATGACGACGAGGGGACCCGCTTCGAGCGCCCCTTCAACCCCTCTGCTCGCGGCCAGGACACTCTCGCCCAGCAGGATGATCGTGAACAGGCCGTAGCGCTCGGCGATGTGGTGCGGGTGCCAGGTGGTTGCCCTGACCCGCTCCGCCCACCACGGCACCGCCAGCTCCAGGACGACCAGGCAGGCGAAGAACGGCAGCTGGAGTGACGCCGGCAGGAGGCCCGCCTCCGCGAGAGCGAGCCGGAGCAACCAGCCCAACTCGACCAGACCTATGCCCGCGGCGTAGCGGAGCCCCGTACGGCGGCTCGCCGGGTCTTCGAACGCGGCCCTCAGCCATTGGGCTACAAGCCCGATCCTCATGATGAGGTAGCCCAGGGTGATGATCCCGTAGTCGGAGTGGTCGGCCGCGGCGGGCACGCCGGCGGCGAGGACCAGCACCCCCGCCATCTGCACCATGGTCAGCAGCCGGTAGGGAACGTCGTCGGTGTCGTAGGACGAGGCGAACCAGGTGAAGTTCATCCACGCCCACCAGATCGCGAAGAACACCTGGAGGAACGGGACCAGCCCGGCCAGGCCATGACCTTCAGCGATGGCGTGCGCGAACTGCGCCGTGATGGCCGCGACCGCGACCACGAAGGTGAGATCGAAGAGGAGCTCGAGCTGGCTCGACGCGCGATGCGGCTCGTCGACGGGCCGCGAGCTCATCCTGACCCGGATCCGGGTGGTGGTCCTGGTTGAGGGCACGCTCACGCTCCTGTCGCTCTTGCGGCGTTCGGTTCGCCAAGAAAGACCGGACGGAGTCGCGATCTGTGACAGCTCGTCGCGGTGGTCGTCACAAGTCGGGAGGCCACTCCTCGACCTCGGGCCGGATCGCGTCGGCCCAACGCCGGTGTCTACGCCGCGACGAAGTTCGGCATCACCGCCTTCTCCGGATCGCTGCGGCAGGAGGTCACCACCCAGGGCCTACGTGTCGTGATCATCGAGCCCGGCTTCGTCGCCACCGAGCTGGCCAGTCACATCACCCACCCCGCGATCGGGGACATGGCGCGGGAAATGGTCGTCTCCATGCGCACCCTGCGACCCGAGGACATCCGCCCGTGCGGTCGTCTTCGCGATCACCCAGCCGAACCACGTCGCGGTCAACGAGATCCTCGTCCGCCCAACGGATCAGACACAGCAGACACGCGGCGGCCGGCGCGGCCACCCGGGGGAGCAGGGGTAGTCGGGGCACGAATGATCTCCGTTTTTCGCCACACCCCAGGGGTGCTTTCCGCGGCGCGGGAGCATGATCACAACGAGCAGTCCCGCTCCCGGTGCTCGTCGAGTGCGCGGAGCACGTCGGCGCAGGCCTGCGCGAAGCCGGCCAGCCGCTCAGGCCCCAGCACGTCGACGAACAGGGCGTGAACCATCTCGGTGTGCTCGGGGACGGCCTTGTTGATCGCCGCGTAGCCCTTGTCGGTGAGCCGCACGTCGGGGTAGCGGCGGTCGTTGGAGTCCACTCGCTCGACCAGCCCGCGTTGCGCCATCCGGGTGAGCTGGTGGGACAGGCGGCTCTTCTCCCACTGGGTCGCGGCGGCCACCTCCGCGACGGGCATCTCCCGCCGCTCCGACTCCGTGAGCCGGACCAGGACCTCGAAGTCGGCCGCGGACAGGTTGCACTCGCGCTGCAGGTGCTGCTGCAGGTGCGAGCCGAGGTGCTTGGCCATTTCGATGTACGTGCGCCACATCCGGTCGGCCTCGCCGAGTTCCTGTTCCCATCCCATGACGCCCACTCTACCCTTTGCTTGACGCATCAACCTGGCGCTGTATGGTGGCTGGGTTGATACATCAATCTGAACACGTGAGGGTTTTGTCTCTATGAGCGAGCAGCAGATCATCGCCGTGGTGGGTGCGACCGGAGCGCAAGGGGGCGGGCTGGTCCGCGCGATCCTCGAGGACCGCAGTGGGCGGTTCGCCGCGCGAGCCCTGACCCGGGACCCGGGCTCGGCGCGGGCCGGGGAGCTGGCCGCGCTCGGGGCCGAGGTCGTCGGGGCCGATCTCGACGACGCGGGCAGCCTGCGCAAGGCGTTCGACGGCGCCCACGGCGCCTTCGTGGTGACCAACTTCTGGGAGCCTCGCACGCCCGAGGAGGAGCGGGCGCGGCCCGCGACCACCAAGGAGCAGGAGCAGGCCGGCAACGCGGCGCGGGCGGGACAGGAGGCCGGTGTACGGCATTTCGTCTGGTCCACGCTGTCCGACACCCGCAGCTACTTCCGGCCGGGCGACGGGACGCCGAGCTTCGAGGGCTCGTATAAGGTGCCGCACGCCGACGGCAAGGCCGAGGCCGACCGGTTCTTCCTGGAGTCGGGCGTGCCCACCACCTTCCTGCAGGCGAACGTCTACTACGAGGCGTTCCGGGACATGTTCGCGCCCCGGCGTGACGAGACGGGCGCGCTGGTGCTGCCGCTCGGGTTCGGCGAGGCGCGGGTGGCCGCGCAGGCCGCGGAGGACGTCGGCAGGACCGCGCTGGGGATCTTCCGCCACGGGATCGGGATGGCCGGCAGGCGGGTGAGCGTCGCCGGGTCCGTGCTCACCGGCGCGCAGTACGCCGCCGCGCTGAGCCTGGCGCTCGGCGAGCCCGTCACCTACCAGGCGGTCAGCCCCGACATGATCCGGGCCGCGGGGTTCCCGGGCGCGGGCGAGGTCGGCAACATGCTCCAGTACCTGATCGCGGCCGCCCCGGACATCGCCGAGCTCATCGACGTCGAGCTGCTGCGCGAGCTCAACCCGAGGCTGCAGTCGTTCGACACGTGGCTGGCCGCCCACCGCGACACCATCCCGCGCTGACCGGCACCCGTCCCCTCCCCGCGCGTGGTCGCCCCCGGGTAACGTCGCGGAGCCGTGTCACAAGATCGGGAGCTGCCCTGTCTACAGGTTTGCTGGAGTAGTAAGACGCATCGTCGGCTAGGTGGAACCTGCCGTACGTCAGCGAAGAGGCCGCAGGAGATTTCGGAGGCCGTTCTCAGATCGCGGACAGGTCCGCGGCGATGTCCGCCGCCGGCGCGTTCCGTGCCCGGCTCCAGGAGGTCCCGGCCCACAGGTGCAGTGCCTCGGCGTCCCCGTGGGCCGCCGCGGCGCGCCGCAGCGGCGCCGTCAGGTGGTGGAGCTGCGGATAGGCCGCGGGGGCCCGGGTGGAGTACTCCGTCATGAACCGGTTGGCCAGGCCGCGCGCCGGACGTCCGGTGAAGGCCCTGGTGACGGCGGTGTGGGTGAAGCGGGGATCGGTCAGCGCCGCACGGTGGACCGCGCCGGTGCCGCTCTCGGGGCAGAGCAGGAAAGCGGTGCCCGCCGCGGCCGCGACCGCTCCCGCGGACAGGACCCGGGAGACGTCGGCGGCCGTGGTGACGCCACCGGCCGCGACGAGGGGAAGCCGTGACGCCTCCCGTACCCGGGACAGCAGGCGCTCCAGGCTCATCGCCTCGACGTCCGCGTTGGTGAACGACCCGCGGTGGCCACCCGCCTCCTCCCCCTGGACGCACAGAACGTCGGCCGCCGAGGCCAGCCGCGCCTCGGCGGCCGACGTCACCGTGACCATCACCGTGGTCCCCCTGTCGCGGAACGCCCGGATCAGCTCGTCCTCCGGACAGCCGAACGTGAAACTCACCACCGCGGGCGGGTCCGCCAGCAGATCCGCGACCTTGGCCGGGAAATCGTCGTCGCCTCCACGCGGAACCCCCAGATCGGCGCCCAGCCGCAGCGCCTCCCCCTCGATGACCCGCGCGTAGGCGTCGATCTCGGCCTGATCGACGTCGTCGGCCGTGGGCATGAACACGTTCACCCCGAACGGGCGGGAGGTGAGCTCGCGCGTCCGCTCGATCTCCTGGCGCGTCTGCGCGGCCGTCTTGTAGCCGGCCGCGAGAAAGCCCAGACCGCCGGCCTCGGACACGGCCGCGGCCAGTTCGGGCGTGGACGCCCCACCGGCCATGGGAGCCTGCACGACCGGAAGCCTGAACGGCCACGGCACCGGATCGGACATCGGCATCTCCTCCCCCGGCACCTTCGTGGCCCTGCCACCGGCGCCGCGACGGCGAACGGGACCCGACGGCCACACCACCCGGGCACACCACGGGCGGTGTCCCCGTCGTCCCCGTTGTCTCCGTCAGGCTCTGGAAGCCTATGCCACCGCCCGGCGCCACCTCGCTCCAGGTCAGGCGCCCGGCGATGCCCGGCCGGGCGGCCGGGCGGCCGTCGGTGGCAGGTGGGGCGGTTCGATCGGGGAGGTCACGCGTCGTCCGGCAGCGGTTCGCCGGTCTCCAGCAGCGACTTCAGGCTCGCCACCACGTTCGGCCAGCCGTGGCTGACCATCTCGGCCAGGCTCGATCCGGGCTCGAAGCCGTCGTGCACGATGGTGAGTTTCACGACCTGCGAGGCCTCCTCGATCGTGAAGGTGACCTTCGAGCGGGCCTCGCCGGACAGCCGGTCGAACAGCTCCTCGTCCCAGTCGAAGCGCTTGGCGAGCTCCGGGGTGATGGTGTGCCAGGTGTAGGAGAGCCGGCTGTAGGGTTCGGCCTCCAGCACGACCTGCTCCGGGTCGCTGATCAGCACGCCGTGGTTGTCCCAGGTCATCGGCGAGCCGACGGACCAGTCCGTGGTGAACTCCGTGGCCCAGTAGCGGCGGGTGAAGGCGGGCTCGGTCAGCGCCTGCCAGAGCTTCTGCGGGGTGGTGCGGATGTAGGTGGTGTAGACGAAGGTCGGCGCGTCCATCGGGGTCTCCTCCAGGGCGAGTTTCAGGTCCGCCAGGGCTTGGACCCTGGCGCGGTCGTAGCGGCTGATCCACCGGTGGGCGATCTCGTGCACGGGCGCGGCGTTGAGGTAGTGCAGCTTCTCCCGGCCCCGCCGCACGGTGGCGACGAGCCCGGCCTCCTCCAACACCGCGAGGTGCTTGCTGACGGACTGCCTGGCCATGTCGAGTCCGGCGCACAGCTCGCGCAGCGTCTGCCCGTTGCGGGCGTTGAGCGAGTCGAGCAGCGCGCGCCGGCTCGGATCGGCCAGTGCCTTGAACACCTCGTCCATGCCCGCCCCCGTACCCAGGTTGCCGCTTGTCGATATGCAGCCTTTCGGCTGCCTTTAAATTAGGCAGCCATATGGCTGCCTGTCAAGCCACGCGACCATGACGGACGGACCATGTGTCAAAGGTTCTAAGCTCCGCGAACCGGTTCCGGGTCGGGAGTGTCGAGGAGGAGCTTGGCGACGGCGTCGCCGATGTCGGCGGGGTCCCAGCGGGCGCCCCGGTCGGCACGGGGACCGCGCCGCCGGCCGTCGGCGAGGGAGACGGCCCCGCCCTCGACCTCGAAGACCCTGCCGGTGACGTGCCGGGATCCGGCCGAACCGAGCCAGGTCACCAGCGGCGCGATGTTGGCCGGGTGCATGGCGTCGAAGCCGTCCGCCGGCCCGGCCGTCGTCGTGGTGAGGACCCCTTCGGTCATCCGGGTGCGGGCGGTCGGGACGATCGCGTTCACCGTG
Organism: Streptosporangium sp. G12; assembly: GCF_052983175.1. NCBI lineage: Bacteria > Bacillati > Actinomycetota > Actinomycetes > Streptosporangiales > Streptosporangiaceae > Streptosporangium > Streptosporangium sp. G12. The sequence goes on along the minus strand of NZ_JBRIQO010000004.1, from coordinate 79,992 downwards.
ACGCCGTAGCGGCCGAGCTCCGCCGCGGCGACCCGGCTGAGTGCCACGACGCCCGCCGTGGCCGCGGAGTGGTTGCCCTGGCCGACGCCGCCGAACAGCCCCGCCCCGGAGGAGGTGTTGATCACCCGGGCGTCCACGGGGTCACCCGCCTCCGACCGCTCCCGCCAGTGGGCGCCCGCGTGCCGCAGCGGCAGGAAGTGGCCCTTGAGATGGACCCGGATCACGTCGTCCCAATCCTGCTCGGTCATCGAGACCAGCATCCGGTCACGGACGAAGCCGGCGTTGTTGACCAGGACGTCCAGCCGCCCGAAGGCGCTCAGCGCCGTCTTGACCAGGCGGGCCGCGCCACCCCACTCGGTGACGTCGTCGCTGTTGGCCACGGCCCGGCCGCCCAGGTCGCGGATCTCCTCGACCACCTCCAGGGCCGGCCCCGCGGAACGCCCGTCGCCCTCGCGGCCGGTGCCGAGGTCGTTGACCACGACCCTGGCCCCCTGCCTGGCGAACTCCAGGGCGTGCTCCCTGCCGATGCCGCGCCCGGCGCCGGTCACGATCACCACACGCCCGTCACAGATCCCGCCCATGCCAGGCCCCTTTCGCCGCGATCATGCAGAGTTTCCCGGCTGTTCATCTTTCATGTCTAGATGCGATCTTTAACCGGTACGGCGAAGCCGGGAGGGTCCCGAGCCGTCAGTTCACGGTGAGGCCGCGGGCGGCGAGGATCAGGGCGGCCTGGGTGGGGCTGACGACCGCTCCGCGCAGCGACCGGAGCCGGGTGTCGTCGACCTCTCCCAGGTCGGCGCCGCGCAGGTCCGCCTTGGTGAAGACCGTCTCGACGATCCGGGCGCCGATCATGCGGCAGTCCTCGAACACGGCCTTGGTGAAGTCGCAGCCCGACAGGTTGGCGTCGTCGAAGCGAACGCCCCGCAGGTGGAGGTCTCGGAACGAGCAGCCGGTGAGGTCGGCCAGCGCCAGGTTGGCCCCGTCGAACCGGTAGCCGGTGCCCCGGCAGGCGGACAGCACCGCGCCGATCATGCGGCAGCCGGTGAAGGTGACGTCGGTGAGCAGGGCCAGCTCGAAGCGCGCGCCCGACAGGTCGACGTCGGTGAAGGTCGCGTCGACGAGCTCGGCGTTCGCGAACCTGAGCCCCGCTCCCCCGCCGCCGGAGAAACGCGCCCCGTCCAGGTCCGCGCGGCGGAAGTCGGCCCCCTCCAGCACGCACTTCTCGAACGAGGCCTCCACCAGCGACGCCCCGGCGAGGTCCGCGCCGGTGAGATCGCACTCCCTGAACACGTAGGGCCCGTCACCGGTCAGATGATCGCCGAGCGAGAGCCCCGCAAGATCGACCCCGTGAATCTCCCGCTGGTCCGCCAGCAACTGCGCCGCATTCATCCCGCGATTCAAGCAGCTCGCCCCGACAGAATCCCGGCCGCCGTACTCCGGGCGGGGCCCGCCCGGTCAGGCGGTGCCCGTGTCTCCGGCGAGGAGCTCGGCGGCGGCCTGGCCGCAGACGCGGGAGGCCCCGTGGGTGGCGATGTGGACGGCGCCGAGGTCGGAGCGGCCGGGCAGTCCCATCTCGACCACGACGGCGTCGGCGCGGGCGGCCAGCAGGTGCCGGAGCGCGTCGGCCTGCCAGGGATGGCGGTGCGCGTCGCGGACGACGATGACCAGGGGACGCTCGGCCGCCACGGCGAGCACGGCCTCGATGGCGCCTCCGGTGGCCGTGGAGGCGGCCAGCCGGGTGACCGTGGTGCCGGGGAGGAGCTTGCCGAGCGGCTCGCCGACGCCCCACGGGGTGTCCTTCTCGATGGCGAGGTTCATCTCGGGGGCGAGCTCGACGACGTGCGGCGGGGCGGCCGGCGGGAACACCGCGGCCGCGGAGCGGCGGGTGATCCGCAGCGCCCGCCGGGCGGCGGCCAGGCCGATCGACGGGGTGCCGGGACGGCCCGAGGTGCCGGGGCCCGAGAGCGCGCTCCGGCGGGTGGTCGTGGTCCAGAGGGCGAGCTCGCAGACGCGCCGGGAGGCGTCGGCGAGCCGTTCCTCGGAGAGCCTGCCCTCCATCACGGCGTCCACGATCGCGTCGCGGATCCCGATCGCGGTCTCCTCCCCCGCGTGCTCGCCGCCCACGCAGATCGCGTCGGCGCCCGCGGCGACGGCGAGGACCGAGGCCCCGCCGATGCCGTACGGGCCGGAGACGGCGGCCATCTCGATGCCGTCGGTGACGATGACGCCCTCGAATCCCAGCTCGACCCTGAGCAGGTCGTGCAGGACCGGGCGGCTGAGGGTGGCGGGCATCGCGGGGTCCAGGGCGGAGACGAGCAGGTGCCCGGTCATGACCGTGCGCACCCCCTGCTCGACGGCCGCGCGAAAGGGCCGCAGCGCCACGTCGCGCAGCTCCCCGGGGAGGGCTGCGACGAGAGGCACGCCGTGGTGGGAGTCGACCGAGGTGTCGCCGTGGCCGGGGAAGTGCTTGGCGCAGGCGGCCACTCCCGCCGACTGCATGCCCCGGATCCAGGCGGTGGTGTGCCGGGCGACGAGGTCGGGATCCGCGCCGAAGGAGCGCAGGCCGATCACCGGGTTGTCGGGGTTGGAGTTCACGTCGGCCGAGGGGGCGAAGTTGAGGTTGACGCCCGCCCGGGCCAGGTCGCGACCGAGGTCGGCGGCGAGTTCCTCGGTGAGGCCGGTGTCGTCGACCACGCCGAGGGCGAAGTTGCCGGGCCGGGTGCTCCCGCCCGCGGCCTCCAGGCGGGTGACCTCGCCCGACTCCTCGTCGATGCCGACCAGGACCTGGGGGTTCTCCTCCCGGAGCGCGGCCGTGAGGTCGGCCACCTGGGAGGGGGTGGCGATGTTCCTGGAGAACAGCACCACCCCGGCCAGCCCCTCGCCGAGCCGGCGTCGGAGCCAGTCGGGCGGGGACTTGCCCTCGAAGCCGGGAAAGACCACCGTCTCCGCCAGGCGGAGCAGCTCTGGGCCGCGCTTCATTCACTCCTCCTCGCCTGACGGCCGGTCGGCTTTCCCGCCGAAGACGCGCAGACACCACGTTGTACCGGACCCCTGGGGAAAGCGCTCCCACAGCGGCTTTGCGCAAATCTAATAGGAAAGTTTCCTAATTGCTAGTGGGCTGACCATAGGCCTTCGGCTCATGATTTTGCGGATCGGGACGATGGAGGGGTTCGAGGTCCGCTGGTACGGAGCCGGGAACGAGAGCCGTCCGCCGCCCGCCCCGCGGCGAACGCGGCAAGCGTTCGGCCAGAGCCGGGAACAGGAGTGAGCCGGCGCGTTCCGGTGAACAAGCGATTGCGCAAGGGCTCATAATGGGGGCGTGAACACGCGAAAGAACTCCGGCGGCGCGACCACCACCCCGGTCAGGCGCCAGGGCGGGACCAGGCGCGCGGCCACATCCGGCCCCGCCTCGGAGCGCCGCGACCATCTCGTCAAGCTCGCCGCCGAGCTCTTCGCCCGCAAGGGCTTCCAGGCGACCACCGTCCGGGAGATCGCGGAGGAGGCCGGCATCCTGTCCGGAAGCCTCTACCACCACTTCGACTCCAAGGAGACGATCGTCGACGAGGTGCTGACGACCTTCCTCGACGACCTCGTCGGCCGTTACCGCACCGCCCTGGACCGAAGCGGCGACCCCCGCACGATCCTCTCAGAGATGGTGCGCATCGGGTTCAGCACGCTGGAGCCGCACCGCGCGGCGATCACCGTCATGCAGAACGACTGGAACTACCTGAGGTCCCTGCCCGGCGACCGTTTCGACTACCTGGTCAAGGCCGAGGACGAGGTCGAGCGCATGTGGGTCGAGCAGATCAAGCTCGGCCAGGCCGACGGCCTGTTCCGTGCCGACGTCGACCCCAAGCTCACCTACCGCATGATCCGCGACACCATCTGGGTGGCGGTGCGCTGGTTCCGCCCGGGAGGCCGTCTCAACACCACCGGCCTCGCCGAGCACTACATCACCGTCCTGTTCGACGGCCTCGCGACCGGCGAGCGGAGCAGCCAGAAGGCATGACGCCCGCGGAACCCGGCGCGGCGAGCGGCGCGGCCTGTGAGAATCAAGCGTCCGCGAAGCGAACGGGAAGTGGTGGGCGAGCATGGAGATACTGCAGAAGGCCGTGCGAACGGCGCTCACCGACGTGGCCGACCCCGCCAAGGCACCGGTCATGCAGGCCTACATGAAGTCGTCGATGCCGTTCCTCGGCGTGCAGGCCGCTCCCCGCCGCGCCGCGCTGAAGCGGGTCTTCGCCGACTATCCCGTCGACACGGCGTCCGCGTGGCGGGAGGCGACACTGGCCCTGTGGCGCGGGGCCGAATACCGCGAGGAGCGTTACGCGGCGATCGAGCTGACCGGCTTCCGCCTCTATCGCGCCTTCCAGACGCTCGACGCGCTGCCGGCGTACGAGGAGATGATCGTCACCGGAGCCTGGTGGGACTACGTCGACGAGCTCGCCGTCCACCGCGTCGGCGGCCTGCTCGCGGCCTTCCCCGACACCATGCGCCCCCTCATGCTCCGCTGGGCCCGCGGCAGCGACCTGTGGAAGCGCCGCACGGCCATCCTCAGCCAGAACCGCTTCAAGTCCGCCACCGACACCGGCCTGCTGTACGCCTGCATCGAGCCGAGCCTGTCCGACAACGACTTCTTCGCCCGCAAGGCGATCGGCTGGGCTCTGCGCGAGTACGCCAAGACGAACCCCGGCGAGGTCGTCCGCTATGTCGACCACACCCGCATCAGCGGCCTGAGCCGCCGCGAGGCCCTGAAGAACCTCCCGAACCGATGACCCGGGTGCCGCGTCGGCGTCATCTCCCCAGAAAGACCGTGCTCCGCCCCTTCCGGACCCGGACATGCCGGTCCTGCGGCGAACGATGATCCCGGTGATCATTGTCCGCGAAGCGGCTTCTACGGGAAGAGGCCGAGTCGCGGCACAAGGCGTTCACAGAAGTCGATGATCTCGGCTGTCCATGTGGTCGCCTCGTCGAGTTCGTCGCCGGTGACCGCCTCACTGGGCTGGCCGGAGTATTCGAGGACGTTTCTTCTGCGCCGCATGTGGTCGAGCCGGCGGAGAGGGGCGCCTTCCCTCGTCTGCCCGAACTGAGCCGTGACGGCTTCTCTGAGGGCGATGTGACCACCGGCGGACGTGGCACGCAGCCCCTGGGCCTGCAGGAGCGCGGCGGAAGCCTTCCGCGCGGCGTCGTAGCAGAGGGCGTACGCGCCGTCGGGGTCGGTGTCACGGATCAGCTCCACCGATTCGAGATGATTTCGCGCCGATTCGAGCATCGACTCGGCCATGTGATCGGCCAGAGGAACGCTTTGGAGCTCACGATTGTCGAGAAGCTTGCGGATCGCGGCTTCGCCGATGGTCCACTGCACTGCCGATCTCCCTCTAGACCTCCACCACGACCGTCGGCCCGCTCGCGATCTCGCGGAGCAGGCCTTCGCCGCCAGACTCCCACGCGGATACGCTCCGTAACACCGGATTCACGGAAATACCCAGACGGCGCTCGGCTCGCTCCGCCGCGTCGTAGACGTCCCCCCGGGATGGCGAGCCGATGACCAGGAGGTCCACGTCGTTGGGCTGGGGGCCGGGCCGGCCGTGATAGCGCGCGGCCCAGGAGCCGAAGATGACGAGCCTTTCGATCCCGGACACCGACGCGAACTCCTCGGAGAGGATCGCGGGAGGACCGAAGGTGACGGCCAGCAGTTGCGCCAGTGGCCGCGAGGCGGCGGTCTCGGTGTTGGCCCTGACAAGCCGCGCCCTGCCTATCTTGCGCTCCCCGAGGAGACCGGCGCGCACGAGGCGATGAACCTCGCGCTGGACGGTGGGAAGAGGAGAACCGAGCAAACCGGCCAGGTCGGTGATCGTGAACTCCTCGTCGGCGGCCAGGAACAGGTGGGCCAGAAGGCGTGCCTGGAGTCGTGACCGGAAGATGGGCATGAGCTCGGGAGCCAACGCTCTCATATAGCTGACGATAACTCTCGTTATTCGAGAGCGTCAACGACGCCGATCCAGGGTGTCGCGGACAGGGCCCCGGCGGGAGAGAGCGCGGCGGCGTGCCCGATGCCGGTGGGGGCGATCAGGACCGGGACGGCGGCCACTACTTGAGCGCGCCCGCGGTGAGACCCTTCTGGATCTGGCTCTGGAAGAGCGTGTAGACGATCAGCATCGGCAGGATGGCCATACTCAGCGCGGCGAACAGGGCCGACCAGTCGGCGTCGTAGCCCGCGGCCGTGGAGATGTCGGCGATGCCCTGGGTGAGCACCCACTTGTCCCGGTCGGAGTTGAGCAGCACCAGGGGCAGCTGGTACTGGTTCCACTGGCCGAGCACGTTGAAGATGGTCACGCTGACGATGCCCGGCTTCGCCATCGGCAGCATGATCTGGAAGAACACCCGGGCGTGCGAGGCCCCGTCCACGAAGGCCGCCTCGGCCACCGCCCCCGGCAGCGTCCTGAAGAAGGCCGCGAGGAAGAAGACGGTGAAGGGCAGCGAGTACGCGATGTAGACCAGCACCAGCCCGCCGTGCGTGTTCAGCCCGATGTACGGGCCGATCACCGGGACCGTCCCCATGTTCTGCACGACGAAGAACAGCGGGGTCAGCGCCAGGTAGACCGGGAAGGCCAGGCCGGAGACGAACAGCAGGTAGATCGTCCGGTTGCCCCGGAACCGGTAGCGGGCCAGCACGTACGCGGCCATCGAGCCGAACAGCATCGTGCCGAAGGTGCCGAAGGCCACCACGACGATGCTGTTGATCATGTACTGGCCGATGTGCGCCTGCTCCCAGGCGCGGGCCCAGTTGTCGAGGCGCAGGGAGGCCGGCAGCGACCAGGCGTCGCCGAAGATCTCGTCCTCGCTCTTGACCGACGCGAGGAACGTCCACACGATCGGCACGACCACCAGGACCGTCCAGACCAGCAGCGCGACGTGCGTCAGGGCCGACAGGGGTCCCAGGCGCCTCCTGCGCTCCTCGCGGGCCAGGGCCCTGCTCCGGGGAATCACGACGTCCGCCACTAGAACTCGATCCGCTCACGCCGCGACAGGCGCAGGGCCAGCGCCGCGAACCCGATGGTGAAGAAGAACAGCACCACGCCCATCGCGGAGGCGTAGCCGAACTTGAAGTACTGGAAGGCGGTGCGGTAGATCTCCGCCGCCATCACGGTCGTGGAGTGGTCCGGGCCGCCGTGCTCGGCCGTCATCACCCACACGATGGCGAAGACGTCCAGCGCGGCGATGCCGAGGTAGACCCAGCCGACCTGGATGGTGTCCCACAGCAGCGGCAGCGTGACCCGCAGGAACAGCTGCGGTCCCCCGGCGCCGTCGATCGCCGCCGCCTCGAACAGGTCGCGCGGGATGGAGGCGATGCCCGCCGAGAAGAGCACGACGTAGAAGCCGACCGCCTGCCAGACCAGTACGGCGAGGATCGACCAGAACGCGACGTCGGTGCTGGACAGGAAGCCGATCGGCTCGAACCCCAGGGCGATGAGCGGCGCGTTGAGCATGCCGCTGCGGTCGGGCCTGAAGACCTGCTGGAACAGGACGGCGACCACGGCGACGGCGAGCACCTGGGGGAAGAAGAACACCACGCGGTAGAACTTCGACCCCCAGATGCCCCCGGTGCCGCCCCGCCCGCCCGCGTTGAGGAGGAAGGCGAAGAAGAGCGCGATTCCCAGCGTGAGGATCGGCATCAGGACCAGCAGGACGAGGTTGTGCCTGACCGCCTGCCAGAACACGTTGTCGGCCAGCAGCCGCTGGAAGTTCTCCAGGCCCACGAGGCGCGGGCTCGCGTTCACCCCGCGCCAGTCGGTGAACGCGATGTAGAAGGCCTGCGCGTAGGGCGCGATCACATAGATCAGGTAGAGCGCCACCGGGATCGCGAGGAATCCCGTGACGAACCGTGTCCTGCCGTGGTTCATCGCCGGCCTGCCGTTCCCCTCGGTGGCTCGCCGCCGCCTGCCTGCGCCGTTCCCCCATGGTTCATGACCTGGTCGTCCTTCCCGGGACGGCTCGCCGTCCCGTCCCGCCGTGCCCGGTGGCCGGCCGGCCGTCCCCCGGACGGCCCGCCGCCTCGTGCCGTCGTCACCGGCTGAACTTCTTCACCGAGGAGTCCTTCTTGAGGGCGTCGGCCTTGCGCTGCGCGCGCTCCGCCCACTGGTCGACGGTGAGCTTGCCTGCCATGAGCTGCCCGGTCGCGGCGGCCACCTCGTCGTGCATCTCGACGTACCACTTGCGGAACAGGAACCAGACGGCGTTGTCGCCCGCCGCCTCCAGCGCGGCCGAGGCGCTCTTCAGGCCGGGCTTGAGCGTGCGGCCCTCGCCGGCGCCCTTGACGACCGTGAGCGTGGAGACCAGCTCCATGAACTTGCCCGCGCCCTCCTTGGAGAGCATGGCGCGCATGTACTCCAGGCCCGCGCGGGGGTTGGCCGACTTCGCCGGGACGACGTACTCCTCGCCCGGCTGGGCGTGCAGGGTGCCGTACGGGAGGGCGTCGGAGGAGCCGAAGTCGGGGAGCGCGAACATCGCGTAGCCGAAGTCGGCCGGGGCGGAGTCCTTCTGCTCGTTCTCCAGCCAGGAGCCGCAGGGCAGCATCGCGACCTGGCCCTTGTTGTGCGCCGTCTGGGTCTGCACGTGGTCGAGCCCCGCGGTGCCCTGCAACAGGTACTTCGACCCGATCTCGACGAAGGCCTCCGCGGCCTGCCTGACCGGCTCGGCCTTCCAGGCGCCGTCCTGGAGGTTGTCGATGTTCTTCAGCACGTCCTTGCCGCCGATCTTCGCGGCGAGCGTGAGGATGGCCTCGTAGATGTAGAACGGGTGCTTGCCCGCGTAGGTGAAGGGCGCCATCTTGCCCGACTTCTTGATGGTCTCGCACAGCGCCAGGAAGTCGGCCCAGGTCTTGGGGACCTGCCAGCCCTCGGCTTCGAAGAGCTTCTGCGAGTACCAGACGCCCCAGACGGTGTTGGCGTAGTTGAGGACGTACGGCTTGCCGTCGTAGCTGCCCAGCTCGATCGCGTTCGGGTCGATCGTGTCGCGCACCTTGACGGCGGGGTCGTCCCAGCTCGGCGCGTCGTACAGCGGCGTGAGGTCGGCGAGCTGGCCGTCCTGGACCAGGGCTCCGAAGTCCATCGCGTTGGCGCCGGAGTTGTTGACGAACTCCGGCGGGTTGCCGCCGGCGAAGCGCGGCTGGAGGGTCTTGGCGACCTCCTTGGTGGCGTTGTGCTTGATCTCCAGCTTGGGGTGCTTGGCCTTGAGCAGCGGCTCGTGGACGTCCGTGGCGTAGGCGTCGCCGAAACCGCCGTCGAAGATCCAGACCTCCAGGGGTTTGTCCTCGGCGAAGCCGAGCGGGTTGGCCGCGCTGGTGGCCCCGACGACGGGCGCCGAGGAGGCGGCGCCACCGCCGTTGCCCGCGGGGGTGGCGCACGCGGACATGACCGGCAGGGTGAGGCCGGCCAGGGCCGCGCTGCGCAGGAGCTCGCGCCTGGATAGCTGGGTCATGCTTCCTCCTGGAAGTGGCCTGGGAGTGGAAGGCGGTGGTCAGGCACCTCGCCGGATCCTTCCGGCGTAGCGGTTCTCGAGAGCGCGGTTGTGCTCGTCGCCGCCGGTCACGTTGGCGGAACGGTAGATCGGCGGGGTCAGGCCCGCCTCGGTCAGGCCGCGCACCACCTCGGCCACGACCATCTGGGCCAGCAGCGCCGAGGTGATCGTGGACACCGCCCCGAACGTGCCGCCGTCCTGGAGCGGGAGGACCGCGTCGCCGTACGGGGCGCGGTTGTCGAGCACCACGTCGGCGAGGTCGAGCAGCTTGCGGCCCGAGGGGTGGCGGGAGGTCATCGCGGTGCTGTGCTGCACCGACGTCAGGGCGATCAGGTCGTGCCCGTGCTCCTTGACGATCGAGGCCAGCTCGACCACCGACCCGTTCACCCCGGAACTGGAGATCAGCACGAACACGTCGCGCGGCTCGACGGGGGCCAGGTCGTAGATCCGCCGGGCGACCGAGGGGTCGCGCTCCAGCTCGCCGGCCGCTCCGAGGAGGATGCCGACCGGGGCGTCCCCGTACAGGACGACGTCGCGCAGGGCCAGGCGGTTGCTGGGCACCAGGCCGCCCGCGCGCCCGGCGATCTCCATCGCGATCGCCTCGGAGTGGCCCGAGCCGAACGCCTGGATCACGCCGCCGCCGTGCAGGGACTTGACGATCAGCGCCGCCGCGTCCCCCACCGCGGCCGTCTGGGTCCTGGACACCTCGTCCACCAGGGCCTTGATCTCGTGAACGTACTCGGAAGCCCCGATCTCCACGGTCAGCTCCTCTCCACGCGATGGCTCTCCAGAGCCCGGATCGTCAATTCGAAGGCCTCGTTCGTCTGCTCGTAGGTGCGCTGCGCGACCGCGACGTAGACGGTGTCGAGGACGAAGAGCTGGGAGTGGACGGCGGCCAGGCCGCCCAGCCGGAAGGTGGTCTCGCGGCTGGCGGTGGTCAGCACCAGGTCGGACAGCTCGGCCAGCGGGGAGCGGGCGAAGGAGGTGACCGCGACGGTCAGCGCGCCCCGGTCGCCGGCCTCGCCGAGGGACTCCAGCACCTCGCGGGTCCGGCCCTGGTGGGAGATGCCGATCGCGACGTCGCCCTCGCCGAGCAGCGCGGCGTCGGCGAGCGCCTCGTGCGCGTCGGCGTGGCTCCAGCAGGGGACCCGGATCCGGCGCAGCCGCCCGCCCATCATCAGGGCCACCGCCCCGCTGGTGGAGACCCCGAAGATGAGGACGCGGCGGGCCGCGACGATGGCCTCGGCGACCTTGGCGACGGTGCCCGCGTCCAGCTGGGCCGCCGTCTCCTGGATGAGCCGGGAGTCGGCGGCGGCCATCACGCCGATCGCCGCGTCGAGCGGATCGGTGGGGCCGATCTCGTGGCCCACCCCCGCGTCCCAGTTGGCCTGCGCGGCGCGCCCGTTCTCGGTGGCCAGCGCGACCCGCAGCCCGGCGTACCCGGCGAAGCCGAACACCCGGCAGAAGCGGGTCACCGTGGCGGGCGAGCTGCCGCTCCGCTCGGCCAGCGTGATGATCGTGGAGCGTGCCGCCTCGGCGGGGTCGGCCAGGATCGCCTCCCCCACCCGGCGCAGTGCCTCGGGCAGCGCGGGCGTCTCGGTCTGTATGCGTCCGAGCGCGCCTGCGGCCACAAGCATTCCTTTCATCGGAAGTCATCTGGGTGAAAATTATTCTCAAGTCAAGCTCGCGTCAAGGCCGTCGAGGGCACGGTTGGGGGCACAACGCCCACGGCGCCGAGGCTTCGGGGAAAAATTCCGCCAACCTTCGGCGCCTGTCGAGCGTCGTTTCTAACAGAGGTTCCAGAAAAGGAGCCGCCCGACGGAGGCGAACCCCACGATGACTCCACGTCCGGCCGACACGCCGCACCAGGTTTCCAACGCGCACGTCCACGACGAGCTGGCCGCCCGGCGCGCCAGGCGCGCCAGGGACCAGAGACTGCGCAACGACCCGCACATCCGGCTGCTGGAGCGCGAGCACGGCGTCCGCTTCACCGTCGAGGAGCTCCAGGCGGCGGACCGCCAGGCCCAGGAGCTGCTGGCGCCGCTCCGCCAGGAGCCGCCCCTCGACGAGGAGACCCGGTCCTTGCAGCTGCTCGTCTGGCGCCGTCTGGGCCCGAGGGGGTTCCAGGGGTTCATGCAGGAGCTGGAGGAGATGGAGGCCGAGCTGGCCAGGGCCCGGCACGACGGCTGGGGCGATATCAGCTAGACCTTTCCCCACCCGGCCGGTTCCCCGGCGGATTCCCCGGCAGGCCCTCGCGCCCCCGCGCCCGCCGTCGTGGTCTCACCCGATCACGGTGACGCGACCATCCCCCAGGCGAGCGATTGATCGCTTACGTGCGCGGTAAAGTGGAGGGAGATCCACTTTCACGCGTTAGGCCACCATGCTCCATCAGCGACTCCAGCCCTCCACGCCGTACGCCGCCCTGGTCTTCGACTGCGACGGGACCCTCGTCGACACCGCCGCCGCCAACGAGAGCGCCTGGCGGACCGCGCTGGCCGGATGGCAGGTGGACCTCGACCCCGCCTGGTACCAGGCCCGCACCGGCCTGTCCGCCGACCGCCTGCTGGCCGAGCTGGAGACCGAGACCGGAGCCGAACTCGACTACCAGGCGGTGCGCGCGGCGGCACTGGACGCCTACCAGTGGCTGATCCACACGGTCACCCCGCACCAGACGGTCAGCGCGGTCGCGGAGGCGCACCGGGGGCGGGTGCCGATGGCCGTGGCCTCGGGAGGCGCCCGCCAGGCCGTGGAGGAGACCCTGCGCGTCACCGGCCTGCGCCCCCTCTTCGACACCGTGGTCACCAGGGACGACGTCCGCTACGGCAAGCCGGCCCCCGACGTCTACCTCCTCGCGGCACGCCGCCTCGGCGTCGCCCCGCACGCCTGCGTCGCCTACGAGGACACCGACGAGGGAGTGGCCTCCGCCCTCGCCGCCGGGATGACCGTCATCGACGTGCGCCCCTCGCTCCGCTAGAAGGCCCTCCCTCGCCCCGCTGGAACGTTCTCCCCGCTCCACCGGGTACGCCTCCGGCGGCGTCGTGGCGCGGCCGGGGGACGGCCCCACGTTGGCTACCTGTACTATCCAATGATGCGGATATCCGAGCTCAGCGCCGCATCGGGCGTGCCCATCCCGACGATCAAGTACTACCTGCGCGAGGGCATGCTTCCCGCCGGGGAGCAGATCTCGGCCACCAGAGCGAGCTACGGCGAGGACCACCTGCGCAGGCTGCGGCTGATCCGGGCACTGCTGGAGGTGGGACGGCTGTCCATCGCCTCCATCGCCAAGGTGACGGCCGCCGTCGACGACACGAGCCTGAACCTGCACCGCGTGCTCGGCACCGCGCATTACGCCATCGCCCCGGCGGTCGAGCCGCACGCGTCCGGCGAGGAGTGGGCGCGCGCCCGCGCCGAGGCCGACGCCATGATCGACGATCTCGGCTGGCAGGTGGATCCCGGCGCCCCGGCCCGCGACGAGCTGGCCCAGGCCGTCCTCACCCTCGGCCGGCTCGGCATGCCCGCCGACGGCGAGGCCCTGCGGCCCTACGCCGACGCCGCCCTGCGGCTCGTGACCGAACACGAGATCGGCACCATCCCGCTCGGCGGCTCCCGCGAGGCCGCGGTCGAGGCCATGGTCCTGGGCACCGTCGTGCACGGCAGGGTGCTCGACATCATGCGGAGACTCGCCCACGAGTCGGTCTCGGCCCGCGTCTTCGGCACTTCCTGAGCCATAGTCTTCGGTACTTCCTACCTCATATAAGACAAAGGGGATTCAAGCGCCCTAGAGCAATAATCGGTCTCCCCTGTGACGCATGTCTCCATCGTTCCAACCGTCCCGCGAAACGGCAGCTCACAGCCCTGAAACACGGGTGTGCGGATTTCCAACACGGCCACTGCCAGCTCATATAGGGCTGGGTAACACCCTGTTCACACACGGGCAACAGATGCGAAATCGCGACTTGCGAATCTTTGGGAGCAGCAGATCCCTCCATCCCAAGGACTCCGCCGATGACCTTCAAGGCTGAATACATCTGGATCGACGGCACCGAGCCGACCGCCAAGCTTCGTTCCAAGACCAAGGTGATGGCGGACGGCGCGGAGCTCCCGATCTGGGGCTTCGACGGGTCCAGCACGAACCAGGCCGACGGCTCCTCCTCGGACCGCGTGCTCAAGCCGGTGTTCACCTGCCCGGACCCGATTCGCGGCGGCGACAGCGTGCTGGTGCTGTGCGAGGTGCTCAACATCGACATGACCCCGCACTCCAGCAACACCCGCGCCGCCCTCGTCGAGGTCGCCGAGAAGTACGCCGACCAGGAGTCCTGGTTCGGCATCGAGCAGGAGTACACCTTCTTCAAGGAGGGCCGCCCGCTCGGCTTCCCGATCGGCGGCTTCCCGGCCCCGCAGGGCGGCTACTACTGCGGCGTCGGCGCCGACGAGGTCTTCGGCCGCGAGATCGTCGAGAAGCACCTCGACTACTGCATCGAGGCCGGGCTGGCCATCTCCGGCATCAACGCCGAGGTCATGCCGGGCCAGTGGGAGTTCCAGATCGGCCCGGCCGGTCCCGTCGAGGTCTCCGACCACATGTGGATCGCCCGCTGGCTGCTCTACCGCACCGCGGAGGACTTCAACGTCGGCGCCACCCTGGACGCCAAGCCGGTGAAGGGCGACTGGAACGGCGCGGGCGCGCACACCAACTTCTCCACCAAGGCGATGCGCGAGGGCTACGACCCGATCGTCACCGCCTGCGAGGCCCTCGCCGCGAACGCCCTGGAGCACGTCAAGCACTACGGCTCCGGCATCGAGGACCGTCTCACCGGCCTCCACGAGACCGCCCCCTGGAACGAGTTCAGCTACGGCGTCTCCGACCGCGGCGCCTCGGTCCGCATCCCGTGGCAGGTCGAGGTGGAGAAGAAGGGTTACATCGAGGACCGGCGTCCGAACGCCAACGTCGACCCCTACCTCGTCACCCGCCTCATCGTGAGCACCTGCTGCTCCGCTCTGGAGAAGGCCGACCAGGTCTGATCCCGACCGACGGACTCCGAAGGCCGCGGACGCCCTGCCGGGGGCGGCCGCGGCCTTCGGCATTCCGCCTTCGCTCTCCCCGCTGGGACCGGAACCCGGGCTCGTGGTCGCCGGTGTCCGGATCCCCCGAGGCCGGATCGGCCGGCGAGGCCACCGAGCGAGACGGCCGGGCACGGCGAAGGCGAGAAAGACGAAGGAAGGCAAGACGAGACGTTCCGACTCGCTGGATGATACATTCGGGCACGTGAAAACACCGAACCCGGCCCGTCGCAGCGAGCAGTCGCGCCAGGCCATCCTGAGCGCCGCCTTCGACCTGGTCGCCGAGTCCGGATACGCCAAGCTGACGGTGGAGGCGATCGCCGCCCGCGCGGGGGTGGGCAAGCAGACGATCTACCGCTGGTGGCCGTCCAAGGGCGCCGTTTTCGTCGACGCCGTTCTCGCCGTGACCGGGGACGAGAAGGGGCACTTCGCGCTGCCCGACACCGGCGACCTCGGCGCCGACCTGCGCGTCGTGCTGCGGGCCATCGTCGACGAGTACAACGACCCCAGGCTCGACACGATGAGCCGGGCGATGACCATCGAGGCGCTGAACGACCCCGGGATCAACACCGAGATCATCGAGCGGATCATGGGGCCGCATCTGGAGGCGACGAGGGAGCGGCTGCGCGCCGCCCGGCGGGCGGGCCAGGTGGCCGAGGACGCGGATCTGAGCGTGGCCGTCGAGTTGCTGTACGGGCCGATCTACCACCGCTGGATGCTGCGTACCGCCCCCCTCACCCACGAGTACGCCGACACGGTCGTGGAGTTCGCCCTCAGGGCCCTGAGGGCGGGATAGCGGCGGTCGGGAGCCGGCCGGGAGCCGACCGGGAGCGCGGACCGGACCGAAATTACCGGGCGCGCCATCCGCGCGGGACGGGCTCCGGCCGCCCGGCGCGCCCCGCCGGGGCCCTCGCCGGTCCGGGCGGGTGCCGGACCGGGACCGGCTCCGGCGCGTGATCGTCACCGGGCGTCTGAGCACGCACGATGAATCCGCCGGACCGGAGAAAAGTAAAATGTTTCCCCAGAGAGCGCTTACCCGTTCCGTTACCCCAGTTCCACGGGTCGGAACGAGCTAACGTCACGAAAATCCTACAAAACAGGTGCTTTAGGACAGCGCTAAACGGGTACCTCGCGCCGTACCATAACTGCGATGCGGGACGTAGTGGAGCAATTACAGCGCTTGGGCATGTCGGGCTACGAGGCCAAGGCGTACGTCACCCTGGTCGGCGCCGGACAGCCCCTCAACGGCTACGAGGTCGCCAAGCGTTCAGGCGTGCCGCGCAGCACCGTCTATGAGACGCTCGGCAAGCTGGTGGCCAAAGGGGCCGCCTACGAGTTGCGCGGCTCCGACGACGCCACCGACTACCTGCCGCTGCCGCCGCGATCCCTGCTGGAGCGCATGCGCAGGGAGTTCACCGACTCGATCGAGTCGCTGGAGGTCTCGCTGCCCGTGATCGTGGCGCCGCCCAAGGCCTACCTGATCCACAACCTCAAGGACGCCGGGGCGCTGCTCGCCCGGGCCGAGGACGTGGTGGCCGGGGCACGGGGCGACCTGTTCCTGTCGATCTGGCCCGAGGAGATGGGACTCCTCTCCTCGTTGATCAGGCGGGCGGTCGAGCGCGGCGTCGAGACCTCGGTGATGCACTTCGGGGCGGCACGGGAACCGGTCGGCAACCTGTACGAGCACCGCTTCCCCTCCCCCGGCGCCGTCCCCGAGGGCGAGGGGACCGCGAAGGAGAACCCGGACCACCGGCTGCTGGTCGTCGCGGGTGACCGGCGGGAGGCCCTGATCGGCGGCTTCGCCGGGGGCACCGCGTGGGGCGTCTACACCGAGGATCCGGCCGTCGTCGCGATGGCGGTCGAGTACGTCAGGCAGGACATCGCCCTGCAGATCGTCGCCGACCGGGTCGGGCACGAGACCATGCGCGGGATCTGGTCCACCGACCCCGACCTCAGACGCTTCCTCGCGGACCGCGAGCGCCCGGCCGCCCTGCTGCGCGCCGCCGGGGTACCCGGTCACCGTCCCTACGGTTCTCCCCCGTCACCTGGGCACCTCGCCCCCCACGACCACTCTTGACGAACGTTGGGTTTAACACGGATGTGACATCCTTTGGAGAGATTGTCTCCATATCGGATGTCTCTATATCGGGGGAAGGCAGGACATGGAAAAACCGGTCATCATGACGGTCGACGACGATCCCGGCGTGTCCCGTTCCGTCGCCCGGGACCTGCGGCGACGCTACGGCCACTCCTACCGCGTCGTCCGGGCCGACACAGCGGCCGACGGCATGGCCAGCGTCCGCGAGCTGCGGCTGCGGGGCGACGACGTGGCGGCGATCCTCGCCGACTACCGGATGCCCCAGATGAACGGCGTGGAGTTCCTGGAGCAGGCCATGGACCTGTATCCCTACGCGCGCCGCGTGCTGCTGACCGCCTACGCCGACACCGAGGCCGCGATCCAGGCGATCAACGTGGTCGACCTCGACCACTACATGCTCAAGCCCTGGGACCCGCCGGAGGAGAAGTTCTACCCGGTGCTGGACGCCCAGCTCGACGCCTGGCAGCGGACGGACCGGCGCGAGTCCGACGAGCTGCGGGTGGTGGGCGCCCGCTGGTCGGCCCCGTCGTACGAGGTCAGGGACTTCCTGTCGCGCAACCAGGTGCCCTACCGCTGGATGCTGGCCGACTCCCCGGAGGGCGCCGAGCTGCTCGCGGCGGCCCAGGAGAAGGCGGCGGGGGAGAAGGCGGCCGTCAGCCCGGCCAGGCTGCCGCTGGTCATCACCGGCGACGGTACGAAGCTCGTCGCGCCGAGCCTTTCCGAACTGGCCCAGGCCGTGGGGCTGTCCACCGCCCCGGCCACCGACTTCTACGACCTGATCGTGATCGGGGGCGGCCCCGGCGGGCTGGGCGCCGCGGTCTACGGCGCCTCCGAGGGGCTGCGCACCGTGATGGTCGAGCAGCACGCCTCGGGCGGGCAGGCGGGGCAGAGCTCCAGGATCGAGAACTACCTGGGCTTCCCCGACGGCGTCTCCGGCGCCCAGCTCGCCGACCGGGCGCGACGCCAGGCCGCGAAGTTCGGCGCCGAGATGCTCACCGCCCGCACGGTCACCAGCCTGGAGGTCAAGGGCCGGGCCCGGGTGGTCGGCTTCGCCGACGGCGGCTCGATCGCCGCGCACACCGTCATCCTGGCCACCGGCGTCTCCTACCGGCGGCTGAACGCCCCCGGCCTGGAGGACTTCATCGGCTCCGGCTGCTACTACGGCGCGGCCCTGACCGAGGCGCCCGAGTGCGCGAACTGCGAGGTCTACATCGTCGGCGCCGCCAACTCGGCCGGCCAGGGCGCGGTCTACCTGTCGGGGTACGCCAGCAAGGTCCACCTGATCGTCAGGGGTGAGGGGCTGGAGCGGACCATGTCGCACTACCTGATCGAGCAGATCTCGCGGATCCCGAACATCGAGGTGCACACCGAGACCGAGGTGGTCGGCGCCGAGGGCGAGGGCCACATGGAGCGGATCACGCTGAAGGGCCCCGAGGGCGAGCGCACCGTCGAGGCCGAGTGGCTGTTCGTCTTCATCGGCGCCCAGCCGATCACCGACTGGCTCGGCGACACCATCGAGCGCGACGCGAGAGGCTTCGTCCTCACCGGCCCCGACCTGACCGCCGACGAGAGCAGGCCGCGCAACTGGCCGCTCCGGCGGGAGCCGTACCACCTGGAGACGAACGTGCCGGGGGTGTTCGCCGCCGGCGACGTCCGGGCGGACTCGATCAAGCGGGTCGCCTCGGCGGTCGGCGAGGGCGCGATGGCCGTGGCCCTCGTCCACCGCTACCTGGAGAAGACATGACCGCCCCGGACCAGGTCCCTCCCGGCGCCCACGAGAGAGGGAACATGATCGACATCGACGTGCTCCGCGGGCTGTTCCTCTTCGAGAAGCTCGACGACGACAAGCTCCGGTGGCTCGCGAGGTACGGCGACGAGGAGGAGTACGACGCGGGCGAGGCGATCGTCAAGCAGGGTGATCCGGCCGACTGCTTCGCCGTGCTCATCGACGGCGAGGTGGTGATGATCACCGAGACCACCGCCGGGCCGGTCACGATGACCCCGAACTCGCAACCCGGCGTCTACGGCGGCGCGGTCCTGGCCTACCTGGGCGACCGCGCCCCGGCCACCTACGGCCACACGCTGCGCGCCACCAAGCCGACGCGCATGTTCATGCTTCCGGCCAGGAAGTACGGCATGATCATGGCCGAGTGGTTCCCGATGGCGGTGCACCTTCTGGACGGGGCCCGGCTGGGCGGGATGGCCCAGCGGGAGTTCATCGACCGGCGGCAGCGGCTGACCGCGCTCGGCACGATCACCGCCGGGCTCACCCACGAGCTCAACAACCCGGCCGCGGCGGCCGTACGGGCCGTGGACGACCTGCGGGAGAAGGTGAAGAGCACGCGCAGGAGGCTGGCCGCGCTGGCCGAGGACGGCATCGAGCCCCAGCGGCTGCGCGCCCTGATCGACCTGCAGGAGGCGTGCGCCGCCAGCATCTCCGAGCCGTCGCCCCGCTCCCCGCTGGAGATCTCCGACGCCGAGGACGAGCTGGCCGACGCCCTGGAGGAGGCGGGGGTGGAGGACGCCTGGGAGATCGCTCCGCCGCTGGTGGCGGCCGGGTTCAAGATCGCCAAGATGGACAAGATCCGCGAGGCGCTGGGCGAGCGCTACCTGGACGGGGCGATGCACTGGCTGTCGGAGGCCGTCGAGATCACCCAGATGCTGAACGAGGTGACCGACGCGACCGAGCGGATCTCCTCCCTGATCGCCTCCGCCAAGCAGTACTCCCAGATGGACCGGGCGCCGTACCAGACGGTGGACGTGCGGGAGCTGCTGGACAGCACCCTCACCATGTTCCGCGGCAAGATCCCGCCGGGGATCACCATCGCCACCGACTACGACCCCGAGCTGCCGCCCATCCCCGCCTACGCCGGGGAGCTCAACCAGGTGTGGACCAACCTGATCCACAACGCGCTGGACGCGATGGCCGGCACCGGCGTCCTGACCGTCCGCACCCGGCTCGAACACGACACGATCGCGCTGATCGAGATCTGCGACACCGGCCCCGGCGTCCCCGAGGCCCTGCGCGAGCGGATCTTCGAGCCGTTCTTCACCACGAAGGCGGTCGGCGAGGGCACGGGTCTCGGCCTGGACATCTCCTTCCGCATCGTCGCCGGCCGCCACGGAGGCGACCTGCGCGTGGAGTCGGAGCCCGGCGACACCCGCTTCCAGGTGCGTCTCCCCCTCACCGAGACGGCCGACTCCTCCACCTGAGACCGCCCGGCGGCACCTCCCGCCCGGCGGCGGGAGGTGCCATGACGCCCACGCCGTCCGGGCGCCGTGGACGCCCGGGGGCCCTGGCCGTCGCGGGAGCCGCGCACGTTCAGGAGCCGTGGGCGTCCAGGAAGCCGGGCACGTTCAGGAGCCGTGGACGCCGCGGGAGATGTCCATCAGGCGAGCCAGGACGGCGCCCCCGGAGACGCGGACACCGTCGTGCTGCCACTCGTTGGTCACCCAGGTCCGCAGGTTGCCCACCGCCCGCGCGGTGCGCATGGACAGGCCCTCGTCGACGTACATGTCGTCGTAGTAGACGGCGGCGGCCACCGGGACCCGGTTGGCGGCCAGCCGGGCGGGATCGTAGAGGGCGGGCCAGCCGGTGGCCGCGGCGAGGATCTCCGCGGCGCCCTTGAAGGGGCGGAGCGCGGCGATCTCGTCGAACATCCACGGGTAGATCATCTCCCCGGTGGGCAGCGTCGTCGCCGCGTCCTCCTCGAACTCCTCGGGCAGCAGCCGGTGCGCGGCCCAGCCGGTGGCGGCGCCCTGGGCGTAGATCGACTCGTGCAGGACCGCGTAGAGCGGGTTGCCGACGAAGCCGGTGGCCATCATGACCTCGTACAGGAACAGGTCGGAGAGCCTGTCGCCGGTCCAGGCCTCCTCCAGCACCCAGTGCAGGTATTCGGCCCCGTCGCTCATGCCCAGGCACATGCCGAGGGTCTGCAGGCGGCGCACGGTCAGCACGTCGCCGTCCGGGAGGAGGACCTCGTGAAGGCGCAGGTGGTCGGCTATCGCGTCCAGACGGCCCGAGTCGTGCGGGTAGCGGGCGAAGTAGCGGTTCACCTTGTCGCGAACGCGCGGGTAGGTGCGGGAGTAGACGTCGTCGGCGGTGGCGTCGAGCCCGGACAGGCCCCCGGTCACGTAACAGGCCGCCAGGCCCTCGGGAGCCCGGGAGAGGTAGGTCAGCGTGATGAAACCGCCGTAGCTCTGGCCGAGGGTCTCCCACGGCCGGTCGCCGCAGAGCTCGCGCCGGATCAGTTCGGCGTCGGCCACGATCGAGTCGGCCCGGAAGTGCCCGAGGCGGGCGGCGAGCTCGGCGTCCGTGCCGCGCGCGGTCTTCGCGGTGATGGGGGTGCTGCGGCCGGTCCCCCGCTGGTCGAGCAGGAGGACCCGGTGGGTCTTCAAGGCGTGCCCCAGCCACCCGTCGGCGGCGGCCGGGCGCGGTGACTTGCCCCCGGGACCGCCCTGCAGGAAGAGCAGCCACGGCAGGTCCTCCCCCTGCCGCGCCGGGTCCACCGCCTCACGGGCGAAGACCTCGATCGTCTCGCCACCGGGGTCGGCGTGGTCGAGGGGAACGGTGAACACGTGGTCGGTGAGCGCCACACCGGGCAGAAGGACAGTCACCCACGGAAAGCTATCGGACCCGGGCGACGGCTTCCGCTCCAGGTGGCGGGCGGCGACCGGAGGTTCGGCCGTCCCTTCGGCACGGATCGACACTGTCCGTAACCTGGGAAACGACTCGATAACACCACCTTGACGCAGACAGAGCTTTGCCTCTTAAATTTCAATATGAATTAAGCCTCGAAGTTGAGCAGTCGCCACTCCCCGTGAGCGCTCACAAAGCGCGGGAGGGTGACTCGATGCGCAGAGAGCATCGGCGGGGCACCGGCCGGGCATCGGCTGGGCACTGCCCGGCGCCCGGCCACCGATCGTCGTCCCGGCGCTGCTCGTCAGGCGACACATCCGCGTAACCACGCAAGGAGCGATCAAGGGATGACCCAGACCGACGACCGGACCGGCACCGGCCTGGCCCTGTTCCCGCCCGCCTTCCGCTGGGGGGTCGCCACCGCCGCCTACCAGATCGAGGGCGCCACCGCGGAGGACGGCCGCACCCCCTCCATCTGGGACACCTTCTCCAGGACCCCCGGCCGGGTGCACCTCGGGCAGACCGGCGACGTCGCCTGCGACCACTACCACCGCTACGCCGAGGACGTGGCCCTCATGAGGGACCTCGGCGTCAACACCTACCGCTTCTCCGTCTCCTGGCCCCGGATCAAGCCCGACGGCACCGGACCGGTGAACCCCCGCGGCCTCGACTTCTACGACCGGCTGGTGGACACCCTGCTGGCCGCCGGGATCGACCCCATGGCCACGCTGTACCACTGGGACCTGCCGCAGACCCTGGAGGACGGGGGCGGGTGGACCGTACGGGACACCGCCCACCACTTCGCCGGGTACGCGGAGGCGGTGTACGACCGGCTCGGAGACCGGATCAGGACCTGGACCACCCTCAACGAGCCGTGGTGCTCGGCCTTCCTCGGGTACGGCACCCGCGACCAGGCTCCCGGCCGAGCCGAGCCGGCCTCGGCCTTCCTCGCGGCGCACCACCTGCTGCTCGGCCACGGCCTGGCGGCCCGCGCCCTGCGCGCGGCGGGCGCCGGGGAGGTCTCGGTCACGGTCAACCTCACCCCGGTGTCCCCCCGCGACCCGCAGGACCGGCACGACGTCGCGGCGGCCAGGCTCGTCGACGGCCTGCACAACCGGATCTTCCTCGACCCGATCGTGTACGGCCGCTACCCGGCCGACATGCTGGAGCACACGGCCCGCTTCACCGGCCTGGACCACATCCTCGACGGCGACGAGGAGCTCATCGGCGCCCCGATCGACTTCCTGGGGGTCAACTACTACGCGCCGACCCACGTCGCGGCGAAGGTCGGCACGCCCTCCTCCGACCGCTTCCCCGGCACCGAGGGCGTCGAGCACCCCGACCCCGGCCTGCCGGTGACCGCCATGGGCTGGCCCGTCGAGGCGGACGGCCTGCGCAGGCTCCTGGTACGGCTGGCGCGGGACTACCCGTCCACCCCGCTGATGATCACCGAGAACGGCGCCGCCTACCCCGACTCCGCCGAGGACGGCAGGGTGGCCGACGCCGAGCGCGTCGACTACCTGCGCACCCACCTGCTCGCCGCCCACCAGGCGATCCAGGAGGGAGCCGACCTGCGCGGCTACCTGGCCTGGTCGCTGATGGACAACTTCGAGTGGGCCTACGGCTACGACAAGCGGTTCGGGCTGGTCCACGTCGACTACGACACCCAGACGCGCATCCCCAAGGACAGCGCCCTGTGGTACAGCGGGGTCATCGGCAGGAACGGGATCTGACCCGGGAGTCCCGGACATCACCTGACACGGATGCTCCCCCGCCCTTGGAAAGGGACGGGGGAGCATCCGTTTTCGCCGCCTCGCAAAGCCGATCCGTGTCCGTGATGCCGTACGAACCTCACGTCTTCGAGGCAGGCCCGTTTCCGTCACCTCGTACGGCCGGACACGGCGGCCACCGCCGACAGGCGGCCCCTCCGCGCGTCACGCGGTGATCGCCAGCAGTTCCGGGTCCACCGGGTGGCGCAGCGGCCGGCCCGCCAGCGCCAGGAGCACCTCGTCCACCGCGTACGCCCCCAGCCTGGCCAGCTCGTTGCCCAGCGCCCCGGCGACGTGCGGGGTGAGGATGACGTTGGGCAGGTCCCACAGCACCGAGTCGGCGGGGACGACCTCGGGCTCGGTCACGTCGAGCACCGCCGACAGCCTGCCGGTGACCAGTTCGGCGACGAGCGCCCCGTGGTCCACCAGGGAGCCCCTGGCGGTGTTGATGAGCGTCGCGCCGTCGCGCATCGCGGCCAGGCGGGCCGCGGTGACCATCCCCGTCGTGGCGTCGGTGGCCGGGGCGTGCAGGGAGACGATGTCGGCGGCGGCGAACAGCTCGTCGACCCCGACCAGGCGGGCGCCGAGCGCCCGCGCGCCCCGGACGTCCAGGTACGGATCGGCGATCAGCACGTCCAGGTCGAAGGGGGCGAGCAGCTCCGCGACCCTCCTGCCGATCCTGGAGGCCCCGACCAGGCCGACCGTCCTGCCGTAGTTGCCGTAGTCCCCGTAGTCGCCGTGGCCGTCTCGCCCCTGGTACAGGCGCAGGTCCTCCCTCCTGGCCCGGTACTCGCGGGCGAGCGCGAGGACGGACTTGCCGGTGAGCAGGATCATCGCCACGGTGTACTCGGCGACCGGCAGCGCGTTGGCCGAGGCGGCCGAGCTCACCGGGATCCCCCGGGCGAACACGGCCTGGCCGACGTGGCCCTTGACGCTCCCCGCCGCGTGCACGACGGCCCGCAGGCGCGGCGCGCGCCGCAGCACGGGCTCGTCGATGAGCGGGCAGCCCCAGCCGGTGACCAGGACCTCCGCCCGCTCCAGGCGCACCCGCGCCTCGTCGGACCCGAACTCGGTGAGCGGCACCGCCAGATCGGCCTCGGCGACCGCGCGGAGGCGGTCACCGACGCCGGGGGGGAACAGGCGGGCGGGCAGCCCCGGATACATCGCCAGCACCACCGACGGCGGACCGGCGGTCACCGGCCGGCCCAGATCAGGCCACGCCGGGTGAGCTCGTACACGGTGGGGTGCCGCAGGTCCTCCATCCGGTGGCCGACGGCGGAGAAGAAGACCTTCCCCCTCCCCCACCGGCGGGTCCAGACGACGGGCATCGGGGTCTGCGGGGAGACGAACCGCGTGGTGGCGAGGACCTCGTTGTGGGCGTCGGTGAGCATCCAGTACTGCTCGGTCTCGACGGTGAAGTCGTCCAGCCCGGCGACGATCGGGTGCCCGGCGTGCGCGGGGTCGATGACGACGTCGTAGGTGAGGAAGTCCGCGGGGTGGTGCAGGAAGAGCCCGCCGACCATCCGCAGGTAGTCGTGGCTGCCGTCGAAGGTCGCCACCAGGCCGCCGTGCCAGCCGGCGAAGCCGGTGCCCGCGCGGACCGCGGACACCAGTCCCGCCTCCTGCTCCGGCGTCAGGACGCCGCCCGTCCAGCACTGCACGATCAGGTCGGTCCCGGCCAGCAGCGGCCCGTCGGCGTAGACCTCCAGGTCGTCGGCGACGGTCACCTCGAAGCCCGCGGCGGCCAGCTCGGGGACGAACAGCTCGGTCGCCTCGACGGGGACGTGCCCCTCCCAGCCGCCGCGGACGACCAGCGCCCTCCTCATCGGCGGCCGGCCGGGTCGCTCGCCCACTCGGGCAGGGTGAGCGGGGTGCGCTGGACCCCGATCCACTGGCGCCTGGTGAAGCCCGGCATCTGGTTCTCCGCCCCGTGACGGGCGTGCGCGTCGTTGACGTGGACCTCGCCCGCCCGCAGCCGCTCGGCCACGTCCATGCCGCGCATCAGGTCGGCGGTGAACACCGAGTCCATCATCATCGGGTGCCGGTTGGCCAGCTCGACGGCCTCGTCCTCGGAGTCGACCACCGTCACCGGGATGACCGGCCCGAATATCTCCTCGGTGAACGCGGGCATGTCCGGGGTCACGTCGGCCAGCACGGTGGGGCGGTAGAACAGCCCGTCGTAGGTGCCGCCGGCGACCAGCCGGGCGCCCTTGGCGATCGAGGGCGCGACGATCCGCTCGTGCAGCCGGGTCCGCTGGCCCTCGCTGATCAGCGGACCCAGATCGGTGTCCGGCGACATCGGGTCGCCCAGGCGCAGTGCCTCGACCCGCCTGGTCACGGCCTCCAGGTAGCGGTCGGCGACCTCTCGGACGACGATGTGCCGGCTGGTGCTGATGCACGTCTGCCCCTGGAACTCCAGCGAGGCGATCATGGCGTGAGAGGCGGCCAGTTCGACGTCGGCGTCCTCCAGGACGATGAAGGCGTTGTCGCCGCCCAGCTCCAGGCGGATCGCGCGCAGGTCGGTGGCCGCGGAGGCCGCGATGAGCAGGCCGACCTCGCGGGAGCCGGTGAAGTCCAGCAGGTCCAGCCCCCGGTGCTCGGCCAGTGCCCAGCCGGCCTCGGGTCCGTCCCCGGTGACCACGTTGAACACCCCGGCGGGCAGCCCGACGGCCTCGGCGGCCTCGGCCAGCACGTGGCCGCCGACCAGCGGGGTCAGCTCGGCGGGCTTGAGCACGAGGGTGTTGCCGAACGCCAGGCCGGGCGCGACCATCCGCATGGCGAGGTTCATCGGGTAGTTCCACGGCGTGATGACGCCGATCACTCCCAGCGGCACCGCGCGCAACAGCGAGAGCTTGCCCGCCTTGTACGGGGGCAGGATGTCCCCGGCGTTCTCGGTCGCCTGGACCGACGAGATGAGGAGCTGGCGGATGCTCGTGCTCACCTCGTCCTCGGCCTTGGCCCGCACGCCGCCCGTCTCACGGATGCTCAGCTCGACCAGCTCTTCGTAGCGGCCCTGGAGGTGCTCGGCGAGGCCCCGCAGGTATCCTGCCCGCTCGGGTGCCGACAGGGCGGCCCAGGCGGGCTGCGCGGCACGGGCGGCGGCGACGGCCCGATCGACGTCGGCGGGACCTCCCAGCGCGTACGTGCCGATCCGCGCACCGGTCGCCTTCTCGTGCACGGGGGCGGCGCCTCCTGAGGCGGCATCCTGGAACGTCCCGTCGATGTACAACCTGCCCACAGCCATCCCCTACTTCATCATCACGCTTAGTACAGAATGCAAAATAAGTCCTGAACGGAGGCGGCGTCAACAGTCCCAGGGGACACCGTGAGGGCGGTCGCGGTCCTCGCCTCCCGAGGTCAGACGGGCGCGTGCCCGGCCGGCTCCGGGGTCGGGGGCGTGACGCGGCCCGCGGGGCGCACCGCGTGGCTGCGCAGCAGGAAGTCCTCGACGACCAGGGTGGCCGCGCCCAGGGCGACCGCCTCGGCCCCGAGCCTGCCCAGCTCGATCGACGCCTGCGAGAAGGGCAGGGGCAGGGCGTACCGGGCGGCGGCGGCGCGGATCTCGGGAAGGAACCTCCGCCCGAGGAGGGATCCGGCCCAGCCGCCGAGGATGATGCGCTCGGGGTTGAAGAGGTTGATCAGGTTGGCCAGCCCGGCCCCCAGGCAGCGGACGGCCTCGTCGAGCGCGGGCCGCGCCAGCGGGTCGGCGAGGAGTTCGGCGAAGACGCTCTCCTCGTCGTCACCCCCCAGGTCCCTTCCCGCGCCGGCCAGGATCGCCTCGGCGCCGATGTAGGCCTCCAGGCAGCCCTGGCCGCCACAGCGGCAGGGGCGCCCGTCGAGGACGATCTTCGTGTGGCCCCACTCGCCCGCGCCGCTCGCCGTTCCCCGGTAGGTGACGCCGCCGTTGATGATGCTCGCCCCGGCCCCCGTGCCGATGAAGGTCATGACCAGGTGCTGGGCGCCCTTGCCCGCACCGAACCAGAGCTCGGCCTGGCCCGTCGTCTTGACGCCGTTGTCGGCGAAGATCGGGAGCGAGGTGCCCTCGCGGAGGAGCGCGCCCAGGGGTACGCCGTCCCAGCCGAACGCGCGGGCGTGGATGAGCAGGTCGGAGCCCTGCTCGGCGACGCCGGGAACGCCGAGGCCCATGCCGAGCACCTCGGACTCCGTGGCTCCGGCGTCGGACAGGACCGCCTGGAGACCGTCGAGGATGTGCCGGGCCACCACGGCCGGTTCGTGGTGGCTGGGGTCGAGGGCGAACTCCTTCCTCGCCCGCTCCTCCATCGCCAGGTCGTACAGCTCCACGCGGACGCGCGTCTCCCCGACGCCCACCCCGACCACGTATCCGTACGAGGGGTCGACCTTGAGCATGATCCGCGGTCGCCCGCCGTCGGAGTCGACGGAACCGGTCTCCACCACGATGCCGTCCGTGATGAGGTCGCCGATCACGTTGCTGACCGTGGCGGCGCTGAGGCCGGTCAGCTGGGCCAGATCGTGCCTGCTCAGCTCGCCGGCGAAGTACAGCGTCCACAGGACCACGGACCGGTTGCCCTTGCGCACGTCACGAAGGGTCCCCCGCTGTGGACGGCTCATGCTTCTCCCCCGGGGAAGTAATTTCAGATGTTAGTACAACTACTCTAGTCACTGCCGGACCTGGCTTTTCTGCCACGCTCCCACCTGGCGGGGCACGGCCCGCCCGTATCGCGCGTGAGGAGAGTTTCCCAGGTCGCGCCGCGCGTCGCCATGCCCGGCCACACCGTGGGACCGGCGGGCGGAGAACCCCTGGTCTCCTGGGCGCGGACGGCTCCGGTTGTTAGGCTCGGCCACCAAGCAAGTGCTCACTCCAGGGCACCGGGACGGGCGAGGACGGGCGATGGCGGCAGACGGCGGGACCGAGGGTCGTGTGGAGACGTACGGGCACTGCGACCCACGCTTCTCGCGGGTACGGGAGGTGTTCGACGCGCACTTCGCCGGCGGCGAGGAGCTGGGCGCGGCGTTCGCGGTCTTCCTGGACGGCGAGCCGGTCGTGGAACTGTGGGGCGGGGTCGCCGACCGCCGCAGCGGGCGGACCTGGGAGCGCGACACCCCCGTGCTGGCGTACTCGTGCACCAAGGCGGTGACCGCGACGGTCGCGCAGCTGCTGGCCGAACGCGGCCTGCTCGACGTCGCCGCCCCGGTCGCGGACGTCTGGCCGGAGTTCGCGCGGCGCGGCAAGGAGCGCGTCACCGTCGAGCATCTCCTCACCCACCAGGTGGGGCTGCCCGTGATCGAGGAGGAGGTTCCCGTCGAGGAGTTCGAGGACCAGGCCGCCATCGCGGACCGGCTGGCCGGGCAGGAGCCGATCTGGGAGCCGGGCACCGCGCACGGCTACCACGCGCTGACGTACGGGTTCCTGGTCGGCGAGGTGGTCCGCAGGGTGTCGGGCAAGTCCGTGAGCGAGATCGTGGCCGCCGAGATCTCCGGTCCCCTCGGCCTGGAGCTCTGGGTCGGCGCCCCGGACGACGTGGCGGCGCGGGCGGCCCGGCTGTCCGCCGGGGATCGTCCCGCGCCCCCCGCCGCCCCGCCCGCCGATCCGCCCGTCGCCTCGCCGTCCACCCCGCCCGCGGAACCCGCGGCGCCGGAGCTGCCTGGACAGGGGCCGGGAGACCCGGTCTACGAGATGGCCAGGGCCTCGCTCGACAAGGACAGCCTGCTGAACCGGGCCCTGGGCAACCCTCCGATCCACCGGCTGCGGGGCGGCGCCAACCACCCGGTCGTGCTGCGCGCGGGCTGGCCCGCGATGGGCGCCGTCACCACCGCTCGGGGCCTGGCGGGTTTCTACCGCGACCTGGTGGCCGGGCGGATCCTGCGCCCGGAGACCCTGCGCGGCGCGACGCGCAGGAGGGTGAACGGCCCGGACAGGGTGCTGTTCCTCGACAGCTCCTTCGGCCTGGGCTACATGCGCCCGGCGCTGACCTTCCTCACCCCCGCGAGAGGCGCGGAGACCGCGTTCGGCCACACCGGCATGGGCGGGTCGCTGGGTCTCGGAGACGTCGAGCACGGCCTGGGCATGGCGTACACGATGAACAGGATGGCGGGCGCCGCCTCGGGGAACCTCCGCGCCCACCGCCTGGCCGAGGCCGTCTACGAGTCGCTCCCCCGCGCCCACTCTGCCCGCTGACCCCCGCACCCACCCGGCCCGCTGCCCGCTGCCCGCTGCCCGCTGCCCCGGCACGGTCGGCCACCGCGCACGATTCCAACGTCACCCATTCGCAAAAGTTGACCAATCGTGACAACCAACCGCAGGGGTGAGACCGTCGAACAAGTCGACGGCACTCGGAAGGGGACGGGATGGTTCCGGGATACCGCGAGGTTCGGGAACTCGGCGCCGGCGGGGGCGGGCGCGTGGTGCTGGCCACGTACGCCCCCACCGGCGCCTACGTGGCCATCAAATACCTCAACGCGACCCTCAAGGACGATCACCGCTTCCTGGCGCGCTTCCGCGCGGAGGCGCGCGTCATGGTGGAACTGCAGGACCCGAACGTGGTCCAGCTCTACGAGTACTACGAGGACGTGCTCGAAGCCGCGATCGTGATGGAGCTGGTCGACGGGGTCGCGCTCAGGCGGATCCTGTCCGAGCACGGCAGCACGAGCCCGGAGGCGGCGCTGGCCGTGCTCAAGGGCTCGCTGCTCGGCCTGGCCTTCGCGCACGCCGCCGGTGTCGTGCACCGCGACTACAAGCCGGAGAACGTGCTGATCCAGGCCGACGGCGGCAGCAAGCTGGCCGACTTCGGCATCGCCGCCCACGTCGGGGAGGCCGGGATGACCGCCGGCACCCCGGCCTACATGGCGCCCGAGCAGTGGGAGGGGGCGCCGGCGAGCGCGGCGACCGACGTCTACGCGGCCACGTGCGTGTTCTTCGAGTGCCTCACCGGGCGCAGGCCCTACCTGGCCGACCACCGCCTCGTGCTGATGCACCGCCACCGGCACGAGGCGATCCCGGTGGAGGAGGTGCCCGGCTCGGTACGCGGGCTGGTCACGCGGGGCATGGCCAAGAACCCGGCGGACCGGCCGCAGAGCGCGCGGGCGTTCCTGGAGGAGCTGGAGGCGGCGGCACTGGCGGCGTACGGGCCGGAGTGGGAGCAGCGCGGGCGGCGGCACCTGGCCGAGCTCGCCACGCTGCTGGCACTGGCGTTCCCGCTGGCCAAGCCCGCGCCGAAGGCCGCCTCCTCGGTGGCCCAGACGGTACTCGGCCGGGTGGGGCGGGTGCGCCGTCCCCGGCTGGGCCCCAGGACCCTGGCCGGGCTGGGAGTGATCACCGTCGCGATGACCGCCGGTGTGATCGCGGCCAACCGGCCGCAGGACCGGCTCTCCGCCGACACGATCTTCACCCCGCCGCCCGGTTCCGCGATGATCGAGGAGACCCCCGCGCAGCGGCGGCGGAGCCAGGCGTCGGCGCCTCCCGACCCCTCCACCGGGCCGGGCCGCCCCTCGGGAAGTGCCGCCGCCAGGAAGCCCGGCTCCTCCTCGAACGGCGCGAACCCCGGCCAGGTCACCTCGCCCCCGTCACCGGCCCCCACCCGGACACCGGTCTCCCCGCCCCCCGCTCCTCCCTCGCCCCCCTCGCCGACCGGCTCGCAGCCGCCGCCCCCGTCGCCCACGCGCTCGCGAACCGCGGCCCCCACCCGCCCGCCCACGCCCGTACCCACGTCCACCCGGCCGCCGGTACCGGAACCCACCGGGACGGGGGCGACGGGGCCCGTGCACGCGGTCAGCGGCCTGAGGATCGTGGGAATCGACGCGCTCGGGACCACGGTCGGCTTCCGCGCCTCCACCACGGGGAAGGTCGCGGTGACCGTCACCTTCGCCGAGGGGCCCGATCCCGGCCGGCTCGTCCGGGCGGCCCCGCGCACCTCCGTGATCGGCGGGCTGAAGACCTACTCCCACACCGTCCCGCACGACTTCACCGTCCCCGCCTGCGAGCAGACCCTCTACCGCCGGGTCACGGTCTCCACCGTGCCCCGTTCTCCGGGCGGGGCGGCCGGCCGCACGGAGAGGGTCCGCGGCGAGCCGTGCGCGCCGTCCACGGTCTCGATCACCTCCTTCGACGGCACCACGGTCGGCTTCCGGGTGAAGGCCCCCAGCACCTCGCCGGTGACCGTGCGGCTCGGGTTCGCCCAGACGATCGGGGACACGCGAGAGACGCTGACCAGCAGCACGCGGGAGCTGGAGCTGTCCGGCGACACCGAGTACGAGCGGGAGGTGACCGGGGATTTCGCCGCCCCGCCCCGGTGCGGGGGGCACGTCACGCGGGTGGTGGTGGTCAACACCGATCCCATGGGCGACACGCCCTCCCGGACCGTCCGGATCAACCTGCCCCCCTGCGCCCCCGACCCGGGCACGAACCCGGACCCGGACCCGGACCCGGACCCGGAAACGACTCCGGAGACGGGCCCGGACACGGAACCGGCCCCGGACACGAGCACGGACCCGGGCCCGCGCGAACCCCGGGACTCGGAGAGTCCTCCCGGGAACGGGCCCGCCCTGGTGGACATCGACCTGGGCGGCCTCCTGGACGGCCTCCTGTGAGGTGATCGGGTCCGCGCCGACGTGATGAGCGGCGGCCACCGAACCGGACCCGCCGGCCGGCGGCACACCCGGTCGCCGGGACCCCCGGTCCGGGGCGGCGGGTTCACCGGCCCGCGCCCCCGCCGGTGCCCGCCCGGGTCACGGGACACGCGCGGGGAAACGGCCTGCACATAGTGTGGATTGTGCCGGTTGGATCCGGACATACGGCGATCCGCTCGCCGAAGCCGGCGTGAGGCACTGATGAATGAGGTGGCATCGGTCACCCCGAAGCGGTGGCAGGCGACGGATCTGCCCCCCGAGGTGACCAGTTTCGTGGGGCGTCGGCACGAGATGGCCGAGGTCAAGCGCCTGCTGTCCGGAGCACACGTGGTGACCCTCACCGGCCCCGGCGGGGTCGGCAAGACCCGGCTGGCCCTGCGCGTCGCCGCCGACGTCCAGCGGGCGTTTCCCGACGGGGTGTGGCTGGTCGAGCTCGCCGGGCTGGAGAACCCGGAGCTGCTCGCCGCGTCGGTGAACGAGGCCCTGGCGATCAGGGACGTCTCCCACCAGCCCCCCGTGGAGGTGCTCATCGACCACCTGCGGGAGAAGCGGGCACTGCTGATCCTCGACAACTGCGAGCATCTCCTGCGAGCCTGCGCCGTACTGGCGGAAACCCTCGTCCGGGCGGCCCCCTCCCTGCGGGTCCTCACCACCAGCCGGCAGGCACTGGGCATCTCCGGCGAGCAGACACTGGTCGTGCCCACCCTGCCGCTGCCACCGCCGCCGGGCCCCGGCGGCCCCAGGCCGTCCGCGGAGCCGCCGGCACAGTCGGAGGCGGTACGCCTGTTCACCGAACGGGCCACCGCCGTCCTGCCGGACTTCACGCTCACCGAGGCCAACAGGTCCGCGGTGGAGGAGATCTGCCGCCGGCTGGACGGCATCCCGCTCGCGATCGAGCTGGCGGTCGTGCGGCTGCGCGCGCTCTCCCCCGAGGAACTGCTGGCCCGGCTGGACAACCGGTTCCGGCTGCTGACCGGCGGTTCACCCGCGACGATGCCCCGCCAGCAGACGCTGCGCGCGCTGATCGACTGGAGCTACGCCCTGTGCACCGAGAAGGAGCGGCTGCTGTGGGAGCGCGTCTCGGTGTTCACCGACGGCCTGGACCTCGACGCGGCCGAGGAGGTCTGCTCGGGGAACGGCATCGAGCACGAGGAGGTGGTCGACCTGGTGATCGAGCTGGTGGGCAAGTCGATCCTGGTCCGGGAGGACCTTCCCGCGACGTCCACCGCGACCCGCTACCGGTTGCTGGAGACGATCAGGCAGTACGGCCGGGAGAGGCTCGTGGCCTCGGGGCAGGAGAGCGCCCTGCAGCGGCTGCACCGCGACCACTATCGCCGGCTGGCGGCGGAGGCGTACGCGGAGCGGTTCGGCCCGCGCCAGGTGTCCTGGCTGGGCAGGCTGAACCTCGACCACGCCAACCTGCGCACCGCGCTGGAGTACTGCTTCGGCGAGCCCGGGGAGACCTCCGCGGCCCTGGGCATGGCCACCGACCTGCTCTACCACTGGATCACGAGCCACTACATCAGGGAGGGGCGCCACTGGCTGGACCAGAGCCTCCTCTCCGGCACCGGCTCCGACGAGATCCGGGGCCGCGCGCTGTGGTCCAACAGCTGGCTGGCCGTCATCCAGGCCGACATCGTCTCCGCCGCGACGATGCTGGAGGAGGCCAGGGAACTCGGCCGGCGTCCCGGGCACGAGCCGGTCCTGGCCTACGTCGCGCTCTACTCGGGGATGATCGCCATGTTCCGGAGGGACGTCGATCTCGCGATCAGCCTGTACGAGGAGGCGGCGACGCGCCACCGCGCCGACGACGACCCGGCGGGCCAGGCGCTGGCGCTCGTCCGGCTCTGCCTCGCCCACTCCTTCCGGGGCGACTGGCCGAGCGCCGTCTCCGCCGGCGAGGAGTGCATCGCGCTGTGCGACGCCCACGGGGAGCGCTGGCACCGGGCGTACGCGATGATGGCGCTCGGCGTCGGGGTCTGGTGCCAGGGCGACGCCCCGCGCGCCACGGAGCTGGAGAGGGAGAGCCTGAGGTTCAACCGCTCACTCGACGATCTTCTGGGCGTCGGCGTCAACGTGGAGGTGCTGGCCTGGATCGCCGCCGCGGACGGCGACCACCGGCGGGCTGCCAGGCTGCTGGGGGTGCTGGAGACGGTCTGGCAGGTGATCGGGGCGCCGCTGTCCGGTTACGGGCACCTGACGCGCTACCACGACGAGTGCGAGGAGCGCACGCGCGAGGCTCTCGGAAAGCAGGCCTTCGACACCTTGGTCAGGCAGGGCTCGAAGATGCGGTGCGACGAGGCCTTCGCCTTCGCTCTCGAGGAGGAGGCGCCCGGCGGCGAGCCCTCCGGCGAGGCCGAGGAGCCGTCGCCGCTGACCCGCAGGGAGACGGAGATCGCCAAGCTCGTCGCCCAGGGGCTGAGCAACAAGGAGATCGCGGCCTCGCTGACGATCGCCCAGCGCACCGCGGAAGGTCACATCGAGCACATCATGACCAAGCTCGGCTTCCACTCGCGGGCCCAGATCGCCGTCTGGACCGGCGAGCGCATCCGGAACGCGAGCGGGAACCGCACGCCCGACGGCTGACGGGCAAGGACGCCTGACGGACAGGCTGGGACGCCGGAGCCGACGAGTGCGATGATCCCGTCGGCTCCGGCGTCCGGCTGGAACCGGGTCGGGGGACTCGGCTCCGGCCTTCGGAGGTGGTCTGTGCGCCCGGCCCTCGTGGAACCGGGCGGCGGGGGCCCGGGGCGGTGGTCCTGCGGCCCGTGGCCGGGGTATGCGTCTCTGTACGCCCGGGACGGCGCGGCCGGGCTTCACGGCCGGGGCCTCCGGGCAGATCTCCGGGGCGGCGCGTGCGGCCGATCTCGCGCGGTCGGCTCTCGGCGTGTACGGCGGGCGCGGGGCCGGCCGGTGCGGAGGCGGCGCGTCGATCGACCTCGCGGTCAGGCCTCGGCGTCGTTCGCGATGAGTTCGAACCAGACGGCCTTGCCGTCGGTCGTACGGGCACTGCCCCAGCAGCAGGACAGGAGTTCGAGCAGGTGCAGCCCTCGTCCCCGCTCCTCGTCGTCGCGTGCCCGGTGCACGCGGGGCAGGGAGGGGTCCGCGTCCTCGACCTCGCAGCGCAGCAGGCCGTCCTGGAAGGAGAGGGCGAACCCGATGGTTCCCCGCGAGTGGCGCAGCGCGTTGGTGACCAGCTCGCTGACGAGCAGCTCGGCGACCGTACTGTGCTCGTGCAGTCCCCAGTCCGCCAGGCAGGCGCGGGTCAGATGGCGTGCCTGGGGCACAGACGCCGACTCGGGTGCGAAGGAGCACGACGTCACCTGGCCGTACGGCGATCCGAGGAGAGCGTTCATGAGCGTTCACCTACGTGGTCGGCGGTTACCTCGATCGGGTGCGGTGCGCACGCGCGTCCGCCGCCGGAGACCTCGGGCCGCCGCGGAGCGGTTCGCCCGCGTGGCGTGTTCGGTCCCGATCCGGCGGGCACACGCGGCGAGATCATGCCGCCTGCCCCAAGGAGACGCGGTGCAGAGGCATGCCGTGGACGGGAGTGCTGCGACCGTCAGGCAGGAGCGCTCCGGTGTCGTCGAAGACCACCACGCCGTTGCAGAGCAGGCCCCACCCCTGCTCGGGGTGGAAGGCCACGAGAGCCGCGGCTTCGTGATCGGGTGCGCTTGCGAGTGGGCAGCGCGGCTGGTGCTGACACATGGCTCGTACCTTTTAATCTTTGCTGGTGGTTGTTGATTGAGCCTTTCCTGATGTGACCAGCATCTCCCAACGGCCATACGCACATAGCGGGATAAATACCCATATGTCTACCCATTTGCCCCGATAGGTAAAGAAACCGGGCGCTGGCGCAAAGAACGATCGGCAAGATCGAACGGGGCGGATACGGCGGTCCCGGCCCCGGTCGCGGCGATCCGGTAGATCTTTTTCCCGGACGGTTTACCATCGGAGATCATCCGGAGGCCCCCTGACGTCGTCTTTTGCCCGCATGTGTGACGTCGAGCGACTTGACGCGCCCTTTAGTATGTCGTGACCTGTCCTTGGGGCCGGGTAACCTCCCTCGTCACGGAAGACAACTGGCCAGTGGTGCCGCCGCACGCGTCCCTCCACACCCCCGGTGGGCTCGCGTGAACGCGCCGTCGCTCAACCTCGTCTCCCGGTGGCCAGGTCGCGAGGCGGAGCGACCATGCCCGCACGGCCGCCGGGGGTCCCCCGAAACCCTCAATGACACCTGAGATGCGCAAGTTCATCGAGCTGCTGGAGAGCCAGCTCGGATACTCCGAGAAGAACGGCGGCCACACCAAGTTCGGTGAGTGGTACGGCAAGAACGTCGAGTTCGACGCCGACTACACCGCCGCCCCCTGGTGTGACATGTACCTGTCGTGGGCGGCGGAGAAGCTCGGCTACCAGGAGTGGGTCGGCCAGTTCGCCTACACCGTCCACCACGCCCAGTGGTTCCGGCAGCAGGACGCCTGGGGCACCGTCCCCAAGCCCGGGGCCATCGTCTTCTTCGACTGGAGCGGCTCGAACAGGATCGACCACATCGACCACGTCGGGATCGTCACCGGGGTCGAGGGGGGCAGGATCCACACGATCGAGGGCAACATCGACGGTGGGATCGCCAAGCGCAAGGAGCGCGACACCGGCAAGGTCGTCGGCTACGGGTATCCGGAGAAGATCAAGGCCCGGCTGGACCGGGAGGCGACCGAGAAGCAGACGCTCGTCAAGCCCGCCGACGCGGCCGGGGACAACATGGTGGTGATCGGTCCAGGGCCCGGCCTGCTCGCCATGCTCCCCGCCCCCGTACCCGCGCGGGAGACCCGCACGCCCACCGGGCCGGGCACGGGTCCGGGCAGGCCCAAGGCCGCCCCCGGGCACGCCGCCGGGACGACGACCGGCAAAGCCGGGAAGGACGGCGAGCACGTCAGGGCCGCCTCGGGGAACGACGGCAGGACCGCGTCCGGGAAGAACCCCGCCGCGAGCGCCCCGCAGAGCGACCGGACGGCAGCGAAGGCGCCGGTCAAAACCCAGGCGCCGGCCTCCGCCGGCCGCACCTCGCCGGGCAAGCACGCCAAGGCCTCCACCGCCGACACCGGCGCGCTCGCCGTCACGCCCACCGCCACCGTCCGCGACCTCGCCACACCCGCCCCTGGGTTCGACACCCCCGCCGTACTCGCGCCGGTGCTGCTCGCCGCGGTCGCGATCCTCGCGCACGGCAAGGCCCGGCAGTCGCGGGTACGGCTCCTCGCACCCGCCTCGGCCCTCTCCCTCTCCCCCTCGGCCCGCAGGACCCCGGGCCGCCGCCGCGCCCCCGGCCGCCGCCGCATGCCCAGGAACGCCCCCGCCCGCGACCTCTCGCACGCGCCGGCCCCGGCCCGCGCCGCCGCGAACGTGCCCTTCCCCCCCGACCTCGTGGAGAGCCCTCTCTCCCCCGCGAGCGAGAACCTGTTCGCCGCACCCCACAGGCCCGGCCCCCGCGCCGCCGGGAACGCCCCCGCCCCGGTCCGGGGGTCCGTCACCCCCCGGGAGTTCGCCCCCGAGAGCACGTTCGCCCCGGCCGCGAGCACCGGGTTCCCCTCGGTCACCACCTCCGTCGCCCACGTCGAGGAGCCCGACGTGCCCGACCGTCGCGACGACCGCCCCCGCGCCCCCTACCGGGGCAGGCGTCGCCTGCACGAGCATGCCGTGGTGGAGTCGTCGACCTTGGTCCAGGACTCCCCGCCGCGCGGTCGCCGCCACCGCCGGGCCGACCCCGTGGCCACCACCGCCATCCCGGTCCTCCCCGTGCGTCCCGCCCGTCCCACCCGCCCTGCCGCGCCCGCCCGCTTCGCCTCGCCCGTCCGCCCGGTCACCGACCCGGGAGCGGCCGCTCCCGTCCCGGCGGCCCGGACAGGTCAGGGCGATCCGGCCGGCCCGGCCATCACGGCCCGCCCCGCCGCGCCACTCGCCGAACCGGGCGACATCCTGGTCCACAGCGGCTACCGGGGACGCCGCCGGGCGGAGGCGCTGGTCTAGCCGTACTCGGCCTCCGTGGTCGGTACAGCCGGCCGGCCCCTTGCGGGGGAGCCGTCCCGGCCTCGTCGGGGCGAGCGCGCTCAGCGCTGCTCGGGCGGGTGTCCCATGGTGCGGCGCAGCTGCTCCAGCTCCGCCTCCAGCCCGGCGATCCGGGTGTTGGCCCCCGGACCCCCCGGCCTTCCGGGACCCCCCGGGCCCCGCTGGGGCTGCGGCGGGCCGTAGGGCGAGTGCGGGTGGACCACCCGGGTGTCCTCGGGCGCGGCCGGGAGCGGGTAGGGCGCCCGCTGCTGGTACTGCTGCGGCGCACCGTACGGCTGTCCCTGCTGCCC
Source organism: Streptosporangium sp. G12 (assembly GCF_052983175.1). Classification (NCBI taxonomy): domain Bacteria; kingdom Bacillati; phylum Actinomycetota; class Actinomycetes; order Streptosporangiales; family Streptosporangiaceae; genus Streptosporangium; species Streptosporangium sp. G12. The sequence continues at coordinate 41,955 of NZ_JBRIQO010000004.1, read as the reverse complement.
GTGGTGCGGCGGGCCGTACTGGCCGCCGTGCGCCGGGTGGCCGGGCTGCGCGCCGTACGGAACGGGCGGGAACGAGGCCGGCCCCCTGGCACGGCGCCTGCCCCTGGCGACCGAGGCGATCGTACCGATCACGAACAGGGCGATCAGGCCGCCGCCACCCCACAGCAGCCACGGCAGGATCGGCGTGCCGCTCTCGTCCTTGCCGGCGGTGATGGCCTGCTGGGAGTCACTGATGTACTTGGCGACGTACGGGTGGTTCGGCTGCAGCGCCTGCGTCTCGCGGAACCTGGGCAGCGCGTCGGAGTACCGGTTCTGGAAGAACAGGTCGAGTGCCTCGTTGTAGGCCTTCGTCGTCGTCGACTCGGCCGGCTTGATGTTCTTCTCGTTCAGCTTCTCCTTGACGATGCTGACCGGCAGCACGAAGCTCTCGCCCTCGGTGGAGCCGCCGTCCTGCTGGATCAGGCCGCCGACGAGGATGCCGATGACCCTGCCGTCCCTGCTGAACACCGGACCGCCCGAGTTGCCCGGGTACGAGGGCGCCTGGGTCTGGATGTACGGCACCCCCTCGGGGGTCTGGCGGGCGGCGTTGTAGGGGCCCTCGGTGAACGCCGGATCGAGCTTGGACTCCAGGTTGAAGATCGAGGTCTGCGTCACCGTACCGGGGAATCCGCTGATGTAGAGGGTGTCGCCGACACGCACGTCGGAGTCCTCGCCCAGCGGCACGGTCGGCAGGTTGCTCTGCCCGTTGGCCTTGAGGATCGCGACGTCCTTGCCCGGGTAGACGGTGCCCTTGGCGACCAGCTCGATCGGCACCGTCTTGGTGGTCTTGTCGACACCACCGCCCGGCAGGCTCTGCAGCAGCGAGAGCGAGCTCTTGACGTTGCGGATCTTGATGTTGTCCGCGTTCCAGACCTGGAAGATCTTCGTCGCCGTCCTGAGGATCTCCTCGTCGGAGGCGATCTCACCGAGGTCGGCCACCAGGTCGGCGGCGTCCTTCTCGTTGATCTTCGTGAGGGCCTGGGCCGCGAAGGTCCGCGCCAGCTCGGTCTCCTCCTGGCCGACGCAGTGCGCCGCGGTGACCATGTAGCCGTCCGGCGTGACCCACCAGCCGGTGCACAGCCCGCCCGCCGTCGCCTCGACGACCCGCTCCCGCCCGCCGGGCGAGAAGTAGCGGCCCGGGTCCTTGGCCATCTGCTGGACGACCCAGCGGTAGATGCTGTTCTCGTCGGAGGAGATCTTGCCGCTCTGCACGGCGTTGACCCCCTGCTGGGTCAGGGTCCTGATCGCCTCCAGGTTCGCCTCGGGCGTCGGCACGGCCACGTCGGCCGTGTAGGACACCGAGGTCAGCTGGACGGCCGGATGCGTCCTGGCCGCCAGCCACGTCCCGACGGGGACGTCGACCTCCTTCGGCTTCGCCACCGCGGCGCCCGGCAGGGCCAGCGTGCTCGCCAGCACCAGGCCGGCGACGGCGCTGATTCTTCCCCACATCTTCGTACTCTCCCCAAACTCGCTTCCCGGGCGAGAGCATGGCGGAGGCCGCTTGGGGAGGACTTGGAAGCGACTGGGACACCGGCCGGCGTTCCCGGCGGCACGGGGCGGACGCCCGCTCCCGTCAGCCGCGGCCGGCGCCGACGAGTTCCCTGCGCGGCTCCTCCGGCCTCTCCGGCCTCTCCTCGTCCTCCTCGTGGCCCTCGACGGAGAGGTCGGGCAGGATGCGGTCCAGCCAGGCGGGGCACCACCAGTTGGCCCTGCCGAGCAGGGCCATGGTCGCCGGGACCAGCAGGCCCCGGATGATCGTGGCGTCCACCGCGATGGCCACCGCCAGGCCGACACCGAAGATCTTGACCATGGGATCGGGGTAGGCGACGAACGCGACGAAGACCGCGACCATGATCAGGGCGGCGGAGGTGATGACCCTGCCGGTCGACCCCAGCCCCTCGGCCACCGCCCTGCGGTTGTCGCCGTGCTTCAGGTACGCCTGCCGCACGGCGGTGAGCAGGAAGACCTCGTAGTCCATCGACAGGCCGAACAGGATCGCGAACAGCATCAGCGGGATGTAGCTGTCGATCGGCACCGTGAAGAACACCGTGCTCAGGTAGGAGCCGTCCGCGCTGACCGGCGGGTCCATGCCGACCAGGCGGCTGCCCAGTCCCAGGGAGAAGACCAGCGAGAGCGCGCCGAACGCGGCACCGAGGGAGACCAGGTTCATCAACGCGGCCTTGATCGCGACGACCGGCGAGCGGAACGCCAGGAGCAGCAGCAGCGCGCTCAGCAGGACCACGACGCCGACGACCAGGGGCGTACGCCCGGCGATCCTGTCACCGGCGTCGGCCATGCCGGCGACCTGCCCGCCCACGTGCACCTGGGCTCCCTCGACGTCGAGAGCGCGCACCGCCCTGACCACCTCGAGCGCCCGGGGGTCACCGGGGGCGTAGGCGGGGATCGCCTGCACCAGCGCCGCCGTACCGCTTCTGTTGAGGACCGGGTCGCCGACGTGGACCACTCCCTCGACGTCCGCGACGCGATCCTTCAGGTTCCGCAGCACGGCCGGGCTCGGCTCCCGGTCGACGACCCTGGTGTCCAGGTCCGCCACCACGACGAGCGGGCCGTTCATGCCGGGCCCGAACCCGGCCTGCAGGAGCTCGTAGGAGCGCCGCGTGTCGGTGCCGCGATCGGCGTAGCCGTTGTCGAGAGGGCCCAGCTTGAGGGCGAGCGCGGGTGCGGCCAGCGCGCCCAGGAGGGCGACGCTGAGCGCGAGCACGCTCCACGGCCGCCGGGCCACCCAGTTGCCCAGCGAGGCCCAGCCGGAGGAGCCGTGACTGCCCCGCCGCCCCGTGAACGGCAGGCGCAACGCGTTGACCCGGTGCCCGAGCAGACCGAGCAGCGCGGGGACCAGCGTGACCGAGGTGAACACCGCGCAGACGACCGAGATGCCGGTGATCCAGCCGAGCGTCTGCAGCAGGGGGAAGCCCGCGAGCATGAGCGCGCTGAGCGCGATGATCACGGTGCCCCCGGCGAACACCACCGCGCCGCCGGAGCTGGCGACCACCCGGCGGACCGCCTCGCGGACCGGCAGGCCGTCGGCCAGCAGCTTGCGGTGCCTGCTGAGCAGGAAGAGCGCGTAGTCGATGCCGACGCCGAGGCCGATCATCGTCGCCATGATCGACGCCTGCTTGGGCACGTCCACGACGTGGCCGAGCAGGCTCACCACGCCGAGCCCGGTCGCGATGCTGATCAACGCGGTGAAGATCGGGATCATCGCGGCGACCAGGGTGCCGAACGCGAGCAGCAGCACCAGCAGCGCGCAGAGCACGCCGATGATCTCGCTGGTCCCGGTCTTGATCTCCTTGTCCGCCGGGCTGCCCGAGGCGGCGGGCACCGCCTCGATGCCCGCCGCCCGTGCGGGTTCGGCCGCCTCGGAGAGGAGCCTGGTGGTCTCGGCCGGCTTGGCGGTGTCGTTCCCCTCCAGCTTGACCGCGATGATGCCGATCTCCAGGCTGGGGGCGAGGCCACCCACCTGGTAGGGGGATTTCACCTCCACCACGTGCGGCACCTCGCGGATCCGGTCCACGGCGCGCTCCACCGCGCGCTTCCTGTCCTCGGAGATGAGGGGGCCGTCGGGCGAGTAGAGGACGATCTGGGCCGAGCTCCCCGCCCCGTAGCCGGGACCGAAGCCGTCCTTCATCAGGTCGACGGCCCGCTGGGCGTCGGTGCCGGGAATGCTGACGTCGTTGCTGACCGGGCCGGGGAAGAACACCGATCCCGCTGTCAGCAGCGCCGCCGCGACCACCCACAGGGCCAGCACGGCCTTGCCGTGCCGCGCGCACCAGCTTCCCAGCCGCCCCAGCAAACCAGACATCGGTGACCGCCCCGCTTTAGAGTGTCAAACGCCCTGAAAAGCCGTACTGTACGCTCGTACAGAACCTACGGTATAAGAGTAGGGGGACAAATCCGGAAATGCTCTAGGCGGCGTGGGACTGAGACGATGACCACACTCGAGCACGGGCACGACACGCGGGAGCGGATCCTCGACGCCGCCCGCCAGCTGTTCGCCGAACGCGGCTACGCGGCGACCTCGCTCGCCGACATCGCCTCCGCCGTCGGCCTGACGAAGACGGCCGTCGCCTACCACTTCCATCCCAAGGACCGCCTGGCCACGGAGCTGATCGCACCCGCCGGCCAGGACATCGTGGCCCTGATCGAAGACGACTTCGACGACGACCGCGCCTTCGTCGAGGCCCTGGTGACCTTCACGGTCAGGCATCGGGCGATCATCCGGCTGATCATGGAGGACATCAGCGGCGCCGACGACGCGCCCCCCGGCTCCCCCGGCGAGGCCATCCGCGCCTTCCGCGACGCGATCTACCGCCGCCTGGCCGGACCCGACCCGGACCCCGCCCGCCGGATCTGGGCCTGGGCCGTACTCGGCTCGCTCCAGTCGGTGGTCAAGACGATCGAGCTTCCCGAGGAAGAGGTCAGGAAGACCCTCCTGGCCTTCGTCCTGGCCTCCTTCTGATTCCGAAGCACCCCTTCCCGGGGCTCCTCGCGTCCCGTCACCCCGGACGTCTCATCCGGAAGGGGCGGCCTCCCCGGGAACGGGTACCGGCGGGACCGTGGGATCGGGAGGCTCGGTGCTCTCCCCCGGCCCCGGCCCGGGTCCGGGTCCGCTCTGGCCCCCGACACCGACCGTGATCACGATCGTCGCACCGGGCCTGGCACAGGTGCCGGGCGCCATGCTCTGCGCCAGCACCACCCCGTCCTGGCCCGCGCCGGTGACCAGCCGCGCCCGCGTCCGTACGGCGAAGCCCGCCCCGCCGAGGGTGTTGGAGGCGTCGGTCGCGCTCTGACCGGCGACCGGTGGCACCGGGACACCGTGCCTGGAGACGACGAGCTCCACCGCGCTCCCCGGGGAGACGCGCCTGCCCGCGCCGGGGGTGCTGGCGAGCACCCGCCCGGCCGGCCGGTCGGAGCAACGCGTGCTGACCCCGCCGGCGACCAGCCCTGCCTGGGCCAGCGCCGCCTGGGCGGCTCTCCTGGCGAGGCCGACCAGCGTGGGCACCTGGGTACCACCGGAGACCCGCAGGTCGACCCTTCCCCTCTTCGGCAGCGCGGTCCCCGGCGCCGGGCTGCTCGCGAGCACCTCGCCGAGCGGCCGGTCGGAGTCGACCGCCCTGACGGCCCCGGTGACCAGCCCGGCCTGTTTGATCAGACGCGCCGCCTCGGAACGATCCAGCCCGACGAGCGCGGGCACGACCACCGTGGCGGCGGGGGGCGGCAGGGGAGAGGATTTGACGCCCTCCGCGCGCGGGGGCTTGGCCGGGACCGTCGGCGGGGCCGGGAGCGGTTTGATCGGAGCGCTCGCCCTGCCCTCGTGCGACGTGGTGTCGCCCTGGGAGGTGGACTCCACCGCCGGGACGACCGGCGGGACGGGCGCGCCGCCCGGCGCGACGCCGCTCAGCGCCGGGACCAGGACTCCCACCAGCACGGCCGCGCTGATCAGCAGCGCGCCGGAGACCGCGACCGAGGCCCTGGTGGCCGCCTGCCCGGGGTGGGTCCTGGGCTCGTCGAAGTCCTCGCCTCCGGCGGGGAACGCGCGCCCGCCGGGCGGCGCGCCCGCCGAGGACGCACCGCCCGATTCACCGGTCCCGCCGAGCCCGGCCCGCCAACCGGTCCCCGTCGCGCCTCGCCGGCCGGAAAGGCCCGTGGCACCGGACTGGGCGGAGAAAGCCGAAGGGCCGGAGGAGACCGGAGGGCCGGAGGCGTCAGGCCCGCCGGGCGCGGGCGGGAATCCCGGCACCGGCGAGAATCGGGACTCGATCACCGACCGGCCCCCGTCGTCACCGAGCAGCGCGAGCAGCAGTTCCCTGCTGGTGGGGCGGTTGCGGGGATTCTTGTCCAGGCAGTCGACCACCAGCGCGCCGAGCAGCCCGTCGAGACGGCCCAGTTGAGGGGCCGCGGTGAGGATCCGGTTCAGGACGGCCGCGATCGAGTCCTGCCCGAAGGGCGCGTGGGCGTTGGCGGCGAAGCACATCGTGGCGCCCCAGGCGAAGACGTCTGCCGCCGGGTTGATCTCGGCGCCCTCCACCTGCTCGGGCGCCATGTAGGCGGGGGTGCCCGCGCCGCGCCCGCTCTGGGTGGCCGCGGCGTCCAGCGCCCTGGCCAGCCCGAAGTCGATGACCCTCGGCCCGTCGGGACCGAGCAGCACGTTCTGCGGCTTGAAGTCGCGGTGCACGATCCCGGCCCGGTGGATGGCCGCCAGCGCGGTGGCCGTGCCGATGGCCAGGCGCTCCAGCCTGCCTCCCTCGCGGGGTCCGCTGACCGCGACCTCGCGGTGGAGCGACGGGCCGTCGACGTACTCGCTGACGATGTACGGGCGGTCGCCGTCCAGCCCGGCGCCGATCACCTGGGCCGTGCAGAACCGGGCCACCTGCTTCGCCAGCTCCACCTCGCGCAGGAAGACCTCGGGATCCTCCCCCACCGAACCGTGCAGAAGCTTGACCGCGTAGGGCTCGGAGCCGGTGTCGGGGCGCACCCCGACGTAGACCACCCCCTGCCCACCCTCTCCGAGACGCCCGATGATCTCGTACTCACCGAGCGCCGCCGGATCCCCCGTTTTGAGCGGCTGCGCATACGGCACGCGAGCCTCCCCTCGCCGCCACCCTTCTCACTCAAGAAGAAGCATCGCCGACAGTCAACGGGAATGAAGGTCTTGTCTTCCTCACCGTGACACTCATGTGATGCTCAGGTCAGGGCAAGACACAACACACCCCCGCGAATACGCGGCCGCCTTTTCTTCCGGCCCACCGTGCCGTTTTTCTCTTCGCCCTCCCTCCCCCACCCTTTTCCCATCTCCCGCACGGACCGCCCCCTTCTCCCGGCCCCTTCCCTCCGCCCCCGCCCCGCGCGGACCGTCCCCCCGCCTGGACGGGAACCGCGAGCCGACCCGGTAGCCTGGCGAGGTGCTTGAAGCGATCAAAGCCACCCGTTACGTGACGCCGCTGCGCGAGGGCGGCTCACTGCCCGGGATCATGGAGGCGGACGACCTCGGCACCCACGTCGTGAAGTTCCGCGGTGCCGGGCAGGGCCGCCGGGTCCTGGTCGCGGAGATCGTGTCCGCCGGGCTGGCCCGGCGCCTGGGATTCCGTACGCCCGAGCTGAAGGTGATCGACGTCGATCCGCAGCTCGGCGCCCGCGAGCCCGACGAGGAGATCCAGGACCTGCTCAAGGCCAGCGAGGGCAACAACCTGGCGGTCGACTTCCTGCCGGGCGCGCTGGGCTTCGAGCCACTGGCCTGGCCCCCCGAGGCCGGGTTCGCCTCCCGCCTGCTCTGGTTCGACGCGCTGATCCACAACGTCGACCGGAGCTGGCGCAACCCGAACCTGCTCCTGTGGCACGGCGACACCTGGCTGATCGACCACGGCGCGGCGCTCTGGTTCCACCACAACTGGCCCTCGGCCAACCCGTTGCGCGACTTCGACGCGAGCGACCACGTGATGGCGCCCTTCGCCACCCGGATGCCCGAGGCCGACGCCGAGTTCAGCGAGCTGATCACCAGGGACCTGCTCGACGGGGTGGTGGACGAGGTCCCCGACGAGTGGCTGGAGGACGAGCCGGGGTTCGACGGGGCGCAGGCCGTGCGGCAGGCGTACGTCGAGCACCTGCTGGCCCGCGCCCAGGGACCGCGCACCTGGCTGCCGCGGCCCTCGGGCCAGGAGCCCCGTCAGGACCAGGAGAGGAAGACCGGCTCGGTGGGCGCGTTCTGGAAGGACAACCGGTGAAGGACGTCTACGAGTACGCGGTCATCCGGGTCATCCCCCGCGTGGAGCGCGGCGAGCTGATCAACGCCGGCGTGCTGCTGTACTGCCAGTCCCGCGGCTACCTGTGCGCCCGGGTGGAGCTGGACGAGGCGCGCCTGCGCGCCCTCGACACCGAGGTGGACCTCGACGGGGTACGGCACGCGCTCGGCGCCTACCAGCGCTCCTGCGGCAGTGACTCGGGGCCCCTGACCGAGGAACCGCTGGGCAGCCGCTTCCGCTGGCTGACCGCTCCGCGCAGCACGATCGTGCAGACCGGCCCGGTCCACGCCGGCCTCACCGCGGACCCGGAGGCCGAGCTGGAGCACCTCGTGACCCGGCTGGTCCGCAGCCCCTGAGTCCCGGCCTCGCGAGAGATCTCAGAAGAGCACCGACATGAAGGTGCCGACCTCGACGAAACCGGCCCTGCGGTAGGCGGCCCTGGCGGGGGCGTTGTAGTCGTTGACGTACAGCGAGACCACCGGGGCGAAGTAGTCGAGCGCGTGCTTGATCACCGCGGCCATCCCCGCCACCGCGTGGCCGCGGCCGCGCATGTCGGGGTGGACCCAGACGCCCTGGATCTGGCAGGCGTGCGGCGTCACCGCGCCGATCTCGGCCTTGAAGACGACCTTGCCGCCCTCGATGCGGGCGTAGGACCTGCCGATCCTGATCAGCTCGGCGACCCTGGACCGGTAGAGGGCGCCGCCGTCCCCGAGTTCCGGGGAGACGCCCACCTCCTCGGTGAACATCGCCACGCAGGCCGGAAGCAGGATGTCGAACTCGTCGGGCCGGACGCGGCGCACCAGCGGGTCGGCGGGGACGGGCGACGGCTCGCCGATCACCATGACCGGCTGTGCCCAGCGGATCGCGCGGGCGGCCCCCCAGTACGGCTCCAGCCGCTCCCAGAGCACCTCCACGGCGTCCGCCGGGCCGACGATCGAGGAGCAGCGGCGGCCCTGCTTGCGCGCGCGATCGGCGAAGGCGTAGACGGCGTCCGTACCGGCGTTGACCGGAACCAGGTTCGCCCCGGCGTAACAGATGGAGGTCAGGCCGCCGCGCGGCCCGAACCCCCACATCTGGCCACCGAGCCTGGCCGGATTGAGCCCGACCGAACGGACCCTGGAGGCGACGAAGACATTGCCGACGGGGTCGGTGTCGAGAAGCGCCAGGACCTCGTCTCGATCGTTGTCGTCGAGCACGCGCGACGCCGTTGTGCGCAGCATCACGTGCTCAGCCTACGCGACCCCCTCGAATTTGGCAGGAACCAACACAGAGCCTCTCATCTACCTGCTTTGGTCACCTCGTCCTGCCGTGTGCCCGGTGGGCACGCGGACGGTCGCGGGGGCGACCACCGGTACGGGCGCGGGGATTCCGGGGCACCGGGCGTCAGGTGCGCCGGAGCCCTGTCGGCCGCCGGGAAGGGTGCCCTCCCTGAGGTAGGCGGCCAGGCGACGGTCGACGCAGGCGTTCCCGTTGAGCGCGACCCCGTGGTTGCCGCCCGGCACGGCCAGCAGCCGGGAGCGGTGGAACATGGCGCGCATCCGCACCGCCCCGGCGTACGGGGTGGCGGCGTCGCGCTCGCCCTGGATCAGCAGGATCGGCGGCAGCCCGGCGTTGTCACGGATCTGCACGGGACTGCCCGCCGGCTGCGGCCAGAACGCGCACGGCGCGTTGTACCAGGCGTTGGGCCAGGTGAGGAAGGGCGCCTTGGCGTTGGCCTTGGTCATGTCGGCCCGCCAGCGCGCCCAGTCGCGCGGCCAGGCGGCGTCGCGGCACTGCACCGCGAGGTAGACCGCGTAGCTGTTCTCGTCCTTGGCGTCGTTCACCGCGTGCTTGCGGTAGGTGTTGACCAGGGGGGTCGCCTCGCCCTTCTTGACGTAGGCGGAGAAGGCCTTGGCCAGCTGCGGCCAGACGGCGTCGGAGTAACCGCCCAGGGTGTAGACGTCGTCGAGCTCGCTCGGGCCGACCACCCCTCCGGCCGGGCGGTCGCCCAGCCGGTCCCGCATGGCGTTCCAGGCGAAGGAGACCGCCCTCTCGGTGGCGCCGAGCCGGTAGACCGGGTTGTGGCGGGCGATCCACTTCAGGAAGTCCTCGTGCCTGTCCTGGAAGGCGATGCTCTGGTCGAGGTTCGAGCGGTACCAGATGCCGCGCGGGTCGACCACGCTGTCCAGGACGAGCCGCTTGAGCCGGTCGGGGAAGAGCGTCGCGTAGACCGCGCCCAGGTAGGTCCCGTACGAGTAACCCAGAAAGCTGATCTTCGACTCGCCGAGCGCGGCCCTGATCACGTCCATGTCCCTGGCGGAGTTCTCGGTGGTCATGTGCGGCAGCATCCAGCTCCACCGCTCGCCGCACGCCTGGGCGTACTTGCGGGCCCGGGCGATCAGCACGCTCTCGTCGCGCCTGGTGACCGGCACCTGGTCGGGACGGGGCGCCTCGTAATACTTCTTGGGGTCGACGCACCTCAGCGCGGGCTCGCTCGCCCCCACTCCGCGCGGGTCGAAGCCGATCACGTCGAACCGGTCGGCCAGGCCTTCGGGAAGCCCCGCCGCGACGCCCCTGACCAGGTCCCGGCCCGACGCCCCGGGACCACCCGGGTTGACCAGCAGCGCGCCGAGACGGTCGTGGGTGGCCTTCCCCCTGATCCGGTTCAGGGCGATGCCGATGGTCTGCTGCGGGTTGGCGTAATCAAGCGGCACCCTCACGGTGGCGCACTCCATCGGGTTGTCCACCCGTCCGGCGGGAGCGGGCACCGCCCCGGTCACCGGGGCCGCTCCCTCGCAGGGCCCCCAGACCAGCCCCTGTCTCTCCTGGGCCACCGCCCCCTGCGGCACCCCCACCGCCGCGGCCAGCATCGCGATGCTCGCGGCGATCCCGACGACCCTCTTCTTCACTGTGTGATCCCCCTACTCGTACGGCAGAGGCGATGGTCTCCCGGGGGCGGCGCGATCATCCGGAACACAGCCGGATGCCTGGCAAAGTGTAGTCAGATGATTGCTAAGTGTAATGACACGAGGTCCGGGCGGAGGTCCCGCGCGGGGGCGTCCCGGAAAGACCGGTCCACCCCGGTACGGGTCACGCGCGGGGGTCTCACGAAAGGCCCGTTCCACCCCGGTACGGATCCGTGGAGGAGAAGCCGCCACACGGAGCCGCCCGCGCCCCGGCGCGATCCCGGGGGCGGGCGGAAATCCCTCCGGCCGGGCGGCCGGAGGGACCAGAGGATCGAGCGGCCGGGCGAGCGGTCAGCCGACGACGACCTGGGGACCCGGGGCGTCGTCGTCGAGGTCGACCTCCACGCCCATCTCCTCGGCGAGGCGCAGGGCCTCCTCGATCAGGGTCTCCACGATCTGCGACTCGGGGACGGTCTTGATGACCTCGCCCTTGACGAAGATCTGGCCCTTGCCGTTGCCGCTCGCGACGCCGAGGTCGGCCTCGCGGGCCTCGCCGGGGCCGTTGACGACGCACCCCATCACCGCGACGCGCAGCGGGACCTTCAGCCCCTCGAGCCCCGCCTGGACCTGCTCGGCCAGGGTGTAGACGTCGACCTGGGCGCGCCCGCAGGAGGGGCAGGAGACGATCTCCAGGCCGCGCTCGCGCAGGTTGAGCGACTCCAGGATCTGGTTGCCGACCTTGACCTCCTCGACCGGAGGAGCCGACAGCGACACGCGGATGGTGTCGCCGATGCCCTCGGCGAGCAGGGCGCCGAACGCGACCGCGGACTTGATCGTGCCCTGGAAGGCCGGGCCCGCCTCGGTGACGCCGAGGTGCAGCGGGTAGTCGCACCGGGCGGCGAGCAGGCGGTAGGCCTGGACCATCACGACCGGGTCGTTGTGCTTGACGGAGATCTTGATGTCGCGAAAGCCGTGCTCCTCGAACAGCGAGCACTCCCACAGCGCCGACTCCACCAGCGCCTCGGGGGTGGCCTTGCCGTACTTCTGCAGCAGCCGGGGGTCGAGCGAGCCGGCGTTGACGCCGATCCGGATCGGCACGCCGCGCTCGCCGGCCGCCCGCGCGATCTCACCGACCTTGTCGTCGAATTTCTTGATGTTGCCGGGATTGACCCGGACCGCCGCGCAGCCCGCCTCGATCGCGGCGAAGACGTACTTCGGCTGGAAGTGGATGTCGGCGATCACCGGGATCTGCGACTTCCTGGCGATGATCGGCAGCGCGTCGGCGTCGTCCTGGGAGGGGACGGCGACCCTGACGATCTGGCAGCCCGAGGCGGTCAGCTCGGCGATCTGCTGGAGCGTCGCGTTGACGTCGGCGGTGACCGTGGTGGTCATCGACTGGACGGAGACCGGTGCGTCCCCGCCCACGGGGACGGAGCCGACCATGATTTGACGGGATATGCGTCGCTCGGCGATCGGCCTGGTCCTTACGGACGGGATTCCGAGAGCAACAGAAGTCATTTTCAGCCCTTGAAGAGTCGACGACACTCATCAGTCTAGGCAGTCCCAGTGAGCTCGCGTGCCCGTATCCGCGCCCAGGAGTCGGCGTCGAGGACCTCGGCCACCGAACCGGCCTCGGTCACGGTGTGCTCGGAGACCACCGCCGCCACGGTGTCGACGATGCCGGGGAACGGCAGGCGCCCGGCCATGAAGGCCTCGACACAGACCTCGTTGGCGGCGTTGTAGACGGCCGGGGCCGTGCCGCCGGCCTCGCCGACCCGCCGGGCCAGCGCGACGGCGGGGAAGGCCTCGTCGTCGAGCGGCTCGAACGTCCAGGTGTGGGCGGTGGTCCAGTCGACCGCGGGGGAGGCGTCGGCGACCCGCTCGGGCCAGCCGAGGGCGAGCGCGATGGGCAGGCGCATGTCCGGCGGGCTCGCCTGGGCGATGGTCGAGCCGTCGACGAACTCCACCATCGAGTGGATGACCGACTGCGGGTGGACGACGACCTCGATGCGGTCGAAGCCGATGTCGAAGAGCAGATGGGCCTCGATGACCTCGAGTCCCTTGTTGACGAGTGTGGCGGAATTCACCGTGATGACCGGCCCCATCGACCAGGTGGGATGGGCGAGGGCCTGCTCGGGGGTGACGTCCGCGAGGTCCGCGCGCGACCTGCCGCGAAAGGGCCCGCCGCTCGCGGTGACGACCAGGCGGCGCACGGCGGAGGCGTCGGGGCCGGTGGGCCCCGCGGCCCACAGGCACTGGGCCAGCGCGGCGTGCTCGGAGTCGACCGGGATCAGCTGGCCGGGTTTGGCCAGGCGCTTCACCAGCGGCCCGCCGACGATCAGCGACTCCTTGTTGGCGAGTGCGAGCACCCGGCCGGCCTCCAGCGCGGCCAGCGTGGAGGTCAGCCCCAGCGCTCCGGTGATGCCGTTGAGGACGACGTCGGCGGGCCAGGCGGCGGCCTCCGCCACCCCCTCGGGCCCGGCCAGCACGCGCGCGCCCACCCCGTACGCGGTCAGGGCCTCGCGCAACTCCGGCACGGCGGAGGGATCGGCGACGGCGACCACGTCGGGCCGGAACTCGGCCGCCTGCCTGGCGAGCAGGTCGATCCGGCCGCCGTAGGCGGCCAGCGCGGCCACCCGGAACCTGCCGGGGTTGCGGGCGATGACGTCGAGGGACTGGGTCCCGATGGACCCGGTCGAGCCGAGCAGGACGACGGAACGAACGGTGTCTGGCTGCACCGCCCCATTCTCCCGGCTCGGACCGCGCTGTCGAATCGGCCGTACCGGGCCGTACCACTCGTGATCGGACTGGATCATGGCGAAAATCTGTTAGGCGTGGAACACAGGATAAAAGTCAGTATTTAAGTCCGAATTTCGTCATATCAATAGTTGTAAAGCCTGAGAAATGCGTACGTACGGCGCACTAGCTTCCCGGAACAGCAACAGGCCCTCGGGAGGTACATATGCGGCGCAAGGCACGGCTCGTCCCTATTCTCACCGCCATCGCGGGAAGCACCCTGCTCTCCACGACGATCGCGCACGGCGCCACGGCGGACGCCGGCGCGAGCGCCACAGCGGGCACGGCGGGCACAGCGGGCACGGCGGGCACAGCGGGCGCGAGCGGCGGCGTCACCTCGGCACGGGCCGTTCCCCAGCCTGTCGAGAAGGAGGCGGCCGACACCAGGAAGGAACAGCAGACCGTCCAGCGCTACTGGACCGAGGCGAAGATGGAGGCGGCCCGGCCGCTCGCCGCCCTCGTCCCCGAGAAGGACGGCGCCCGGCTCACCGCCGGGGCGATCGCGGCCCAGGCCGCGGCCGATCCCGTCTCCGTCCCCGCGACCGAGCCCGGCGGCGACCCCGTCACGGCCACCAGGGGCTCGGCGGCCGTCCGGGCCTCCACCGGCGCGGCGTGGACCCGCGGCGGGGCGATCGTCAAGACCGCCGGACGCGTGTTCTTCACCTATCAGGGCCGCAACGCCTCGTGCTCGGCGAACGCGGTGACCAGCGAGAACAAGAGCACCGTGATCACGGCGGGGCACTGCGTGCGGATGGGCGGCGCCTTCCACGGCAACTGGGTGTTCGTGCCGGGGTACGACAACGGCGACCGGCCGCACGGCACCTGGGTGGCGACCACCCTCTACACCACCCCCCAGTGGAACAACAGCGAGGACGTCAACTACGACGTGGCCTCGGCCGTGGTGGCCCCGCTGAACGGAAGGTCGCTGACCGACGTGGTCGGCGGCCAGGGCGTCTCCTTCAACCAGGCGCGCCGCCGGCAGATGCACTCCTTCGGCTACCCGGCGGCCGCACCGTACAACGGTTCCAGGCTGATCTACTGCGCCGGCCGGGCGTTCGACGACTTCCTGATGTCCCGCGACATCGGGCTGAACTGCAACATGACCGGCGGGTCGAGCGGCGGGCCCTGGTTCCTCGACTTCAACGAGAGCACCGGCCTGGGCACCCTCAACTCGGTGAACAGCTTCAAGTACGCCTTCGCCACCGGCTGGATGTTCGGCCCCTACTTCGGGACCGAGGCGCAGGCCGTCTACGAGGCCGCCCAGACCACCGGCGCCCCCTGATATTCACCAGAAGTAATCACAAGAACACCCCTCGTAGTGCAAACTCGGGTTTCATGACCTCAAGCCTCCCCCTGCTTGCGGCCGCCCCGCTCGTCGCCGGGTTGCTGAGCGCCCCGACGACCGGCGCGACGGCCACCTGGCAGACGGCCACCGCGTCCGGGCAGCGGGCCGTGAAGACCCTCGTCACATCTCTCACCCAGACAACAGGCGCGGCGTCCGGCATGCCGGACGTCGTCGGGCACGCGACCGCTCTCACCGCGTCGGAGCGGGAGCGCGTGCTCGGTTACTGGACCCCCCGCCGGATGGCCTCGGCGCTCCCCGTCGACCGGCTCGCCAAGGTCACCGGGATGCTCGGGCGGCTCTCCGCCGCCGGGCGGGGGGTCGCCCCCCGCCGGAGCCCGCACGGCGCCGCGTCCCGCACCGCGGGCGCCCGCTGGACCTCCGGCGGGGCGGTGGGGCGCACCACGGGGCGGGTGTTCCTCACCATCAAGGGCAGCGACTTCGTGTGCTCGGCCAGCTCGGTCAAGAGCGCCAACAAGGACCTGGTGGTGACCGCCGGCCACTGCGTCAAGGACGGCACCGGCGCCTGGGCCGACAACTGGACCTTCGTCCCCGGCTACAGCCAGGGCCGCCGCCCGTACGGGCAGTACACCGCGCGCCGCATGTTCGTCGCGGGCCCCTGGTCGCGCGAGGGCGACGACAGCCACGACATCGGCATGGTGGCGGTCGGCACCAGCGGCGGCAAGCACCTCGGCGACGCCGTCGGCGGCCAGGACATCGCCTTCGGCGCCCCCCGCGGACGCCTCGCCAGCGGTTTCGGCTTCCCCGCCGACTCGCCCTACGACGGCGAGCACCTGGTCTACTGCGCGGGCCCGCTGCGCGACGACCCGAACGGGCAGACCGGCGACCAGGGCATGCGCTGCGACATGACCGCCGGATCCAGCGGAGGCCCGTGGCTGAGCGGTTTCGACGCCTCCACCGGCCGCGGCACGATCGTCTCGGTCAGCAGCTTCAAGTACAGCGACGACCGCCACACCATGTACGGCCCCTACTTCGGCGCCTCCGCCAAGACCCTCTACGCCACCGCCTCCGCGTCGTGACCCCGGCGCGGAGGCGGCGCTGAGGCGCGGCCGGTTCTAAAGGGTCAGGCCCGTGAGCACCATGACCTTCTCGTAGGTGAAGTCGGCGATGGCCGAGCGGAGGCCCTCGCGGCCGACCCCCGAGTCCTTCACCCCTCCGTAGGGCATCTGGTCGGCACGGTACGACGGCACGTCACCGATGATCACGCCGCCGACCTCGAGCTCCCGGTTCGCCCGGAAGGCGTTGTCGAGGCTGCGGGTGAACACCCCGGCCTGCAGCCCGTACCTGGAGTCGTTGACCGCGGCGAACGCCTCGTCCACCCCGGACACCTTCTGGACGACCATCACGGGGCCGAAGACCTCCTCGCGGGAGACCTCGGCGTCGGCCGGCGCGTCGGCGAGCACGGTCGGCGCGAAGGTGGCGCCGTCGCGGGTGCCGCCGGTCAGCAGGCGGGCCCCCGCCGAGACGGCCTCGCCGACCCATCGCTCCACGCGATCGGCGGCCTCGGCCGACACGAGCGGGCCGACCTGCGTCTTCTCGTCCGCGGGGTCACCGGTGACCAGGGCCTCGACGGCCGGGACGAGCCGGGACACGAAGTCGTCGTGGACCGACTCCTCGACGATCACGCGCTGGACGGCGATGCAGCTCTGACCGGCCTGGTAGTTGGAGAACAGCGCGATCCGCGAGGCGGCCCAGTCGAGGTCGGCGTCGGCGAGCACGACCGCGGCGGCGTTGCCGCCCAGTTCCAGGGTCACGTGCTTGCGCGGGACCCGATCGATGATCGCGTACCCCACGGGGGCCGAACCCGTGAAGGAGACGACCGGCAGGCGCGGGTCCTCGACCAGCGCGGCGGCGCGGTCGTTGGACACCGGGAGCACGGAGAACATGCCCTCGGGCAGGTCGGTCTCGGCCAGGATCTCGCCCAGGACCAGCGCGGAGACCGGCGTCGCGGGGGCGGGCTTGAGGACGATCGGGGCCCCGGCGGCGATGGCGGGGGCCACCTTGTGCGCCACCAGGTTGAGCGGGAAGTTGAACGGGCTGATGCCCAGGATCGGGCCGTACGGGACGCGCGAGACGTAGGCGAGGCGGCCGGCGGAGGCGGCCTCGGTGTCCAGGCGCACGGTCTCTCCGCCGAGGCGGCGGGCCTCCTCGGCCGCGAACCTGAAGGTGGAGACCGCGCGGGCGACCTCGCCGCGGGCCCAGAAGATCGGCTTGCCGTTCTCGGCGGTGATCAGGGCGGCGATCTCGTCGGCCCGCTCGGCCAGGCGGCGCGAGACGTGCGCGAGAGCCTCGGCCCGCACGTGGATCGGGAGCGCGGCCGCCTGTTTGCGCACGGCCGCCGCCGCGGCGACGGCCTCCTCGACCTGGCCGTCGGTCGGCACGGAGCAGACGGCGACGACGCGGCCGTCATGCGGGTTGGTCACGGTGAGCTCGGCCTCGCCCGTGGCGGGGCGTCCGGCGAGCCAGAAGGGGCGCACGTCCATGTTTCGACGCTATGTCACCGGCGCGGAAGCGGCCTTACTCCACTCCGCACAACAGTCCCGGGACGGCACACCGTTCCGCATAAAATCCGCCCCCAACCCCTGTAACGAAAACAGGGGTATTCGGGGATATTCCTTACAGGTACCGGTTTGAATGATCCCGAGCGTGGCTAGGTCACCGGATGCACGATGAGAG
Organism: Streptosporangium sp. G12; assembly: GCF_052983175.1. Taxonomy (NCBI): domain Bacteria; kingdom Bacillati; phylum Actinomycetota; class Actinomycetes; order Streptosporangiales; family Streptosporangiaceae; genus Streptosporangium; species Streptosporangium sp. G12. The sequence goes on along the minus strand of NZ_JBRIQO010000004.1, from coordinate 24,439 downwards.
CGGAAGGGCGTGGGCGCATGACCTCCTCGGCGCCGCGCGGCCTTCAGGGTGCCTATCTGATCGGTGAACGGGCGTCCCAGGACCAGCTTCGCGCCAGGCTGCTCGACGTCGCCAGCCAGTTGCTGGTCACCGTCGGGCCGGAGAGCCTGTCGATGCGCCGCATCGCCACCGAGGCGGGATGCTCGACGACCGTCATCTACACCATGTTCGGCAGCAAGGAAGGCCTGGCCGAGGCTTTGTACCTGGAGGGCTTCGAGCGCTTCCGGCGCCGCCTGGAGGCCGTCCCCTCGCGCAAGGACGCGCTGGAGCACCTCATCGCCCTGGGCCCCGCCTACCGGGAGGCCGCGCTGGACGAGCCCGGCTACTACGCCCTGATGTTCGAGCGCGCGATCCCCGGCTTCGTGCCGAGTGAGCGGGCCAGGACCCTCGCCCGCGCGGCGCTGAACATCGTCGACCGGGTGATCGCCGACTGCATCGCGGCCGGATACATCGTCCCCACCCAGCCCAGGAAGATCGCCGACGCCGTGTGGGCCGCCGCCCAGGGCGCGATCAGCTTGGAACGTGCCGGGCACCTGCGCGACGGCGACACCTACGACACGGTCACCTACGCCGTCATCTCCCGCTACCTGGTCGTCGACCGCCGCCGCTCCTGACGGCGCCCTCCGGACGGGCCCGCCGGTCACCCCCTCCCGGGGACTCGGGCCGGAGACCCGGGCGCGCTCGTCACCTGGCGACGGCCAGGGCGACCCAGAGCTCGGCGCGGACCGCGGGATCCTCGAGGTCGCGGCCGACCAGCTCCGCGACCCGGCGCATGCGGTAGCGCAGGGTGTGGCGGTGCACCCCGAGCCGCTGCGCCGCCGCGTCCCAGTGGCCGTTGCAGTCCAGGTAGGCGCGCAGGGACCCCAGCAGGTCCGCGCGCGAGCCGTACGCCCTGAGGGGGGCGAGCAGCGCCGAGGAGAACGCCTCCGCCACGCCGGGGTCGAGCAGGGAGAGCAGTCCCTGACCCGCCAGGTCGGCGAAGCGCACCACCCGCGTGGTGCCGCGCCCGGCCGCGGCGAGCGCCCGGTCGGCCTGGTCGAGCCCCGCGCGCAGGTCGCCGAGACCCACCGGATCGCCGACGCCGACGAGGCCGTGCTCGCCGAGCGCCGCGGCCACGGCACCGGCCCGCGAGGCCGGGACCAGCAGGACCACCCTGTCACCGTCGGCGTCACCGTCGGCCGCCGCGAACTCGCTCCCCGCGGCCTCCAGCAGCGCCTCCGGCTCGCCGGCGCAGGCGACCACCACCAGCGGCCCGTCGTCGAGCCGCTCCCCCAGCCGTTCCAGCGTCTCGCGCCCGGCGTCCGCCTGCCCGGCCAGCAGCAGCCGCAGCACCGCGGAGCGGACCCGGCGCTCGGCGGCCAGGTGCTCCCCGCCGTGCTCGACGGCGAGCGTCAGCAGGGACGCGGCGGCGTTGACCACGGTGTGCGCGACCGGGGTGAAGGACCGGCCGATGCCGACGGCGAGGAATCCCCTGACGCGGCGGGCCCCGAGGGGCCGCACGATGACGTGCTCCTCGGGCGAGGAGAGTGCCACGCTCGCGGGAGCGCCCCGGCTCGTGATCCTTCTCAGCCGCTCCAGCTCGGGGCCGAGGTCTCCGGCGGCCGCCGCGCCCTTACCCGCCAGGTGCCGTACGGTCCCCGCCTCGTCGAGCAGGATCGCCCAGCCGCCCAGCTCGCGGGCCAGGCGGTCGATCACCGCGCGCGGGCCCTCCGGGCGCAGCGCGGCGCGGGTGAGGCGGCCCTGGGCGGCGAAGGCGTTGCTGAGCTCGTCGTACTGCTCGGCGGCGATCAGCTCGCTGACCGTCTTGCCGACGGCGACGAACGGGGTGTCGCGCGGCACCTCGACCAGCGGCAGCCCGGCCCGCGCGGCGGCCTCGACCAGCGCCTCGGGGATCGTCTCGTGTCCGAGCCCGACGCCGAACCCGAGCCCGGCGACCCCCCTGGCGACCAGGCGCTCGACGTAGGGACCGGCGTTGCCGGCGTCCAGGCGCATGCCCGTGGTGAGGACGAGCTCGCCGCCCTCCAGGAACGGGGTGGGGTCCTCCAGCTCGCTGACCGCCACCCAGCGCACCGGCCGGTCGAGCGCCTCCCGCCCGGCGAGCACGACGAGCCCGAGCGGCAGCCGTCGTACGACGGTGTTCAGCGTCGGCGCCACCACCACCCCCGTTTTATACGTTATGTCTATTCTGCTCCCTGCAATTTTGCCATAGTGCATCATCGGCACACCGGCATTCGCGACATAGCTTCACATCATGAGCACCGTCACCGAGGGCGGCCCCTCGCTTCCGCAGGAGCGCCGCCTCGTCACCGAGATTCCCGGCCCGAGGTCCCGCGAGCTGCTCGCGCGCAAGCAGGCCGCCGTGCCCCCGGGCATCGGCACCACGCTGCCCGTCTTCGTGACGCACGCGGGAGGCGGTGTCGTGGTCGACGCCGACGGCAACTCGCTGATCGACTTCGGCTCCGGCATCGCGGTGACCGGCGCCGGCAACTCCGCCCCGCGCGTCGTCGAACGGGTGCGCAGGCAGGTGGCGGACTTCACCCACACCTGCTTCATGGTCACGCCGTACGAGTCGTACGTGCGGGTCGCCGAGAGGCTCAACGAGATCACCCCCGGCGACCACGAGAAGCGCACCTTCCTGCTCAACAGCGGCGCCGAGGCCGTGGAGAACGCGGTCAAGGTCGCCCGCCACGCCACCGGCCGCCAGGCGGTCGTCGTCTTCGAGCACGGCTACCACGGCCGTACCCTGCTGACGATGACGCTGACGGCCAAGAACATGCCGTACAAGCACCGCTTCGGCCCGTTCGCTCCCGAGGTCTACCGGGTGCCGCTGGCCTACCCGTTCCGCTGGCCCACCGGCCCGGAGAACTGCGCCGAGGAGGCCGCGGCCCAGGCGATCGACCAGATCACCAAGGAGATCGGCGCCGAGAACGTCGCCGCCGTGGTGATCGAGCCCATCGCGGGCGAGGGCGGCTTCATCGAGCCCGCCAGGGGCTTCCTGCCGAGGATCCTGGAGTTCTGCCGCGCCAACGGCATCGTCTTCGTCGCCGACGAGGTCCAGACCGGCTTCTCCCGTACCGGCCACCTGTTCGCCTGCGAGGACGAGGGCATCGTGCCCGACATCATCGTCACCGCCAAGGGCATCGCGGGCGGCCTGCCGCTGGCCGCCGTCACCGGCCGCGCCGAGATCCTCGACAGGGTCCACGTGGGCGGCCTCGGCGGCACCTACGGCGGCAACCCGCTCGCCTGCGAGGCGGCGCTGGGCGTGATGGAGAGCATCGAGGCCGACGACCTGACCGGCAGGGCCCGCCGCATCGGCGAGACCATGCTCCCCCGGCTGCGCGCCATGGCGGAGCGGAACCCGGTGATCGGCGACGTGCGCGGCCGGGGCGCCATGATCGCCATCGAGCTGGTCGTCCCCGGCACCAAGGAGCCGCACCCCACGGCGGCGGGCGAGATCGCCAGAAGATGCCACGCCGAGGGCCTGGTCGTGCTGACCGCGGGCACGTACGGCAACGTGCTGCGCTTCCTGCCGCCGCTGGTCATCCCCGACCACCTCCTGGAGGAGGGGCTCGCGATCCTGGAGAAGGCCGTGAACGAGGTCTGATCGTTTAGAACGCACCAAAAGGGGCACCCGGCTTGATGCCGAGTGTCCCTTTTGCCGTTATGCGGCTCGCATGTAGGCCGTGATTTAACCCCCGCTTGACATCTGCCACAGCGATCACGGGCTGCGACCGCGTTATAACGGTTCCGATAAGAAAGTGCGCGATCAACACAGGAAACGTGTCGACGTCCTCCCCGCGGCCGAGCCACGGGAGAAAACAAGGAGTCACCACGCTGGAGGTATTTAGCATGAACTGGGGGCCGCCCAGAACGGCACACGTCACGATGACCTTCGATCCGGAAGGGCTGACCCGCACCCAGCGTGAGGGCGACGCCTGCGTGGCCTGCCACAAGAAGTGGCCCCGCCCGCGGATCAGGATCGGCCGCCTTCCCGACGGCACAGCCCTCTTCGCCTGCCCGGAGTGCGCCGACGCGCTGCTGCCGCAGCAGGACGACACCCGCTCCCTCCCCCGGCGCGCGGCCTTCTTCTGACCTTCCCGGACTTCTGCCCCTTCCTGGATCCCGGACCTCCCCGGACCGCCGGCGCGGGCCCCGCGCCGGCCACCGGGACCGGCTCCCCGGCAGCCCGCCTGAGACGTCCCGCCCGACAGCCCATCCGAAGCGGTCACTCCGGTAGTTTCTCCCCATCGAAACATCGGAGCGGCGGAGCGCGCCCACACGCCCGGGATCGAGCCGCCGTACGGGCGGGAACGGCACGCGCGCCCCCGGCCGGCGGGACCCCTCCCGCGCGGACGGATGTCGAGACCGGCTCCCCCGCTCCGACATGCCTGTGAGAGGCGCCCGCACCGGGTGCCGCGAGCACGAGGAGCGAGACCGTGAAGTACATGCTGCTGATCTACAGCAACACCGCGATCTGGGAGACCCTCTCCAAGGAGGAGCTCGACGGCCTGATGGGCGAGGCCGACGCCCTCATGAAGGAACTCGCCGACTCCGGAGAGTGGGTCGGCGGGGAGGCGCTGGCCGATCCGTCGCAGACCAGGACCGTGCGGGTACGTGACGGCGTCCCCGCGACCACGGACGGACCGTTCCTGGAGGCCAAGGAGCACCTGGCCGGATACTGCGTGATCGACTGCGAGACCCCCGAGCGGGCGGCCGAGATCGCCGCGCGCTGGCCGGACGCACGGCTGTGCGCGATGGAGGTACGGCCGATCATGGACGGGGCCGGCACCGAGGCATGACCGTTTCCACCGAGGCCGAGGACCTGCTGCGCGAGCTCGCGCCGCAGGTCCTCGGCGTGCTCGTCCGGCGCTACGGGCACTTCGACGCGTGCGAGGACGCGGTGCAGGAGGCGCTGCTGGCCGCCGCCCTGCAGTGGCCCGAGCAGGGGCCGCCGGACAACCCCCGAGGCTGGCTGATCACGGTCGCGTCCCGCAGGCTGACCGACGAACTGCGCAGCGAGTACGCGCGCAACCGCAGGGAGAACATGGTCGCGGCACGGGCGCCCGCCGACGAGTTCCTGTCGCCCGCCGCCGACGCCGAGCCGACCGGCGGGCAGGACGACACCCTGACCCTGCTGTTCCTGTGCTGCCACCCCGCCCTGACCCCCGCCTCGCAGATCGCGCTCACCCTGCGGGCCGTCGGCGGTCTGACCACCGCGCAGATCGCCCACGCGTTCCTCGTCCCCGAGACGACCATGGCCCAGCGCATCAGCCGGGCCAAGCAGCGGATCAAGAGCACGGCCATCCCCTTCGCGCCGCCGCCCGAGCCCGAACGGGCCGAGCGGCTGCGGGTGGTCCTGCACGTGCTCTATCTGATCTTCAACGAGGGCTACACGGCCACCTCGGGTCCGGACCTGCAGCGCCGCGAGCTGACCGGCGAGGCGATCAGGCTCACCCGCGCGGTTCACGGGCTGCTGCCCGACGACGGCGAGGTGACCGGGCTGCTCGCCCTCATGGTGCTCACCGACGCCCGGCGGGCGGCACGCACCGGTCCCGGTGGCGCGCTCATCCCGCTCGCCGAGCAGGACCGGAGCCTGTGGAGCGGGACGTCGATCGCCGAAGGGGTGGCGCTCGTCACCGGCGCGCTGGCGCGGGCCCCGCTCGGCCCGTACCAGCTCCAGGCCGCTATCGCCGCGGTGCACGCCGAGGCGGTGCGCGCGGAGGAGACGGACTGGCCGCAGATCCTCGCGCTGTACCGGCTGCTCGAACGCCTCGCCCCCAACCCGATGGTCACGCTCAACCACGCCGTCGCGCTCGCGATGGTGCGGGGCCCGGAGGCCGGGCTCGACCTGCTCACGACCCTGGAGGGCGACGACCGGATGGCCGGGCACCACCGCCTGCACGCGGTGCGCGCGCACCTGCTGGAGACGGCCGGTGACCGCGAGGCCGCCCGCGCGGGCTACCGGGAGGCCGCGCGCCGCACCACCAGCCTCCCCGAGCAGCGCTACCTGGAGGGCAGGGCCGCCCGGCTGGCGCGGCCGGAACCCTAGGCGGCCTTTACGAAGTAAGCCTTCGAGGTGGGCCGGGGAGGCGGCGGAGAGGGCGTCAGGCGGACAGGAGCGTCCTGGTGGTCTCCTCGCGCATGCCCCACGGCGAGCCGTAGGCGTTGAGCAGCTCCAGGAAGGGCACCGCGTCGAACGCCTCGGGGCCGAGCACCCCGCTGCCCGACCAGGCGCCGGTGGCCAGCAGCTCCAGGGCGACCACCGGGTGCACGGCCGTCTGCCAGACCACGGCCTGGCAGCCGTACTCCCGCATCGACCACTCGTTGTCGACCACGTGGTAGAGGTAGACCTCGCGCGGCGCGCCGTCCTTGCCCACGCCCTTCACCCAGGTCCCGGCGCAGGTCTTGCCCCGCATCCGGTCGCCGAGTGTGGCCGGGTCGGGAAGGCTGGCCGCGACCACGTCCCGCGGCGAGGCCTCGACGCCGCCCACCTTGATCTTGTTCGCGTTGTCCAGGCCGAGCTTGTGCAGGGTCTTCAGCACCCCGATGAACTCCTCGCCCAGGCCGTACTTGAACGTCACCCGCTTGGCGTCGATGTAGCGGGGCACGAGGAGCACCTCCTCGTGCTCGACGTTGACGCACTCGACGGGCCCGATCCCCTCGGGGAAGTCGAACACCTCGGGCTCGCTGAACGGCTCGGTGGTGTGCCAGCCGCCGTTCTCCCAGATCACCGGCGGGTTGAGGCACTCCTCGATGGTCGTCCAGATGGAGAACGTCGGCGCGAAGTCGTAGCCGTCGACCACCAGGTTGGAGCCGTCACGGATGCCGATCTCCTCGATGGTCTCGAACAGGTGCTCGGCGGCGTAGCGCGCGAACACGTCGGCCAGCCCCGGCTCCACGCCCATGCCGACCAGCGCCAGCCCGCCCTTCCGGCGCCAGGCCTCGCCGAGGGCGAACTGCTCGTCACCGAGCTTCACCCCGGTCAGCTCGTACGGCCTGCGCGGGTGGGGCCGCGACAACGACATCGCCATGTCGAGGTAGTGGGCGCCGGCGTTGAGCGCCGCCTCGAACAGGGACATGGTGAAGCGGGGGTCCACCGCGTTGAAGAGCACGTCGCAGCGGTGCTCGGCGAGGGCGGCCTCGACCCCGGCCCGATCGGAGGCGTCCAGCCCGATGGCGCTGAAGCGCGGATCCGCGATCCTGGCCACGACGGCGGCGGCCCGGTCCTGTTGAGAGTCGGCGACCACGATGTGTTCGAAGAAATCTCGGCGTGCGGCGATCGGCACGACAGCGGACCCGACGCCGCCCGCTCCAACAAGAAGGATTCTCATAACGGGTAGCCTACCCACTGACTGGTTGACCAGTCGATAGTCGAAACATGATTTTCCCACCGAATCCATCGTTGAAAGCGATCAAGGCAACGAAAAGCGCGGCCATAAGCAAGACATTCGGACATGCCAGGGGAAGGGCCCCGCGAGGAAGGGCACGGGCCCAGGACCCGTCAGGCTCCAACCGGCCCCGTCAGGACCCCGCCGGACCCTGATCCGTCAGGCTCGGCCCCGAGGGGGACCGGTCACTTCACGAGCTGCTTCCAGCGCTCCACCCAGTCGGCGTAGTCGGTGCATTCCCCGCTCCGGCCCCCGCAATCGCGCGTCGGGCGGGTGGCGAAGCGGACGTCGCGCAGCCACCGGCCGTCACGCACGCGGTAGATCTCGCACATCCGGCGGGCGTGCCCGCCGCACGCCTCCGGGTTGGCCGGGGCGAGCCCGGTCCAGGCCGCGGCGGGGCGCTGCGCCGACGCCGAACTCATCCAGTTCAGCCACCGGTAGGCGCAGTTCGGGCTGGCGGGCCTGGCCGCGAGCATCCACGCGTCGGCCCACCCGGTCACCGGCGCCGTCGACGCCTTCATCGGCCGGCCCGCGCGCCGGAAGAGGTCCAGGTGGTACGGGAGTGCCTGGGCGATCCGCACCGGTCCCGCCGACAGGGCCCTGACCAGCTCCAGGGAACTGTCCCAGTAGACGCGGTCGGGACCGGCGCCCTCGGCCAGGAGCTTCACGGCGGCGTCGAGCTGGGCGGGGGTGAGCTGGAACGGATCCTCGACTTCCAGCTCCGGACGCGTCCCGCCGAGGGCGAGCGCGGCGTCGGCGATGCTCAGCGGGCTGTTCCTGATCGCCGCCGGAGCCGCTCCGTAGAGCGCCGACGGTTCCTTGGGCCCGCCCTCCTCGTGGACCACCTGGTTGACCCCCCACAGGTAGGGGATCCCATAGACCCTGCCGTCCACGCGCAGGCCGGGCAGCTCGCGCAGGCGCTTGGGAATGTGCTTGTAGCCCGCGACCAGCGCCGTGTCCAGCGCCGCCACCTTCCCCCGCGCCACCAGCTCACCGGCCAGGTCGGGGGCGGGCGAGACGGCGTCGTAGGAGCCCGCGGCGAATCTGGCGGCCATCTCCTCGCTCGTACGGACCCGGTCGAGCTTGACGACGCAGCCGGTCTCCTGCTCGAAGGGGGCGAGCCAGTTGGCCCGCGAGCTGGTCCCGCCGTACTCGACGTACCCCTGGAAGGTCAGCACCTGGAGCGTGCCCTCGCCCTTGCCGATGGACGCCGACGGCGTCGGTGCAGGTGTCGGTGTCGAGCCGGGGGTCGAGCCGGGCCCGGAGGTGGGCGTCGCGGTGGGCGTCACGGGTGTGGCGGAGGGCGAAGGGCCGCGCGCCGGCCCGGCCGCGCTCACGGCTCCCGCCTGGGCGCAGGCGGCGAGCGCCAGCCCTCCCACTCCCAGCAGCGCTCCGAGACGCGCCCGGCGGAGCCTGTCCCTGCCCACGAGGCCCACGAGGTCTCCTCCCGACGTCGCCACCGATCTGCCCGGGAGCCTACCGGCCCTCCCCCGCCCCGGGGTCCCGCGAACGCGCGGAATCCGCACGCCGCGCCGGAGGAGTCGGAGATGCCGGAAGAGACCGGAGAATACGCGAGCCCGCGCCCCGGCAGGAGGGGCGCGGGCTCGCGGTCCGGAGGTTACCCGTTGGTCGGGAAGCCGAGGTTGACGCCACCGTGGCTCGGGTCGAGCCATCGGGAGGTGACGACCTTGCCCCGGGTGTAGAAGTGCACGCCCTCGGTGCCGTGGACGTGGGTGTCACCGAAGAGTGAGGACTTCCAGCCGCCGAAGCTGTAGAAGGCCATCGGCACCGGGATCGGCACGTTGATGCCGATCATGCCGACCTCCACCTCGTTCTGGAAGCGCCGGGCCGCGCCGCCGTCGTTGGTGAAGACCGCGGTGCCGTTGCCGAACTCGCCGCCGTTGATCAGCTCCAGGCCCTCCTCGTACGAGGAGACGCGGACGATCGCCAGGACCGGGCCGAAGATCTCCTCCCGGTGGACCCGGGAACCGGCGGGCACGTGGTCGAGGACCGTGGGGCCCAGCCAGAAGCCGGGGGTCTCCTGGGCGGCGCCGCCGCCCAGGACGGGGGTCAGACGGCCGTCCACGACGAGCTTCGCGCCCTCGGAGACGCCCAGGTCGAGGTAGGAGACGACCTTGTCGCGGTGGGCCCCGGTGACGAGGGGGCCCATCTGGGAGGCCGGGTCGTCGCCGGGGCCGACGGTCAGCGCGGAGACCCGGGAGACGATCCTGTCGACCAGCTCATCCCCGACCGGGTCCACGGCCAGCACCACGGAGATCGCCATGCAGCGCTCCCCCGCCGAACCGAAACCGGCCGACACCGCGGCGTCGGCGACGAGGTCGAGGTCGGCGTCGGGCAGGACCAGCATGTGGTTCTTGGCGCCGCCGAGCGCCTGGACCCGCTTGCCGTGGGCGGTGCCGGTCTCGTAGACGTACCTGGCGATGGGTGTGGACCCGACGAACGAGACCGCGCGCACGTCCGGGTGCTCCAGCAGCCGGTCCACCGCCACCTTGTCGCCCTGGACGACGCCGAAGACGCCGTCGGGCAGCCCTGCCTCCTTCCAGAGCGAGGCCATCAGCAGCGACGCCGAGGGGTCCTTCTCCGACGGCTTGAGGACGAAGGCGTTGCCCGCGGCGATCGCGATCGGGAACATCCACATCGGCACCATGGCCGGGAAGTTGAACGGGGTGATCCCGGCGACGACGCCCAGCGGCTGCCGGATCGAGTAGGAGTCGACCCGGGTGGAGACGCCCTCGGAGAAACCGCCCTTGAGCAGGTGCGGGATGCCGCAGGCGAACTCCACGACCTCCAGGCCCCTGGCGACCTCGCCCAGCGCGTCGGAGTGGACCTTGCCGTGCTCCTCCGAGATGAGGCGGGCGAGCTCGTCGCGGTTGGCGTACATCAGCTCACGGAAGCGGAACAGCACCTGCGAGCGCTTGACCAGCGAGGCGTCCCGCCACGCGGGCCAGGCCGCGACGGCGGCGGCCACGGCCGCGTCGACCTCGTCCACGGACGCGAGGTGGACCCGCCCGGAGACCTCTCCCGTCGCGGGGTCGAAGATCTCGGAGGTGCGGCCGGAGCCCTCTACGGGGCCGCCGCCGATCCAGTGGGTGACGTTCTTCACGAGGCGACCTCGGCGTTGATGGTCTCGAGCGCGCTGACGATGATCCCGAGTCCCTCGGCGGCTTCGTCGAGGGTGAGGGTGAGCGGCGGGGCCATCCGGAGCACGTTGCCCTTCAGGCCGCCCTTGCCCGCGAGCAGGCCGGACTTCCTGGTCTCCTCCATGAACCGGGCGGCGAGGGCCGGCGAGGGCTCGCCGGTCGCCGGGTCGACCAGCTCCACGGCGAACATCAGGCCCTTGCCGCGGACGTCGCCGACGATCGGCAGGCGCGGCGCGGCCTCGCGCAGCCCGTCGATGATCAGGGCGCCGGTCCTGGCGGCGTTCGCCTGCAGGTCGTGGTCGAGGACGTAGTCCAGGGTGGCGTTGGCGGCGGCCATGGAGATCGGGTTGCCGCCGAAGGTGGCCAGCCCGACCGCGTGGAGGCCGTCCATCAGGTCACCGCGGGCGACGACGCCTCCCACCGCGAAGCCGTTGCCCAGCCCCTTGGCGAAGGTCATCATGTCGGGCGTGACGCCGTGGTTCCGGATGCCGAAGAAGGCGGAGCCGGTGCGCCCCCAGCCGGTCTGCACCTCGTCGGAGACGAACAGGATGCCCTCGGCGTCGAGGACCTCCTTGTAGGCGGCGAACAGCCCGTCGGGGGCCATGGTGAAGCCGCCCACCCCCTGGATCGGCTCGGCGATCAGCGCCGCCACGTCGCCGGCGACGGCGGTGGAGAGCACGTGGCGCAGGTCGTCGACGCAGGCCGCGATGTAGTCCTCGTCGGACAGGCCGCGGAACTGGGTGAGGTGCCGGTCGGCGCCGTGCAGGAAGTGCACGTTCAGCGGTGACAGCGAGTTGTTCTTCCACGCGCGGTTGCTCGTGACGCTGACCGCCCCGAAGGAGCGGCCGTGGTAGCTCTGCCGCATGGCGAGCACCTGGTCGGACTTGCGCGCATAGGTCGCCAGCAACAGCGCGGTCTCGTTGGCCTCGGTGCCGGAGTTGGTGAAGAAGACCTTCGCGTCCGGGATGCCGGAGAGCCTGGCGATCTTCTCGGCCAGCTCCACCTGGCCGCGCAGCAGGTAGACCGTGGAGGTGTGCACCACGCCGGTGGCGATCTGCCGCTCGACGGCCTCCCGCACCTCGGGCACGTCGTACCCGATCATGTTGGTCAGGATCCCCGCGAAGAAGTCGAGGTAGCTCTTGCCCGACGCGTCGACGACACGGTTTCCCTTGCCCGAGACGATCTCGATGGGCTCGTCGTAGTAAAGGGCCAGCCAGTTGGGCATTACCGCGCGATGGCGCGCAAGGAGGTCCGACATACATCGAGTATCACCTCTCGATGCCACCGCTCATACCTGCAACATGTCGGGATGTTCGCGCCTAACCCATCACACTGTCAGGTCTCGCCGGCGCGGATCACCCTCCGTGAAAGGACTGTGCGGCTCACGCCCCGCGACGCGTCCCGTGCGGCTCGCGCCACGCGACGGATGGCGCGAGCCGCACAGGAGGGCCGGACGGAGCACCCCCCAGGTTCCCCGTCCGAGCTTCACCAGTCATGAGGCCGGGTGAGTCCAGCATCACCCATATTTCCTATCAAAACAACCTGAAATGCATGAATAATGGCCGGTTCTCATGGTCACCCGCCGCCGGGCACGCACGTGACGTACGTCGCCCGGCACCCGGAGCCGGGGCTTCACGGCCGGCCCCGGGCGTCGACGGCCCCCGGGCACGGCAACGACGTGCCGGCGGCCGGCCCGCCCGGGCGGGCCGGCCGCCGGCGGGCGAACGCACGGCATCGACGGCCTGGAGAACCGCTCAGCTCTCCGCTTTCACCAGGCCCGTGTCCGAACCGGCCCCGGGCACGGGCGCGGGTGCGGGGCGCAGCACCAGGAACGCCAGCGTGGCGGCGGCGAGGGTGAAGCCGACTCCCACCCAGGAGCCGAACGACATGGCCGAGACGAACGCCTCGCGCGCGGTCCCGATCAGCCCCGCGTCCCCCAGCCGCAGCGCCTCACCGATCGACTCGCGCGCGGTGGCCGGGGCGTCGGCGGGCATCGACGAGGTGTAGACCCCGGCCAGCACGCTGCCGAGCACGGCGATGCTCAGCGCCATGCCGACCTGCTGGACGGTGTCGTTGAGCGCCGACCCGACACCGGCGTGCGCGGGCGGCACCGCTCCCATCAGCGTCGCGTAGGCCGCGGGGCCCGCGAGACCGCCACCGATCCCCATGAGCATCAGACCGGTGATCAGCAGGCCGTACCCGGTGTCGGCGGTCATGAAGGCGAGTACCCCGAAACCGCCGGCCATCACGGCGAGACCGACGGCGACCAGCACCCGGTTGCTGACCTTCTGCCCCAGCCCTGCGCCGACCCCGTTGAACAGCGCGGCGGCCACGGCGTACGGCAGCAGCGCGAGACCGGCCTGCATGGGACCGTAGGCCAGCACGAACTGCAGGTACTGGGTGAGCATCAGCAGCAGCGCGCCCGTGCCGAACGACATCAGCACGATCGAGAACGACGCCCCGCTGAAGTTCCGGTTGCGGAACAGTTCGAGCGGGAGCATCGGGTGCCCCGATTTCAGCTCCCAGATCACGAACGCCGTCAGCGCGACCACCGCCACCCCGGCGGCGACCAGCGACTCCGCCGAGGTCCAGCCCGCGGTCGGCGCGGAGATGACCACGTAGACCAGGGCGCTCATGCCGACCGTGGACAGCACCACGCCGGCCGGGTCGAGCCTTCTCGCCGGACCGCGCGACTCGGGCATCAGCAGCGCCGCCGCGACCACGGCGACGACCGCGACCGGCACGTTGAGCAGGAAGATCGACCCCCACCAGTAGTGTTCGAGCAGGAAGCCGCCCAGTGTCGGACCGGCGATCACGCCGACCATCGCCACCGCGCTCCACGCGGCGATCGCCTTACGGCGCTCCTCCTCGTCGAAGACGGTGATCAGGATCGACAGGGTGCTCGGCATCAGGATGGAGCCGCCGACGCCCATCAGCGCGCGGGCGCCGATCAGGTGCCAGGGCTCGGTGACCAGCACGGCGAGCAGCGAGGCGCCGCCGAACAGCACCAGGCCGATGATCAGGAAGCGCTTGCGGCCGTAGCGGTCCGACAGGCTGCCCGAGGTGAGCAGCAACCCGGCGAAGACCAGGACGTAGGCGTCGATGATCCACTGGATGTCCGACGGGCTGGCTCCCAGGTCGACCATGAGAGCGGGGATCGCCAGGTTCAGGACGGTGTTGTCCACCACGAGGACCAGCAGGCTCAGGCAGAGCACTCCGAGGATCCACCAGCGCCTCGGATCGCGTTCGACTCGTACAGTGTTCGATTCCACTCGCACACTGTACGATAACCTCGAACAGCGTGCCATCGGATTTATGCTTGAACGGTGAAAGAGCACCTGGGCTCCGTCTGGACCCGCGAGCGGCGCACCGCGAAAAGCCCCACCCTCAGCCGCGCGCAGATCGTGCGCGCGGCGATGGAACTGCTCGACGCCGAGGGGCTGGACGCGCTGAGCATGCGCCGCCTGGGTGCCAGGCTCGGCTCGGGGACGACCAGCGTCTACTGGCACGTGGCCAACAAGGACGAGTTGCTCGAACTGGCCCTCGACGAGGTCTACGGCGAGTTCACCATTCTGGACGTCCAGGAGACCACCTGGCGCAACGCCGCCTCCTCCTTCGCGTACGGCATCCGCCAGGCGCTCTTCAGACACCCCTGGGTCATCAGTTTCATCGGGACGACCCCCGCCATCGGCCCCAACGCGATGCGGATGATGAGCGGTCTCCTCGCCACCTTCGACCACGCCGGGTTCCGCGGCCTCGACCAGGACTACGCCGCCTCGACGCTCATGGCCTACGTGTTCGGGGTCACCGCGCCCGAGCTCTCCTGGCGGTCCATGCTGGATCGGACGGGCCTCACCTCCAACGAGCTGAACGCGTCCATCCAGCCCACGCTGGAGAAGGCCGCGGCCGACCATCCGGAGCTGACCGCACGCTACGCCGAGTTCAGGCGCATGGACGTCGACACCGCGAGGGCGCTCAACTTCGAGTTCGGCCTGACCTGCCTCCTCGACGGCCTGGAGGCCCGCCTGAACCGCGCCGCGTCACCTCCGGCGTCGCGGGGCCGCCCGGAGCCGGGCACCCCGGCCGCCGGGGACGAGGCCGGCAGTGCCCCCGGGGGACGCCGGGGGTGAACCCGGGGGGGACGCCGGAGACGGTACGCGGACGGCGGCCGGCCCCCGCCCTCGCCCTAGATCTCCAGCCACCGCTGGATGCGGCGGAGCAGCTCCTGGGCGTCGACGGGTTTGGTGACGTAGTCGCTGGCCCCCGCGGACAGGGTCTTCTCCCGGTCGCCCTGCATGGCCTTGGCGGTCACCGCGATGATCGGCAGATCCGCGAAGTCGGCCATCTTGCGGATGGCGGCGGTCGCGGCGTAGCCGTCCATCTCCGGCATCATGATGTCCATCAGGACCAGGTCGATGTCCTCGTTGCGCGACAGGATCTCGATGCCCTTGCGGCCGTTCTCCGCGTAGAGGACCTGCATGCCGTGCAGCTCCAGGATGTTGGTGAGCGCGAAGACGTTGCGGACGTCGTCGTCGATGACCAGGACCTTCCTGTCCACCAGCACGGCGTCCGCCTCCTCCACCGGCTGCGGCCGCTCGTCGGGGCTGGCCTGCACCAGGGGCAGCACGTCGCCGGGCTCCGGCGCCGACAGGTGCAGGGTGATGCGCTCGCGCAGCTCGTCGAGGCTGGGCAGGCGCTCCAGCGGCTGGGTGTTGGACCGCCCCTTGAGGAGGTTCTCCTGCGGCCGGGTGAGCGTGCGGGTGTGGTGGGCGAGCACCGGCAGCCCGCGCAGCGCCGGGTCGTCGTCCAGCATGCGCAGGAAGTCGGCCGCCCCGTCCTGGCGCATGCCCAGGTCGAGCACGATGCAGTGGTGGTCGTCCGCGGCCAGGATCTCCAGGGCGGAGACCGGGTCGTTGGCGGTCGACACCTGGACGGGACCGTGCGTCTCGGGCAGGTCGGCCACGACGCTCTGGGCCAGCTGCGAGAGCAGCCCGTTGGGGCGGGACTCCACGACGAGCAGGCGCCGCCCGTCCGCCCCCGGGAATCTCTCGAGAGGCACGGCCACCGGCGCGGGATGCACCGGCGGGACCGGGGCGGACGCGGCGCCGAGGTCGCCTCCGATGCGCGCCTGGGCGGCGCCCGGGGTGAGGGCGGCGATCGGCAGGTAGAGGCTGAAGGTGCTGCCGGAGCCCAGAGCGCTGACCGCCCGGATCTCGCCGTTGAAGAGCGCGGCGATCTCGCGGCTGATGGACAGCCCCAGCCCGGTGCCGCCGTACTTGCGGCTGGTCGTGCCGTCGGCCTGCTGGAAGGCGTCGAAGATCTGGGAGAGGTTCTCCTCGGCGATGCCGATGCCGGTGTCGACGACCTGGAAGGCGAGCGCCTCCTGCCCGTACGCCCCCGGCAGGTTCATCGTGCCCACCCGCTCGATGCGGAGCTCCACCGAGCCCTTCTCGGTGAACTTCACCGCGTTGGAGAGCAGGTTCCGCAGCACCTGCCTGAGCCGCTGCTCGTCCATGAGCAGTTCCTCGGGCACGTCGGGGGCGACCACGACGTCGAACCGCAGCCCCTTCTCCGTGGTCAGCGGGCGGAAGGTGGCCTCGACGTAGTCCAGGAGCTGGCGCAGCGGCAGCGGCTCCAGGCTGATGTTCATCTTGCCCGCCTCGATCTTCGACAGGTCGAGGATGTCATTGATCAGCTGGAGCAGGTCGGTGCCCGCCGAGTGGATGACGTTGGCGTACTCCACCTGCTTGGCGGTGAGGTTGCGGGCCGGGTTCTGTGCCAGCAGCTGGGCCAGGATGAGCAGCGAGTTGAGCGGGGTGCGCAGCTCGTGGCTCATGTTGGCCAGGAACTCGCTCTTGTACTTGGAGGCCAGCGCGAGCTGCTTGGCCCGGTCCTCCAGCTCCTGCCGCGCCTGCTCGATCTCCCTGTTCTTCGTCTCGATGTCGTGGTTCTGCCGGACCAGCAGCTCCGCCTTCTCCTCCAGCTCGGCATTGGAGCGCTGCAGCTCCTCCTGCCCGACCTGGAGCTCGGTCGCGAGGCGCTGCGACTCGGTGAGCAGGGAGTCGGTACGGGCGTTGGCGACGATCGTGTTGACGTTGACGCCGATGGTCTCCACCAGCTGCTCCAGGAAGGCCCGGTGCACCTGGGTGAAGCGGTTGAGACTGGCCAGCTCGATCACCCCGAGGACCTGGTCCTCGACGATGATCGGCAGCACGATGAGGTTGACCGGGCCGGCCGCTCCCAGGCTCGAGGAGACGGTGATGTATCCGGCGGCGATGTCCTCGACCAGGATGGACCGCTTGGCCACGGCGGCCTGTCCCACCAGGGAGTCCCCGAAGAAGTGGCGGCGGGCGGTCTCCCGGTGGCCGTAGCAGCCGACCACCCGCAGCTCCGAGCCGTCCGGCTTCTCCTCCGCGAGCAGGAACGTGCCGTGCTGGGCGGAGACCAGCGGGGCCAGCTCGTTCATCACCAGCTCGGCCACGACGGCGAGGTCGCGGTGGCCCTGCATCAGCCCGGAGATGCGGGCCAGGTTCGACTTGAGCCAGTCCTGCTCCTGGTTGGCCAGGGTGGTCTCGCGCAGCGACTTCACCATGGAGTTGATGTTGTCCTTGAGCTCGGCCACCTCGCCCGAGGCGTCGACGGTGATCGAGCGGGTGAGGTCGCCCGAGGTCACCGCGCTGGTCACCTCGGCGATCGCGCGCACCTGGCGGGTCAGGTTTCCGGCCAGCTCGTTGACGTTCTCCGTCAGCCGCTTCCAGGTGCCGGACACGCCCTCGACCTCGGCCTGCCCGCCCAGCCGCCCCTCGCTGCCGACCTCGCGGGCCACCCGGGTGACCTCCGCGGCGAACGACGACAGCTGGTCGACCATCGTGTTGATGGTGGTCTTCAGCTCCAGGATCTCGCCCCGGGCGTCCACGTCGATCTTCTTGGTCAGGTCGCCCTGCGCGACCGCCGTGGTGACCTGCGCGATGTTGCGCACCTGGTTGGTCAGGTTGTTGGCCATCGAGTTGACGTTGTCGGTGAGGTCCTTCCACGTGCCGGCCACGTTGGGCACGCGCGCCTGGCCGCCCAGCTCGCCCTCGGTGCCGACCTCGCGGGCCACCCGGGTCACCTCGTCGGCGAACGCGCTCAGCGTGTCGACCATGGTGTTGATGGTCTGGGCGAGCGCGGCGACCTCGCCCTTCGCCTCGACGGTGATCTTCTGCGACAGGTCGCCGCGGGCGACCGCCGTGGTGACCTGCGCGATGCTCCGCACCTGGCTGGTCAGGTTGTTGGCCATCGAGTTGACGTTGTCGGTGAGGTCCTTCCACGTACCGGAGACCCCTCGCACGGTGGCCTGGCCGCCGAGGTTGCCCTCGGTGCCGACCTCGCGGGCCACCCGCGTCACCTCGTCGGCGAAGGCCGAGAGCTGGTCGACCATCGTGTTGATGGTCTCCTTCAGCTCCATGATCTCGCCGCGGGCGTCGACCCGGATCTTCTGCGACAGGTCGCCCTTGGCCACCGCCGTGGTGACCTGCGCGATGCTCCGCACCTGGGCGGTGAGGTTGTCGGCCATGACGTTCACCGACTCGGTCAGCGCCTTCCAGGTGCCCGAGACACCCTTGACGTCGGCCTGGCCGCCCAGCCTGCCGTCGGTGCCCACCTCGCGGGCCACCCGCGTCACCTCGTCGGCGAACGACGACAGCTGGTCCACCATCGTGTTCAGCGTGTTCTTCAGCTCCAGGATCTCGCCCCGCGCCGAGACCGTGATCTTCTGCGACAGGTCGCCGCGGGCGACGGCGGTGGCCACCTGCGAGATGTTGCGCACCTGGTCGGTGAGGTTGCCCGCCATGTAGTTGACGGAGTCGGTGAGGTCGCGCCAGGTGCCCGAGACGCCCTTGACGTCGGCCTGCCCGCCCAGCCTGCCGTCGGTGCCCACCTCGCGGGCCACCCGCGTCACCTCGTCGGCGAACGACGACAGCTGGTCCACCATCGTGTTGATGGTGTTCTTCAGCTCCAGGATCTCGCCCCGGGCGTCCACGGTGATCTTCTGTGACAGGTCGCCCTTCGCCACCGCCGTGGTGACCTGCGCGATGCTGCGCACCTGGTCGGTGAGGTTGCCCGCCATGAAGTTGACGGAGTCGGTGAGGTCGCGCCAGGTGCCGGCGACGCCGGTCACCTCCGCCTGCCCGCCCAGCCTGCCCTCGGTGCCCACCTCGCGGGCCACCCGCGTCACCTCGTCGGCGAACGACGACAGCTGGTCCACCATCGTGTTCAGCGTGTTCTTCAGCTCCAGGATCTCACCGCGCACGTCCACGGTGATCTTCTGCGACAGGTCGCCGGTGGCGACCGCGGTCGCGACCTGGGCGATGTCGCGCACCTGGTCGGTGAGGTTGCCCGCCATGGCGTTCACCGAGTCGGTGAGGTCCTTCCAGGTGCCCGAGACGCCCGGCACCTCGGCCTGCCCGCCCAGCTGCCCCTCGGTGCCCACCTCGCGGGCCACCCTCGTCACCTCGGAGGTGAACAGCGACAGCTGGTCCACCATCCCGTTGAAGACGGTGGCGATCTCCTGCAGCAGCCCGTCGCCGTCCTCGGGCAGATGCGTGCCGAAGTCGCCGTCGCGCACCGCGGTCAGGCCCGCCAGGAGCTGCCGGAGATCGAGCTCCTCCACGCCTGAAGCGCCCTTCGTGGCCCTGCTCCGCACCGTGCCGGCGGTCTCAACCATGTCCACCATCGCGCCCCTCGGCCGTAAAAGGTGAGGTAATCCTAGGCGGGCGAAAAGCGACCGGGAAACGGGGGAACGGGGGCATACGGGCGAGAAGGCGGAAGGGAAACGGGCGAGGGGCAAACAGGCTGTAAAGTACATGCCACTCGCGCTTACATGCTGATCGGATATTCTTGGCGGGTGCTCCCTACTGTCGCCGACGTCCTCGCTCTGGACACCGTCCGCCGGGGCAACCCACGGGTCGTGGCGGGAGCCGACCGGCTGGACAGCCGGGTGCGCTGGGTGCACGTGGGCGAGGTCACCGACATCGCGCACCTGCTGCGCGGCGGCGAACTCGTGCTCACCACCGGCATAGCGCTGCCCGACGACCCCGGCAAGCTGGCCGACTACATCGCCGAGCTGGTCGCCGTGGGCACGTCGGGGCTGATCGTGGAGCTGGGCCGCAAGTTCATCGGCGAGTTGCCCGGTGCCGTGGTCCGCGCCGCCGAGGATCACGGCCTTCCCCTGGTCACCCTGGCCAGGGAGACACCGTTCGTGCAGATCACCGAGTCGGTGCACGCCCGGATCATCGACGCCCAGCTGGAGGAGCTTCGCGCCTCCGAGCAGCTGCACGAGGTCTTCACCGAGCTGTCCGTCGAGGGCGCCTCTCCCGCGGAGGTCCTCGGCCAGGTCACCCGGCTGTCCGGCTACCCGGCACTGCTGGAGAACCTCGCGCACCAGGTGCTGGCCTGCGAGACCGCCGGGCGCGACACCGGATCGCTGCTGGCGGGCTGGGAGACCCGCTCCCGCGCGGTCGCCCCCGACCTGCGCACCGCCTACGACGCGACCTCCGGCTGGCTGGTCACCATGGTCGGCGCGCGGGGCCAGGACTGGGGCCGCCTGATCCTGCTCTGCGACACGGAGCCGGGGCCACGCGACATCGTGCTCGCCGAGCGCGCCGCGACCACTCTCGCCCTGGGCCGCCTGCTGGAGCGCCACCAGGAGTCACTGGAACGCCAGGCGCACGGCACGATCATCACCGGCATCCTGACCCACGCGTACGCCGACCCCGAGGAGGCCGCGGCGCGCGCCCGCGCGGTCGGTGTGCCGCTCACCGGCCGCAAGCTCGTCAGCGTGGTGCTCCGCCTGGCCGAGCCGGCGGAGAATCCACCCGACGGCCAGGAGCAGCTCGCCCGGCTGGGCGAGCTGGCGGACGCGGCCTCCGCCGCCTGCCGCGAGGCCCGCCTTCCCGCCCTGATCGGCGCACTGGACCAGAACCGGGTCGGCGTCCTGCTTCCCCTGCCGCCGCGCGTCCTGCCCGAGTCCGCGCTGACCACGCTCTCCGACCACCTTCGCGTCGCCTTCACGACCCCCTTCGTCCTCGCCGCCGGCTCCGTGGTCGAGTCGGTCCGCGACGTACGGAGGAGTTTCCTGGAGGCCGAGCAGGTCGCCGACGTCGCCGTCAGGCAGCCCGACGGCCGCCCCTTCTACCGGCTGCCCGACCTCCGCCTGAGGGGTCTGCTCCATCTTCTGCGCGACGACGCCCGGCTGCAGACCTTCGCCGAGCGCGAGCTCGGCCCGCTGCTCGCCTACGACGCCCAGCGCGGCGGCGATCTCACCAGGATCCTGCGGGTCTATCTCGACGCGGGCCGCAACAAGGCCGTCGCCGCCCAGCGGGCCCACCTGTCCCGGCCCGCCTTCTACGACCGCCTCCGTAGGCTGGAGCGCGTCCTCGACACCGATCTGGACGATGTCGAATCCTGTCTCTCCCTCCATGTCGCCCTCCTGGCGCTGGAGTCCTTCCGAAGAGACAGCCCCCGTTCCTGAAAGGCCCCCATGACCGAGATCTTCGTCCCCGAGACCGCCGATCTGTCCCGGATGGTCACCGCCGCCGGGGCGTTCTCCGTCCCCACCGACGACGTACGGCTGTCACCCGGCGAACTGGAGCCCCACCAGATCCTGGCGGGCTCCCCGCGCGTCTCGTCGATCGAGCTGTGGTCCTCGCCGGACGGTAAGCAGAGCCGGGGCATCTGGGAGATCACGCCGGGCACGGTGACCGATGTGGAACGTGACGAGATGTTCGTGGTCCTGTCCGGCCGCGCCACGCTGGAGGTCGACGGCGGCGCCACCCTGGAGCTCGTCCCCGGGTCGGTCTGCCTGCTCGCCGAAGGCGCCAAGACCGTCTGGATCGTCCACGAGACCCTGCGCAAGGTGTATCACTGCGTGGGCTGACCCGCATCGGGGACCCGGGTCGTACGGCGCCTCGACGCCGTACGACCCGCGGATGTCCGGCCGCCGTCCGCGATCACCGTTTTCGTGGTGACCGCGTCTCGCCGGCCTGTCGGTCCGTTCCCCGCCCTGTCACGTGAGGTCCCCGCGAAGCCATACGGCTCCTCGAAGGGATGCGGCCCCTCGCGGTCGTGCGGACTGCCGAAGGTGCACGGTTCTCGAAGTCGTGCGGTGACCTCCGCGGACTCTCCGTGACTCAGCGGGATTCTTCTCTCAGGACGCTTCCGGGCTTCCCCGCGACCGGACCCGCCTGAATCGATGGTGTCCGGTTAACCGTGTCTGTCGGACGCGGTGTCCATGCGGACGTGGTCGACGGGATCGTCCGCGCAGATGTGGAGATCCCAGCGGCGCGGACGCGTCAGGATCGCTCCGAGGATGACACCGAGGAACACACTTGCGGTGATCACGATGAGAACGCTCAGCCCCATGACGGCTGCCTCTCGTAAAGATGTGCCGCTTGATCTGAGGAAATGCGGCCTACCGCACCGTAGCGCCGCTTTCCCGCCCGCGTGGCGAAACATCCGGGGACTAATCCTTATTGACCAGGCCTATCGGCCCATTGACCCGGCCCATTGACTCGGCCGAGGCCTTCACGGGTATGCGAATTCCTCTTCGCCGATCCCCTCCGGCCACACGGTCTCGCGTGAGTAATGACACTTTCTTGGGATGTTTCGCGTGTTTCGCTCCCCTGCACCCGTGGATCTCGGCACGATGGTGCACGAAGTCGGAGACCAACGGGGAGAGATGCACATGTCGCGACACCTTGTCGCTGGATTGACGGCCCTGACACTCACCGCCGTGGCGATTCCCGCCGCGGCGGAGCAGGCGAGTTCGGGGTTTCCCTCCTCCGCGTTCCCGCTGGGCGTGAGCATGGCCCCGGTGAAGAACCAGCAGAGCGTGGCGCCAGGAATTACCCTTTTCAGTGTGAAACACGGCAAATCCACCCAAGGATGGACAGTTTCCGCTCTTATGCCCAACGGGCATGATGCCGGTTCCCTTGTCACCGCACAGACGGTGGCCCAGGCGGTGGAGGCCGCGGGATTCACTCCCGAGATCCTGAAGGTCGTGCAGCCCGCCGCCTCGGACGCGCCGGCCGTGGAGCGTTACATGGTCCGGACCGGCCTCTGGTCGTTCGGCCAGCGGGCCAAGGCCGACAAGGTCGTGAAGGAGCTCAAGGAGTTCGACGTCCGGGCCAAGACCGACTATCTCGGTGACGACGGCACCGAGACCACCGGCCCCTGGGACATGCGCGTGCTGATGGTCAACCCGAAGGTGTTCAGGGGGTCCTTCAAGACCAGCGTCGGCAAGAGCGTGGCCAAGCGTGAGAGCACCAGCTCGATGTCGAAGCTGACCGGTGCCATCGCCGGGGTCAACGGCGGCTTCTTCAACATCCACACGGCCAAGGCGCTGCAGGGCGACCCGGTCGGCGTGTCCGTCGTGGGCGGCAGGCTCCTCAGCGAGGCCGTGCCCGGCCGTAGCGGTCTCGTCATCACCCAGGGCCGCAAGGCACGGATCACCGAGCTGAAGACGACGGTCACCGCGATCTCCTCCGACGGGACGAAGACCGAGGTCAACGGCATCAACCGAGCCGCCGGGGCCGAAGAGCTCGTCCTCTACACCGAGGAGTTCGGCGGCAAGACGGCCGCCGACGGCGGCATCGAGGTCGTCGTCGACGCCGCCCAGGGCAAGGTCATCAAGGTTCGCCAAGCCGGCGGCATCGTCGCCCGGGGCACCTACCTCCTCCACGGCACCGGCCTCATGGCCGTCTGGCTCCAGGAACACGCGCAGGGAACCTGGATGAAGGTGGACAACAAGGTCATCGACCTGCGTACCCAGCGGGCCATACCGCTCACCCCGGAGACACACGTCATGGGTGGCGGGGTCGGGCTGGTCAGGAACGGGCGGGTACGCATCACCGCGGCCGCCGACGGACACGCCTCGATCAACATGATGCTCCGGCGCCACCCGCGCACGATGGTCGGTATCGACAAGTCGGGCGGGCTGATCCTGGCCACCGTCGACGGGCGCAACCCGGGCGTCGCCGTGGGCGCCTCGATGGTGGAGGCGGCCCAGCTGATGCGGTGGCTGGGAGCCAAGCAGGCCATCAACTTCGACGGTGGCGGCTCCAGCGTGATGGTCGTCGGTCACAAGGCCGTGAACCGGCCTTCGGACGGAGCGGAGCGGACCGTGGGCGACGGTCTCTTCATCACGCCCTGACGAGCGGTGATCAAACGGAGAAGCCCCGGCCCTTCTGGGCCGGGGCTTCTCCGTTGTCCAGGGCTCTCGTTCGTCCGGGATTCTTGTTCACAGCGCTCCCGGTCATCGGGGTTCCCGGTTAACGGGCTTCCGATTACGAGGTCGTCTTTCCGGCACCCGGGGCGACCTCGGGAAGACCGGTGAACTCCAGAGAGCCCCGTAAAAAGATCGCGAGAAGCCTGATCGCGAGAGGACCGTGAGCGGGCCATGAGCAAGGCCGTGAGCGGGCCCTGAGCGGGCCGTGAGCGGGAAGAACCCGTGAAAGCATGAAGGCCCCCACCGTTGGTGGGGGCCTTCAAAAGATTGTCCGGCGGTGACCTACTCTCCCACACCGTCCCCGGTGCAGTACCATCGGCGCTGAAGAGCTTAACTTCCGGGTTCGGAATGTAACCGGGTGTTTCCCCTTCGCCATAACCGCCGTAACCCTATGAAACACACAAACACTGTTTGTTGTCTCAGAATTGCGTAGTGGACGCGAGCAAGACCTTGGTCTGGCGCTGCTCCGGACCCGGCGAAGGGACAGAGCGCTGCACAGACCAAGCATGTTGCTTTGTGGTCAAGTCCTCGGCCTATTAGTACTGGTCAGCTCCACACATTACTGCGCTTCCACTTCCAGCCTATCA